>JBEIHC010000110.1:0-8971 GCA_040381555.1 Bacteroidia bacterium
TCTCTACCCGCATTAAACGCATATTGCTATTTGTTGCGATGCCTTGCCTTGTGCAAGACGCGATGCTTCGCGTCTCTACCGCATTAAACGCATATTGCTATTTGTTGCGATGCCTTGCCTTGTGCAAGACGCGATGATTCGCGTCTCTACCCGCATTAAACGCATATTGCTATTTGTTGCGATGCCTTGCCTTGTGCAAGACGCGATGATTCGCGTCTCTACCGCATTAAACGCATATTGCTATTTGTTGCGATGATTCGCGTTTCTATCTGCATTGAACGCATATTGCCATTTATCACGATGCTTCGCATCGTGCAAGACGCGAGGCATCGCGTCTCTACCCGCATTAAATGAATGGTTTTATTGGGCACAATCCATCTTCCGGTTTCCCTCAACCTCTCAGTTTCTCCCTAAATTCCATCAAACCAATGACTGCCACTGATAAAAAAAACAGGTGAAAAAAGTGCCCCTGCCTTATATATACCCGTTGTCTCTTCTTTCATCCACAATGCCGCGAATCAGAGGAAACATTTCGCCTTATTGAAAGGGAACGGTGAATCATTTCGAAGGTTTTTGAAAGCCAAATCTAAATTCAATAACCTTGTAATTTCAAAATCTAACTTTGAAATTGCAAGGTTATTGAGGTTGACACTCAACCGGCCTTCTTTTTTGCAATTCATCTCGAAAAATTTGTATCTAGTGCCCTACACCCTTCTGCCCTGTAAGGGCATCTCCCTTTTGAGAGGGCTTAAGCCCTTTCACCCCCTGCCCTGTAAGGGCATCTCCCTTTTGAGAGGGCTTAAGCCCTTTCTCCCTTCTGCCCTGTAAGGGCATCTTCATTTTGAGAGGGCTTAAGCCCTTTCCCCTGCTGCCCTGAAAGGGCATCTTCATTTCTGGGGTGCTTTAGCACCCCATTTACATTCCTCCCATACCGCACATTCCCCACACTTGGGATTCCGGGCGGTGCAAGTATATCGGCCATGTAATATCAATAAATGATGGGCATCCGGTACTCGTTCTTTTGGAATGAGTTTCATCAGCTGATTCTCAATTTCTAAAGGCGTTTTTCCTTTGGCTATCCCTAATCTTTGGGATACCCGAAATACATGCGTGTCCACAGCCATAGCTGCCTGACCATAGACTACCGACACTATTACATTGGCTGTCTTGCGACCTACTCCAGGTAATTTCACCAACGCTTCAATCGTATCGGGCACCTGGCTCTGATGCTCTGAAACGAGCAGCTGGGCCATGCCAATCAAATGTTTTGCCTTGTTATTCGGGAATGAAATGGATTTAATTTTCTCAAAGACTTCCTCAAAAGAGGCACGACTCAACAGCAAGGGGGTGGGGAAGGCTTCAAACAAGGAAGGGGTAACTAAATTCACCCGCTTGTCGGTACATTGGGCAGATAAAATGACGGCAACCAATAATTCATAAGGATTACGATAGACTAACTCCGTTTCAGCCTGAGGAATTGCAAGGGAGAGTTTATCCAGAATCCGGAGGCAGAGTTCTTTTTTGCGCATGCTTATTTCAGTTCTGTCAATTCCGACAGATTCCGGGCTACCAATCGCGCTTTTTCACTTTGCTTGATTTTTAATTCTTCTTTTCGAATTTGAATTTGCGCTTCCAGATAATCTAATTCCTCGGTTTGATTCTGTACATTTAAATCAAAAAGCTGATCCAGAATTCTGCGTAGTTCAGCTCGGATTTCAGCCTTTTTCCTCGGGTCATGAGAGGTCAGAAACTCTCGACTCAACTGAAGGGACCTTTGGTTGAGGTCGGCTTCCAAACTCAGGGCTTTAAAAGTTTCCGGAGATTCTTGGCGTAATTTTTCCAAATAGTGCTGGTCTCCACCTCCACGAGTTTGGGAGCTATGGGCACTGGAAATTCGGCTGATATCTGATACCCGACTGGGCTGTATTAAATAGCTTTTTCCTTCCAAGAGTAATTCAACAGATCTTACCCCCTGAAAGGTTGCATAGAACTCTACCTGCTTGGCCTGATGACTTAAACTTAGGGGTAAATCCTGACTTGGAACCAAATTCCCATTTATCCAAAACTTTCCGGCATCCACCCGAACGGATTGGAGCAGGGTTCTTTCTGTTCTGGCCGCGGGAATGGCTGATTTCTCCAAAAACTGAGACCCACTTACCCGAAGTGCCTGAGCCGATACGAGTAAGGGAAATAAAAAAAGGATGTGTATGATAGGTACAGATTTCATAAACCAGTACACCTGAAAAGATTAAGGATGTGCTGCTGTAAATTTATAAACTTTTTGACCAGAATAACTGACCAGATGATACTGATTTTGGGCTATCTGCATGGGAAGTGTCCGGGCATCTTCCATTCTATTGAGTCTGGAATGTATCCATTCATTGCCTTGATCTACCCCCAGGTTTTGCGTCGAAGTAGGGTAGAGGTTCTTTAGGGAAAGCTCACTCCAAGCGGAGATTCCTCCTGCTACTATCAGAACAAGGCTGAGTGTCAGGGATAAATTTCGGAAGGAATGAGAGTCTTTCTGTTTAGAGGAGATTTCCACTTTGCCTTCCCCCATTTCTAGGGAGGCTATTCTTGCGGCTTCCAAGATGAGTTCTTCTGATTTAAGTGAAGGCGCAAAATCAGGGAGAATCAGCTCTTCTTGGGTGGCTTTTAGTTGCTCATACACCTCCCAAAGTTCCGGGTCTTTGCATAAAACCTCGAAGAAGGAGGCATATTCCTCTTCGTCCATCTCATCGTATAAAAAGCGTACTATGTCTTGTTCTGTGTAAAGTTGTTTCATGCAAACTTCCTATTTTAGATGAAAAGGTTCCTACGATTATTGTCCATTGCCATTGAGTCGAATTTCAGATCCGGTGCGAGATTCTTCCATCATTTTTCTCAGATTAACCAGTGCATAACGCATACGACCTAAGGCAGTATTGATGCTTACCTGGGTTAAATCAGAGATTTCTTTGAAAGATAAATCAGAATAATGACGCATAATCAATACTTCTTTTTGCTTATCCGGAAGCTGATTAATCAACTCTCTGATGTAACGCTGATTTTCTCCTTGTATTATTTTTTTCTCCGGACTTTCTTCTACCTTGCCTACAACATTGAAAATGTCGAAGCTGTCGTTGGAGTGAACCATTGGATTCCGCTTATCTTTTCGGAAATAATCAATGGCAAGATTCCGGGCAATGCGTACCACCCAAGGAAGAAATTTTCCCTCCTCATTGTACTTTCCATCCCGAATAAATTGAATAACCTTAATCAGGGTTTCTTGGTACAGGTCTTCTGCCAAGTCCCGATCCCGGACAATTAATAAAATAGTGGTGAAAATTTTGGATTTGTGCCTATTGTGTAAGACTTCAAAACACCTTTGGTTACCTTTTCTGAATTCATTGACTAATTCCAGATCAGTTAATTGGGCGAGTGGATTTTTCATAGTGTCTGCGCTTAAATTGTTGCGTAGAAGTCTTATACCATAAGCATGCCAGAATTATTGTAAATTATTAGAAAGATGACTGCAAAGAATTAGGCTTATTTTCTGCAGTAGTTGTATAACGAAGTTAAATAAAAATTGTTGTATAGTAATAAAGAATTTTTTGAAGAGTAATTTTACACCTTATTTATAGCGTATGTCCAGACCCAGGGAAATCCTGATTACCGGTGCCAGAGTGCACAATTTGAAAAATGTTACCCTTGCCATTCCACGCAATCAACTGGTGGTATTTACCGGGGTGAGTGGTTCTGGAAAATCCTCCTTAGCCTTTGATACTCTGTATGCTGAAGGGCAAAGACGCTATGTGGAAAGCTTGAGTTCCTATGCCCGGCAGTTTTTGGCCCGGATGGATAAACCGGATGTAGATTACATTGAGGGACTCTCGCCAGCGATTGCCATAGAACAGAAAACAATTTCCTCTAATCCCCGCTCCACAGTGGGTACCGTCACCGAAATTTTTGATTACCTCAAACTATTATTCGCCCGGGCAGGGAGAACTTTTTCTCCGATTTCTGGAAAAGAGGTCAAAGCGGATTCTATTTCTGATGTGGTGGACTTCATTCTTTCCTTAAAGCAAGACAGCAAAGTATTCATCTATATTAAACAGGAAGCAGGCCCAAAACTCCTTCGACGCAAACTCGAAGTGGCCTTGCAAAAAGGATTTACCCGGATTATTGGTTCTGAAGGGGAATTGCTTACCATAGAGGATTTACTCAGTGAAAATAAGTTACCTATTAGCTCGCCGTTCTTTTTGCTGATAGATAGACTGGTAATTCGGGAAGAAGATGAAGACTTGGCCTCCCGTTTGGCAGATAGTGTGCAAACAGCTTTTCTGGAAGGGGAAGGGTATTGTTTGGTTGAATCAGGAGGAACCGAGTACGAATTTTCGGATAAATTCGAGTCGGATGGGATGGCTTTTGAGCGCCCGAGCCCACCCATGTTTGCTTTTAATAATCCCTATGGTGCCTGCAAAACTTGCCAAGGATTTGGACGAATTGTTGGGTTAGATGAAGAATTGGTGATTCCCGATAAATCCAAATCCGTATATGACGGTGCCATCGCTCCTTGGCGGGGTGATACTATGGGGAATTATTTAAAGAGATTTATCCGAGAGGCCTATGATCTGGATTTTCCCATTCATAAACCCTATTTTAGTCTTTCTGAGCAGAATCGGAAAATCCTTTGGAAAGGAGCCCCAGGGGTACATGGACTCGATCACTTTTTCAAAGACTTAGAATCACAGCTCCATAAAATCCAGTATCGCGTCATGCTGTCCAGGTTTCGAGGCTTTACAAAATGCCCTGATTGTGAAGGAAGTAGAATTCGTCCCGATACCGCCTATGTAAAATTGCATGGCTATTCCATTCAAGATTGGTTGGATTTACCTATTTCGGAATTGGCTCCAATATTAGATGCCATTTCTTTTACCGATTACGAACAAAAGGTAGCGGGTAGGGTAATCCGGGAAATTACCTCCCGATTAAAATTCTTGCTGCAGGTAGGCTTAGGGTATTTGAGTTTAAATCGGCCTTCGTCCACGCTTTCAGGCGGAGAATCTCAGAGAATTAATCTGGCCACCTCTCTTGGCAGTAGCTTAGTAGGTTCGCTTTATATACTAGATGAACCCTCAGTTGGCTTACATCCTCGAGATGCGGACAATTTGGTGCTGGTATTGCAATCTCTTCGGGATGTTGGAAATACGGTGATTGTGGTAGAGCATGATGACATGATCATGGAAAAGGCAGACTTTATTGTCGATATTGGCCCAGGTGCCGGGGAGTTAGGGGGTGAAATCTGCTATGCCGGAGACTATAAAGGTTTATTGAAATCCAAGAATTCTTTAACTGGCCAGTATTTATCTGGTAAACTCTCCATACCTATTCCAAAGTCCAGAAGGAAATTTAGCCGCAAACTTATTTTAGAGGGTGCTACAGCCAATAATTTAAAAGGAATCTCTGTGGAGATTCCCTTGGGGGTTCTTACTGTGGTGAGTGGGGTATCCGGATCCGGGAAAACAACCTTGATTAAGGACATTCTATTTCCTGCAGTGCAAAATGCCATTATGCCGGGAGCTGCAAAAGCTGCATCTTATAGTCAACTTGTGGGTAATGTTTCTGACCTTAAATCCATCGAATTAGTCGATCAATCCCCCATTGGAAGGAGTGCCCGTTCCAACCCCGTAACCTATATTAAAGCCTGGGATTTTGTCCGGGATTTCTTTTCCAAATTGCCGGATTCAAAACATAAATCTTTGACGCCGGCACATTTTTCTTTCAATGTGGCGGGGGGAAGATGCGACGCTTGTCAGGGGGAAGGATTCACAACAGTTCAAATGCAATTCATGTCTGATGTTGTTCTGACCTGCGAAGCTTGCGGGGGAAAACGGTTCCGTCAGCATGTACTCGAGGTCAAATACAAGGACAAAAATGTCTATGATATTTTGAACATGAGCGTGGATATGGCGGTAGATTTTTTTGAGGAAGAAACCAAAATTTGTTCAAGACTTAAATATTTGCAGGAGGTTGGATTGGGGTATGTGCGCCTCGGTCAGAGCTCCAATACCTTGTCGGGAGGGGAGGCTCAGAGAATTAAACTGGCTGCCTTTTTGTCAGATAGCAGCAACTCGGGTTCAACTCTGTATATTTTTGATGAGCCTACAACCGGGCTTCACCTTGATGATGTGCGGAAATTATTAATCTCCATTCAGCGATTAGTCGAGACTGGAAACACTGTTATTTTGATCGAGCATCACCTGGAGGTAATCAAATCTGCCGACTGGATTATCGACTTAGGACCTGAGGGAGGAACTGGGGGAGGGCATTTAGTTTTTGCGGGAACGCCCGAAGATTTGCTGAATTGCTCTGAATCTTACACCGCAAAATACTTGAAAACTAAGTTATAGCAACAGGCCTCCATTGGGAGAGGTATTGATAGAGGTCAAAAGAACCAGAACCCTGATTATCAGGAATATTCTGGTTCTTTTTTTTGTCAGATATTTACTTGCTAATATAATTAGTTTAGTGTTCTGTTATTTAGTATAAATATTTTATAATCAGAGTTTTAATTTATTTTACTTTTATTATTAGTTTAAGTAAATTGATTTTTTCTGGTAATTAGCTAGTTCGTTATTTTGGTAGGGAGATTGGGGATGAGGAATCTTGATGGAGCAGAGTTTGGGCAAGATACTCTTGCCTCTAAATGGAAAACGAAGCTATGGTATTCTGCCATGATTCACTCAAAGTGTTTGAAAATAATTCAATTAGTCATTGGGTACTTTATTTTTCCTAAACTTGAAATATTCTCGGGTAAGAAATAAAAAAGGGAAGTCCGGGGTTCGGGCTTCCCTTTTTTTAAGAGATATTAATGAAATTTATTTGTATTAAAATGATCTGACAAAAAGGCATTTCCCCGTTAGATACTAACCATGGTTAGAGGCTAACTGTTCAAAAGGAATAAAATTTAATTGAAATTAATATTATTTGAAAAGTCCGAAAAGCTCTGCCTTGACGAGGTTCACAATTACCCCCAAGTCCTCCGGCTTCTCTTTGAAATTGTTGCCATCTATACTGACCTCAATTTTCTTCCCGAGGTTATAGCCCTCGTACCAAGCTTCGTACCGCTCGTTCAATCTCCGTAAATAATCCAAACGAATAGAGTCTTCATACTCTCTCCCTCTTTGTTGAATTTGATCTACCAAGGCCGGAATTGACCCCCTTAGATAAATCAGCAAATCGGGTGGCTGAATCAGATCTGAAATCGTATCAAACAAGGAAATGTAATTCTCATAATCCCTTTTGGAAAGCAATCCCATAGAATGAAGATTGGGGGCAAAAATCCGCGCATCCTCATAAATGGTTCTATCCTGAATGACATTCTTTTTCGACTTCTGAATCTGAGACAATGTCCTCAATCGGGAATTCAAAAAATAAATCTGGAGATTGAACGACCAACGCTGCATGTCGGAGTAAAAATCTAATAAATAAGGATTATTCCCCGGGTCTTCATATTGAGGCTCAAAGCCAATATGCTTCGACAATAAGGTTGTCAAAGTGGTTTTTCCGGATCCTATGTTACCTGCGACAGCTATATACATGCTGGTGTTTGCTTAAAGCGGTAGCAAAAATAGGGAATCCCGGGAATAATCAAACTACATTTAATAAAATAGCTTGCATCAGCCATGATATCTCGTTTTTATATCCATGAAAATCCTAATCCCTGACGCACCCGGTTCAACACTTTAGAAGCAATTGCCCGAGCCTTATGTTCTCCTTTTTCCAATATCAGATTAATCTCCTCCGGGTTCTGCATGAGCCGAGCATATTCTGCCCGCTCTTTCTCAAATCTCGCACAAATCTTCTCAAATAAAATTTGCTTCGCGGAGCCGAAACCGAAATTGCCTCCTCGGTACTTATCTCCTAACTCCAGTCTTTCTCTCTCATCAGCTAATAATGAGTATAGCTTGTATACTGTACAAGAATCTGGATCTTTGGCCTCCTCTAAAGATTGTGACCCGGTAATGATCCGATTCACATTTTTCTTCAAATCTTTGTCTGATTGGAAAATATTTATCGTGTTCTGGTAGCTTTTGCTCATTTTCTGACCATCCAATCCCGGCACAATCATTACCTCCTGCTGAATACTAGGTTCTGGTATGACAAAAGTTTCCCCCACCTGACGGTTAAATGCACCTGCAATATCCCGGGTGATTTCTAAATGCTGAAGCTGGTCTTTTCCAACAGGGACGATATTGGCATCATATAATAGAATATCTGCAGCCATTAAAACCGGATAGGTAAAGAGTCCCGCATTCACATCGCTCAACCGATCACTTTTATCTTTAAAGGAATGGGCATTGGCCAGCATCGGGTAGGGGGTGAAACAATTCAGGTACCAAGTAAGCTCGCACACTTCTGGTATATCCGATTGTCTATATAAAATGCCCCGGTCAGTATCAAACCCACAGGCAATCCATGCTGCAGCTACGGCTAGGGTGTTTTCTTTTCGAATAGAGGAATCTTTTACCGTCGTCAAGCTATGCAAATCGGCAATAAAAAATAAGGCTTGATTCTGATCCTTCCTACTGAGTTCTACCCCGGGCAAGTAAGCACCCAATAAATTTCCTAAATGGGGAACTCCCGTACTTTGAACCCCTGTTAATATTCTGGCCATGATTTGAAATTTTGGCAAATATAAGGGATTGAGGCTTGGGACGATAACCTAAGTTTTCTGTAGTCCCATTCGTCCGTTTTTTTATGGGGCATTCCTTCTTTTCTAATTTAGGTTTTGTAATGGATATCTTGGTCTGAAATTGGCAAGGGACGCTTGCCCGGAATTGACAAGGGACGCTTGCCCGGAATTGGCAAGGGACGCTTGCCCCGGAATTGACAAGGGACGCTTGCCTGGAAATTGACAAGGGACGCTTGTCCGTAAATTGACAAGGGACGCTTGCCTGGAAATTGACAAGGGACGCTTGCCCCGGAA
>JBEIHC010000111.1:0-8960 GCA_040381555.1 Bacteroidia bacterium
AGGGTAAACCCCAGTTTAGGGTAAACCCCAGTTTAGGTTAAACCCCAGATTAGGGTAAACCCCAGATTAGGGTAAACTCCAGTTTAGGGTAAACTCCAGTTTAGGGTAAACCCCGGTTTAGGGTAAACCTCGGTTTAGGGTAAACATCGGTTTAGGGTAAACCTCGGTTTAGGGTAAACCTCGGTTTAGGGTAAAATACGGTTTAGGGTAAACTTCCGTTTAGGGTAAGCGCATATAGAGTAGAATGAACTTATTCCAGTCTCATGTAGTTTAGTGTGTTATGCTTCCCTTGCTCTCAGCTCGAAATCTGGTGAAAGACTACGGCTCCTTTCGGGCTGTTCAGGATGTCTCTTTCGAGGTATATCCGGGCGATGTTTTTGGATTTCTGGGGCCGAATGGTGCCGGAAAAAGTACGACCCTTCGAATGTTACTTTCCCTCATTCGTCCTACAGAAGGAGAAATTCAAATTTTTGGTCAAGACTTACATACCCATCGTACTTCTATACTTTCTCGAATTGGATGCATCATTGAGAAACCTGATTTTTATAAATATTTATCTGCGCGAAAAAACTTGCAATTATTTGCCCGTTGGTCTGCCAAAGATATTCCCAATCAGAAAATTGATGAATTATTAGAATTCGTAGGCCTAGGCGATCGGGGGAAGGATAAAGTAGCTGGTTTTTCTCATGGAATGCGGCAGAGATTGGGAATCGCTCAGGCTCTCCTCAATGACCCGGAATTAATCCTTCTAGATGAGCCCACAACGGGATTGGACCCCCAGGGAATTATTGAAGTTCGGGAATTAATTCTTCGCCTTAAAAATGAAAGAAATAAAACTATTGTTCTTTCTTCCCATTTACTCTCAGAAATTGAATTGATTGCCAATCGTATGGTAATCATCAATAAGGGAAAAGCATTGGTTCAAGGGGATGTTGCTGAATTGTTAAATTCAAGCGAATTATTCGTTTCCTTTCAGGTTGATAATTTGGAAAAAGCAGTTTCTTGTATCCAACAATCTCCCTTCGCTGGAATGTTTACAGTAAGTCTTACCCATGAAATTCAATTACAGGTAAACCGTCAGGAGGTGCCGGTAATTATTCAATTATTAATAGAAAATGGAATTGCCATTTACTCTGTAGAAGGGCGCAGAAAATTAGAGGATTATTTCTTAAAATTAACCAGTAACTGATGTGGCGCAATAGTTTCTATAATGAATTAATTAAAATTACGGCTCGCCCGCGTTCATTTTTAGGCGTAGCTGCCATTACGCTGATTATTGTGCTGATAGAAATGGCCATGAAAATTGATGGACTTTCCTATATACAATTCATTACCGCTCCCATTGAACAAAATTTAATTATCGAAGGGAATATTTTGAATGGCAATTTGATGGTTTTTATCATCCTTCAAATGCTCTTAATTCATATTCCTTTATTGGTAGCTTTTATAACCGGCGATATGGTTTCGGGGGAAGCTGCTATGGGCACGCTACGAATTTTATTAACCAAGCCAGTATCTCGAGCTACTATCTATTGGAGTAAATATCTTGCCGGGGCATTATATACAATTTTACTATTAGCCTGGATTGCCGTATTGGCTTGGGGTGGGGGACATCTATTATTTGGAACAGGAGATTTAATCGTGTTGAATTCGGATGGGGTCGCCATTCTCCAGGAGCAGGATATATTTTGGCGATTAATGGCAGCTTTATTGCAGGCTACGTTAGCATTATTGACCATTTCGACTCTGAGTATTTTCTTCTCTTGTTTTGCCGATAATTCTATAGGACCCATTGTATCAACCATGGGAGTAGTGATTTTATTTACCTTATTGGGGAGTTTAGATGTACCCATATTCACCTATATCCGTCCCTTTTTATTTACCACCCATATGGCAGCTTGGCGGCTATGGTTTAATGATCCAGTTCCTTACCCGGATATCATCCTTTCTTCTCTTGTATTAGTCATTCATATTGTTTTACTTTCCACTTTGGGATTATGGAAGTTTACCCGAAAAGACATACTCTCATGAGGACATTTTTCTATACTCTATTTTTTATTCTTCCCTTGTTGGGTTTGAGCCAAAGCCCAGAAGAAGTGATTGCTAAGTTACAGGCAAAGTTTAAAAAAGTAACAGAATATTCTGTAAAAGCGCAAATTGATACGAGAATACCTTTTATTAAAATGTTGCCAGTCAGTGCTCAGATATACTACAAGCAGCCCGATGTTTTTAAAGTTCAAAGTAAGGGCATTGCCATCATTCCCCGTCAGGGATTTGATCAGATAGGGAAATTAATTAATAATTCCGGAGCATTTACTTTAGTACCCCAAGGCAGTGTATTGTTGCAGGGTGTGCAGGCTCAAATGATTACATTGATACCCAATCAGGATACAGGGGAAGTTTTGATGGGTAAATTATGGATTGATCCGGTAAAAATTGTGGTATTAAAATCTCAGTTAACCACTCGCACCAATGGAACGGTTTCAGCAGATTTTGTTTACGGTTCCCAAATTGCCAATGCCCTTCCGGATAAAATTGTATTTTCGATCGACACCAAAAAATTTAAAATCCCCAAAGCGATGACGGGAGACATGAATGGCTCTACCCCAAAAGCCCCAGAAAAACCTACAGATACAAAAGGTACTATTACGATTCTTTTGAGTAATTATGTGGTGAAATAATATGGGGTGAAAGTTACTGCAGACCTTGAGTTTCGTGTAGTGGTTAGTGGTTAGTGGTTAGTGGTTAGTGGTTAGTTGTTAGTGGTTAGTTGTTAGTTGTTAGTTGTTAGTTGTTAGTTGTTAGTAGTCACTAACTTTTAAAGAGTCTGTTCAATAAAATGTGTCAAGATGAGTCTGTCAATCCAAACTTATGAATTTGACACTCAGGGAGTATCTCATTAAGGGGAGTATCTCATTAAGGGTAGTATCTCATGAAGCGTGTAAAGGACACTATCCCACTGAGGGTGAAAATAGACCCGATAATATGGCATTATCCCTTTAAATTTAGCTTATGTTTTGTATTTTTAAGGATTGTCGTGACTATTTTTACAAGTTCTATCGCATCTTTGTTGAGGCTTTCAAACTCAGATTCCGTGAGGTATTGAGTCGCATGAAGGAGTTCAATCCAGTAAATACTTTCATTAATTTCCTTTTGAGCTATAGCGAGTTTGTGAATAAAGTCAGCCTTACTTTCGCTGTGCTCTGCCTCTCTGACCATAGCACCAACACAAGTGCCGCTCCTCAGCAATTGTTTACTTAGCGTAAATTCTTTTTTTTCACTTACTAGATATTGACTTAACCTGACTATTCTTACCGCAAATGCAAAACATTTATTTTTTAAATTGTTCTCTCTCATACCCCATAACAATAATCCTTACCCACAGAACCACTAACCATTAATAACTAACCACTAATAACTAACCACTAACCCCTATTTTTACATCCCATTCTTCTCCAGCAGGTGTTGCGCCCCAGGATGCCCTGCCTGTGCGGCTTTTCGCATCCAGGCTATGCCTTCTTCCATTTGTTTTAATTGAAAACAAACATGCCCCAGATTATATTGAGGCTCGGCATAATTCGGTTGAACTTCTAACGCTTGCAGCAAGCAAATACGAGCAGAATCTAATTTTCCCTGCAGGGCAAAATTGGTTCCCCGATTATTATAGGCTTCTGCATAACCTGGATTCAAACGGATGGCTTTCTCAAAAAATATATTGGCAGAATCAAACGATCCTGTACGGGATAATGAATTTGCATAATTATTCCAGACTTCTGCATAATTACTATCTACCGCAATACTTTTTTGATAGGCAATTCGGGCTGCATCCGTTTCTCCTCTTCGATCATGAAAGGTGCCAATATTTAACCAGGCTTCCTTATTAATTGAATCTATTGAGACGGATTTTACAAAATAGGGATATGCCTCATCATTTTTTCCTTTATTCTTTAGTATAACGCCCAATTCATTCCAACCAACCGCATACAAACTGTCTTGTTGCAAAGCATTTCGATATACTTTTTCGGCTTCCTCTATACGCCCTTTTTTTTCTAAATATTTTGCCAGATTTTTATAAGCAAACATTATTTCCGGATTTTGCTGAATCGTGGCATTCCACAAACTCTCCGGATTTTTCCAGATCATAATTCTTTCTCTTGTTAAGAATACTAAACCCACTATCCATAGGCTTAACAGGCCCATCAATAGTTTGTTTTTTTCAAAATGAGAAATACCCCAGCCGATCAGAAGGAATAAACCAATGGAGGGAATGTAATGGTAACGGTCTGCAGCAATGGCATTTCCTACCGGGAATACCTGAGATACCGGAAAGAGCACAAATAAAAATAACAGCATTCCGGCTACAGGCAGTCTATTGGTAGAATACAATTTATAGATAAATAGGGGGATTGTTATCAGACAAAAAACAAAGGCTGCTGTAAATTGCCAGGGCAAACTTTGTTTATTCAGATCCGGATATTCATAAAATAAGGACAGATCAAATGGAATAAGGGTTCTGCTGAGATAAAACCAAATACCCCAAGCTGCAACCCGAATTTGATCCCAAATTCCATAATTATTATCTGCTCTTACATTTCCTCCTGCTTTCTGGGCATAGACAGCCAGTATTCCGAAGCCTATAGAAACAAGAAGAAAAGGAATATATTTTTTCCAATAGGCTAAGTTTAATTCCTTCTTACGAATCCAATCTCCCAATATCAGTGCCGCTGGTAGGGTAACTGCCATCCCTTTGGAAAGACAGGAAAGAATAAATAAAATCAAAGCTAAGCCAAACCATTTATCCAGACTGCTTGATTTAAGCCATGCGTACCAGGCGCCCAACCAAAATATCCCATACAGGACATCTTTTCTTTCGGTTACCCAGGCAACACTCTCCACATGAAATGGATGAATTAAAAATAATAAGGCGAGAATTCCTGCACTTATTTTTGAGAAACTTAATTCTAGTAAACAATAGAATAAAATTAATCCAGACCCTAAGTGCAGCAGTAAATTGGTCAGGTGAAATATTCCCGGATTTAATCCATCTATTTCATATTCTAGTGCATAACTCAATAGCACAAGAGGATGATAATTCCCCATTAAATATTCGGTAAATATTTTTCGGATATTTTCCCCCGATAATCCCCGTATCATTGGGTTTTCGGTTATATATACCTGATCATCCCAATTGGTAAATTCAAAGCCTTGCACCGGCCAATAGAGTATTAGGGTGATACAACTTAAGAGGGCAAGTACTCCGAGATTGTTTATCTTCTGGAGGGAGAATCCAGATTTTACCGAATTGGATTTAGTACTCTTTGCCATTACCGGGTCATCATATTTCTTTTAATGAGATAAGCCGTTAAAGCTTTATCATAGGGTTGTTTAATATCGGTTTCAATAAAATCAATTTGAAACTCCCGGCATTTTTTCCGGAATGCATCCCGATATTCTGCTAATTTCTTTTGATACGCATCTTTAATTTGACCGGGTAGTACCCGAATTTCTTCTCCGGTTTCCAAATCTTTTAAAATAATGGGTTGATTGGGCGGAAAATTAAAATCTTGTTCGGTTTCTCTATCTAATAAATGAAATATCAATAATTCATGCTTTTCATGTCTGAGATGTTGTAGGGCTTCGAAGTAGGATTTTAAATTTTGGGTATCATCGAACAAATCGGTTACCAGAATTACGAGCCCTCTTCTGGGGAATCTGGAGCTTAACTCATGCAGCACACGCGGGGTAGAGGTGGCATGGGTGAACACTTCTTTATTCGCACAAATTTCCTCTAGTTTTTTAAATAAGGGAAATAGCCAGGATAATTTGGCTTTGGGGGGAGCTGAGAATCGTATTTCGCTGTCAAACAAAGTCATACCGGCAGCATCTTTCTGAGTAACCATCAGATATTGCAGGGCTGCTGTGAGATAGGCTCCATATTCTAGTTTGCTGATACCCTTTTCTGGATAGCGCATAGAGTCGCTGATGTCGAATACCACATGGCATCTCAGATTTGTTTCTTCCTCAAATCTTTTGGAGAATAATTTATCTGTTTTACCATATACTTTCCAATCAATATTGCGTAAAGGCTCGCCTGCATTATAGGGTCGGTGTTCGGCAAATTCAACCGAAAAACCATGATAGGGGCTTTTATGTAAACCGGTTATGAATCCTTCTACAATTAACCGGGCTTTGATTTCAATGTTTTTGAGCCTGCTGACAACCAGTGGATCCAAATATTTTATTTGTGCGGGTGTTGCCATTTATCGGAGTTTGTTTGTAAGCTAACCTAAAGATTTTCGTTCCTGATAGAGGGGGATTTCTCCCTCAATGTGTAAAGTTACAGGATTTGTATGGGAACGATTCAGGGGGGGTCAATATTTTTCACTGTCCATAATTCGCGAAAATCCTTTATTTTGTATCCAATGCGTCTATTTCGCCTATTTCTTCTTCTATTTCCTGTCTTGCTTCAGGCACAGTTAGGGGGGCGTTATGCCTTTGATGCTCTGCGACTTACTCCTAATGCACGGGTCAATTCCTTAGGGGGAGTCTTGATTTCTACTTCCGACCAGGATCCCTTTTTGGCCTTACAAAACCCTGCCTTATCTCAGGATAAAATGCACAGCCGCTTGGGCCTCAACTGGTCGAATGCCCTAGCGGATATTCAATATGGGCAATTGGCTTATAGTCATAGAGTAAAAGCAGTGGGTAATCTGCATGGTGGGGTTCAGTTTATCAATTATGGGGATTTTTCCAAAAGGGATGTACTCGGGAATTCTACCGGAGTATTTGAAGCTTCTGCCTATAAATTTACGGCAGGTGCCTCTCGAGCTTTTGATGAGTGGAGATTTGGGGCTTCCTTTAATTTCTACACTGCCCAGTTGGATTGGTTAAGATATCAGGCATTTACGATGGATATGGGCGGTAGTTGGCAGGATACCAGCCGGTTTACCAGTTTTGGATTCGTACTGAAAAACTTTGGTTCTCAGGTAGGACGCTTTCAGGAAGGGGATGCTCGTGCCGCTCTGCCATTTGAAATTCAGGCAGGAGTTTCTCAAAGACTGGAACATTTGCCCCTTCGTTTTTCTTTGACCGGTATTCATCTGAATCGCTTTATGGGATTAATTTATCAGGACCCCAATCCTGTTCCCGAATATGATTTGAGTGGACAATTGATCCCTGTTCGGAAGCGAACGGCAGATAAAATTGCCCGGCATTTTGTGTTGGGGGCAGAGTTGAATGTTTCCAAGCAAGTATATCTAAGAGCGGGATACAATCATCAAAGGCGACAAGAATTGAAAACGCTGAACCAGGGCGGAATTGCCGGGTTTAGTTATGGTGCTGGGGTAAAAATTTCCTGGTTTAGTTTCGATTATGGATTTGCGCGCTTTCATGCCTCCAGCAACCTGCACCAGTTTTCCTTGACGATGAATTTAAGCAGTCCCATCAAGAAAATGCGGATTTAAGGTTGGGTGTCAACCGAATTTCCATATGGGAAGGAGAAACCCGATTGAAAGCCACTCAGTTATTAATTCTTCATTGAGCTATGAAAGCTTATTTAATTTGCTTGATGAGTTTATTGACTTTATCAGGCGCTTTACAAGCACAATATGATGCGAATTGGACATTAGATAGTATGATTTTGCGATTTGATCAGAATGGATTGGTATCCATCATCCCAGGAGATTGTCAGGATGGAGTGCAGCTAACCTCCATTAGTGATGCAAATGGAAATCTACAATACTATACGAGTCTGGCACCGTATTTAACAGGATTTGCAGGGAAGGTTCTTGATCGCAACCATCAGGTTATTTTGAATGGTTCTGGTTTGAATATGACAAGAACTGTGAATGGAAGCTGTTTTTTGCCTTATGGAGCTGAAGGAAAATTGGGGTTGGTAACTTTTTCTTTGCCAAGTGGGGGAATTCGAGCCTGGTATCATTTAATCGATACGGTTCAAAATATGGTAATAGAAAAGAATATTCTGCTGAATCCTGGTAATATGATAATGAAATTTGGGTCTGCCCCAATTCGTCATGCCAATGGAAGAGATTGGTGGCTTATCATGCATAATATTTTTGGAAGAGAGTATCTTGTGTATAAGTGTACCCCTGATACCATTTTACTAGACAGTATTTATACCCTTGGTGGGTATTTGGGGGCGGATGGGAACTATATCGGGGCTGGAGCTGGTGGTGGTTTTCTAATTAATAAAGTGGCCGATTTAATTTATCATTATACTACAGAAGGTTTAGTTGAAGAACTTTCCTTTAATCGTTGTACAGGATTATTACAGTATACAAGGGAAATACTCCCAAGAGTAAATAACAATTCTGCTTTACATTATTATGCTGAATTGTCTCCCAATGATAAATATTTATATTTATCGACTGACAATTGGACAAATAGCTCAGAGGGCTTATATCAATATGATTTGAGTGCAGTAGATGTAGCTTCTACCCGATATACAGTTTTTGGGGGTACAGTAGGTGGAAATGAAATAGTAGAATGGATAAGATGTGCACCTGATGGGAAATTATACTTTCAAACCTCTACTACTCAAACCGTTCGAATAAATTCTTTAAGTGTGGTCTCAAATCCGGATGTTGGCGGTTCTGGTTGTGGCCTTATCTCCAATGGGCTCTCCTTGAATGGTTATTCTTATAATTTTTTAATATTTCCGTCTTTCTCCAACTACTACCTCGGTGCTATCCCCAACTCTCTCTGTGATACCTTAGGTCTCTCCAATCAAAATCTTATACATTCTCCCCAAATAGATTTATATCCCAATCCGGCTACAGAAAAAATATACTTGGATTGGCCGGATGGGCCTTCCCTCTTCACCCTGCGCATCTTTGATAGCTCGGGTAAACTTATGCATCAGGAATGTATGGAAAACACCGGAACAGAGCATTCCTTTAATTAAATATTCGGCAGGTATCTATATGCTTCAGGTAGAGGAT
>JBEIHC010000112.1:0-8953 GCA_040381555.1 Bacteroidia bacterium
TAAAGATGCTTTGAAGGAATTATCTGAGTGGTGAGAAAATCGCTCCCATTCAGGTAGCCCCCCTGCCCTGAAAGGGCATTTTAATTTGTCCGGCACTTTAGTGCCGGAATGGCATCTTCCTTTATCCGGCACTTCACTGCCGGAATGGCATTTTAGTTTGTCCATAATAAAATACTAAAAGCCAAAAAATCGTATCTTTGAATAATGAAGAAATCTCCGAAATTGGAACTCGATGTTGTTATTGACAAGCTCACCAATAGCATTGAGAATATAATTACCGGAGAGTTATTTGATACGGAGGTCGTGCAATTAAGTCCTAAGGATATCAAGTATATACAAAAAGAGGAATGGCAGTTTGATTGGGTAAATGAAATTCGGGCAAAAGGCAAAGAGGTATTCAAACTCACCACGGTTAATAATCCGACTATTATTCAAGGTCTTTTGAGTATTGAAGATAAGCAGGATCATATATTTATGCATCTTATTGAAAGTGCGCATTTCAATAAGCGAAAAAATAAAGTCTATGTAGGGGTTCCGGGGAATTTGGTTGCATTTGCCTGCAAGGTTTCGGTGGATAAAGGATATGAAGGTTTTCTGGCTTTTGATGCAAAAACCAGCTTAATCAAGCATTATCAGGAAACATTGTTTGCCACTCATTTTCGTGGGCGGAGAATGTTTATAGAGACAAGTGCCGCCCTTCGTCTCATTTCACATTATTTTAAATCTTAAAAACATGGGAATAATTAAAGAGCCTAAAGATGTTGATTTTTCTGTAGAATCCACCCCTTGGTCAGAGGAGGAACTTCGGGATTTTCGAAGACTGATGGAAGAGATTAAAACGAAAAATAAAAAACGGAAGCAAGTCAAACAATCAGGAAAAAAGCTCAAGCAAGGTGCAGTATAATGTCACATCTATGGGCTTTTCACCAGACATTAGTCCTCACGAATCGATGAAGAACATCGATTGATTTATAAATTCCACGAAGGTGAAATCTGGATTGCAAAATGTAGGTTTCATTACGATTCGGAATAGAGATTCGCAGCATACTCATTTGGTGTAAGCCGCTTGCTTAGGGTAAGTAAACGCTTAGGGTAAGTAAACGCTTAGGGTAAGCAAACGCTTAGGGTAAGCAAATACCTCCCCATTTTCCGGAAATTGTAGAAGATTCCGCATTTTTCCATTTTTCCTGAGGGGAACTGTGTTATTTTGCAATTCAAATGTTACAAGCCAAAAATTTACATAAATCTTACGGACAGGTTAAAGTGCTGAAAGGGATTGACTTATCCGTTGCTTCGGGTGAAATCGTTGCCCTCCTAGGTTCTTCTGGTGCAGGAAAAAGTACCTTATTGCAGTTGCTGGGTACCCTAGATGCTCCCGATCAGGGTTCCGTTTGGTTCGAAGAGCAAGAAATTTCCCGATTAAAAGAAACTGCTCAGGCAAAATTCAGAAATGAAAAATTGGGTTTCGTTTTTCAGTTTCACTATTTATTACCAGAGTTTTCTGCCTTCGAAAATGTATGTATGCCTGCTTGGATTGGGGGTAAAAGCGGGAAAGATGTTCAGCGCAAAGCAGAAGAATTATTGGAATTGCTCAATCTCACCCATAGAATCAAACATTTGCCTTCTCAGCTATCAGGTGGGGAGCAACAAAGGGTAGCCATTGCCAGAGCTTTGATTAATGCTCCTGCCTTGATCTTAGCCGATGAACCAACCGGAAATCTCGACTCTGAAAATGCCGAAGATGTCATGAGTCAGGTTATTACGCTTTCCCGATCTTTAGGGGTTACTTTTATCATTGCCACGCATCAAGAACAAATTGCCACTTCCTCCGACCGGTGCATTCGAATGAAGGACGGACATTTACTGGAAGTGTCGGAAACTCTTCCTCAACCATAATCATTCTAATGGAACCCTTGCAGGTATTAAAGCAGTACTGGGGCCATGATGTGTTTAGGCCACTGCAGGCGGAAATTATACAGTCTGTAATTCAGGGAAAAGATACCCTGGCTTTACTTCCAACGGGCGGGGGGAAATCTATTTGCTTTCAGATTCCGGGTCTGGTGTTAGGGGGCATTACCCTAGTGATATCTCCCCTTATTGCTTTGATGAAGGATCAGGTAGAAAATCTGAATCGCAAGGGAATACCCGCTGCTATGATTAGCAGCGTACAATCGGCACAAGACCAGCAAACCATTTTACAGGCCTGTGTTTCGGGGCGTGTTCGATTTTTATACTGCTCGCCTGAACGGCTCAAATCCGAGGCTTTTTATACCTGGCTCCGGAAAATGAAAGTCGGCTTACTCGCATTAGATGAAGCCCATTGTATCAGCCAATGGGGCTATGATTTTCGTCCAGCTTACTTAGAAATCGCCGCCATTCGGGAAATGCTCCCCGGCGTGCCTTGTATTGCTCTTACAGCCTCAGCAACACCTGAGGTGGTAGAAGACATCGCCTTGAGAGCCAGACTGAAAAGCGCTGCAATATTCAAGGGAAGCTTTCATCGGAAGAACCTACGCTATTTTGTGCTGCAGGATACTGCCCGGGAAGAAAAGATGCTGGAGATTATCCAAAAGCTCGGGGGGAGTGGCATCGTGTACGCCCGTTCCCGAAAAGGCACTGTAAGCCTGGCTGAATACCTCAATCAGGCAGGAATACAATCAGAGGCTTATCATGCCGGACTCAGCCCACAACTGCGCAATCAGATTCAGCAGGATTGGATAGATAATCGAATCCAAGCCATTGCTGCCACCAATGCATTTGGAATGGGGATTGATAAACCAGATGTTCGGTGGGTGATTCATCTGAGTCCCCCTCCCGACATGGAAAGTTATTATCAGGAAGCGGGTCGGGCAGGTCGGGATGGAAATTTAGCCTTCGCTGTTTTGATTACCAATCCGGGAATTCATCAGAAATTAGTGAAGCAGTCATTCAATGGCTTTCCCAGCTGGGAGCAGGTGCATATTATATCTTCCCATATTTGGGGTCAATCTTTGGCAGCGGGAACCCGAGTACTTCAATTTGATGCCCAAGCAGTATCCTCCGTTTCAAAAGTGCCTGTTCCGCTTATTCAAAAAGTGCTGGGTATTTTGGAAAGGGAAGATTTTATTAAAGTTCAGGAGCCGGATCCGGAAAACGGACAAATTCGATTTAGAGTTTCTCCGGAAGAATTTCGCAATGCCATGGATCAAAGGCCTGATGGGGATTTATTTGAATTAATGCTTCGGGAATTAGGGGGAGCTGCCTTTCGGGAATTTATGGATGTGGACCTCCGGAAATGGGCGCATAAACGAAAGTTAAAAATCGAACAATTGATTGAGGGCTTGAAAGTGTTAAACAAAGTAGGGTATATAGACTTTACCTGGTCTGGTGAATTGCCTATTTTATACATGCAAACCGATACCCCCCCTCAGTCACCCGATATGATTCATTGGAAGGCGCATTTGAATTTACAGGCTAAATCGGTGGAGCGGCTCAATTTTATGGTGGAGTATGCTGAGTCAACGCGCGATTGCCGTCCTGTAATGATTTGTGGGTATTTCGGAGAAATGGGCCTAAAACCCTGTGGCATTTGCGATGTCTGCACTGGCAGGCATAGTCAGGAAGTGAAAACGGAAGTATTGACCAAGTTATCTAAAGAGTTAAAATTGTTGGTGAAGGAGGAGGGTATGGAAATAGCAAAGCTTACCCATGAAATTCGCTCCATTCACCCAGGCATTCGAATAAAGGCATTGAGAATGCTGGCAGAGTTTGGAAAGATCAAAATTCAGGGAGATCGGGTTTTCTTAGTGGGCTAAGCTCTGCTTGGGTCTTTTGCAAAAAATAGGATATATTTTATCTTTGTACCAAGAACTGACATAAACATAAACAAAATCATGAAATTAAAACTCAATACTATCACATGGGGTGTGCTCTTACTCTTAACTGCCACTACTGTGAATGCCCAGAAATTCGCAGCTGATTATTTACGCGGGGGAATACAGGATGGCAATTTATTGTTAGGTAAATATCTGACGCCTTTTGGGAATTCGTTTGGCGCGGGAATGAACAATGGCTGGTACAATACTGCCGAAACGCATAAGAAATTTGGATTCAGCATCATGCTTAATACCAATCTTACTTTTGTTCCCACAGAAGATCAGTCTTTTGATTTATCCAAGCTTAATCTTCAACGGTTGACTTTGCAAGATCCTACAAATGTGATGGCTCCTTCTGTTTTTGGGGACGATAAAGACGGACCAGGCTTGCAGGTATTAGTGGATGATCCATCTACAGCAGGTCCAGATCGGGATATTGTATTAACTCGTTTTAATGCCCCCAAAGGAGTCGGGTTTGCTATGATGCCTACCTTTATGATTCAAGGGGCTGTGGGTTTACCTAAAAATACCGAAGTGATGGTACGCTATTTACCTACAATATCTTTGCCTGGGGTAAATGGTCAAATGGGTTTGTATGGCTTAGGAGTTAAGCATGATCTCAAGCAGTGGATTCCTTTTATGAGTGCCATGCCATTTGACTTATCTGTTATGGGAGGATATACCCGCATCAATACAGGAGTTGACTTAGATTTACAGGCAGATGCCGGGGGAATAGGAGCAACAGGTACTTTCTCCAATCAGGAAATGGTATTTAATGTCAATGCCCTGACAGGAAATCTGATTTTCTCCAAGAAAATTGCCTTCTTTACTCCTCATATCAGCGTAGGATACAATAACAGTCGCTCCCGTTTGAGGGTGAATGGAAATTACCCCATTGCAGTAGGAGTAGTGACGGATTCTAATAGTCCGAATTATACTAAAAAAATATATGAAAATGTAGAGGACCCCATTGATGTGAAGTTTGAGAATGTAGGAGATTTCCGGATTAATGCCGGCTTCCGATTGAAAATGGCGGGTGTAATTTGTTTGGCTATGGATTATACCCTGGCAAAATATTCCACCTTTACCTTTGGGTTTGGGGTAGCAGTTCGGTAAGAGGGGGACGATAAAAAAGAGCCAGATTGACCTCAATCTGGCTTTTTTTATGCTGTATAGTTGAAGATAGAATTATAGTTTGCTCAACCACAGGATTGATGATTATTCCTTTATTCTCATTCCTTCACCCACTTCTCTGCCTTAAAATACCCCGAATCCGAGCGAACCATCAATAGATAACATCCGGCTGGGAAAGAGGATATATCTAAAGTATAGACTCCTGAATCTTGTAGCTCCCAGCGCCCCTGAAGCAAATTACGACCTTGAATATCATAAAGTGTGTAGGAATAATTCTGCGGGCTATTTTCTGCCGCAGGAATAGTAGATTTTCGAGCAAGTGCTTCCTCTCGGATATTCAAAACAGGTCTGGCTTCTGCATCATGAAATGAAAAGGGGGTAAGCCTATTGACAGCAGTAAAGCCAGAGGCCATTTGGATAGGGGCTTTCCAGCTTAGGATATCCTGGACGGGATTCGGATAAATCGAACCGGGTTTATTTTCGGGTAGTAAGGTTTGCATTTCTACCAGGGGCGTTTCTCCACATTCATTGGGAACCACACAGCCACTGGCATCTAATCTTAATGCCCAGTGGTCGTAGGAGTAGTATTGAGTATGACCACCCAGGATGAGACCGCCATCGGAGGTCATCTGGGAGGCGAAAATATCAGAGTTGGCACCAAGGCCCATACTGTCTTTTTTGTAATAGATGCGACGATCAAAGAGATTACCAGCAGTATCTCCCCGGACTATGTGAAGGTGTTGGAAGGCTTGGGAGGGCTCATCTGATATTCTTAGCCCTATATAGATAAGCGTATCTCCATTGCCTTTGTGGACATGACGGTAACTACTCGGAACTTTGTCTGTAATCATTGTCGCATTTTCCCATAGCATCGTGCCGGAACTATCATACTTTTGAATGATAGGTACGAAAAATCCACTATCATTCGAAAAACTGTGATTCAATATCAGTTCCTTATCATTTAACAAATCTAGAAAAACACTGCCCCCTTTTGGCAAGGCAGGATATTGAGGGAATTGAAAAACCTTTCCCCAACAAACTTGCCCAGATGAATCAACTTTGTTGACAATAGAAAACGATGTTGAAAGAGAACTCAAAAAAGAAATTCCAGACATATAAACATCCCCATTTGTAGCTACTGCCATTGAAAGCATTAATTCTCTTTTACCTGCACTAAAGTTCTTTTCCCAAAGAAGAATGCCTTGCTGATTACATTTCGCTAAGTAGAGATCTTCATTCGAATTTCCCATAGTGGAAGTTTCCCCTGCAAGAAATAAATTGCCGTCAGGTGCAAGTTTACAGATAGCACCTGATTCCCACCCTGGATTGCCCCACTCCTTTGTAAATAGGGTATCACCATTCAAATCAAATCGAAAAAGGCAAAAGTCCTGCTCCCCTCCAGAGTATAATACCGATCCGAAAGACATCAAACTAGAATCAGGCAATAATATCAAGTTGCCAAAATAACCGTCGAGATATCGCTTAATGCCTGGGCCAGTGTAAGTTTTCCACCAGATTATTTCACCGTTTTGTCTAGTCCTTAGAATATCTAACCCGAAATTACCTAAAGAATCTGTTCCTCCACCTAACATAACAAATTCATTGCCAGACAGGGCGACAACAGATCGAATTGCGTTGGGAGCAAAATATCTATCATAGGCTTTATTAAATCCTTGAGCCCTTACCTTACAGAAGGCCAGCAATCCTAAGAGTAGAAATCCCCAAATAAACAGCCTTCTCATTCAACGATTATTTTTCGAGTTAAAATCTGATTTTGCACTTCAAGTTGAAGTATATAAATTCCTTTAGGAAGGTGCTCCAAATTAAGTTGAGATTCTTGATTTGCTTGAATAGTAATCCCATTTAGGACAGTGTTCCCTGCTATTCCCATCAACTTTAAAGTGCCTTGTTGAAGGTAATTCGACTTGAACAAGACCATAAATCTTCCTGAATTAGGATTGGGATAAACAAGAAAGGATTCAAAGGCATTATTTGCTTTATAGGAATCAGAATTATCCTCACCCTTTCTCTCACTCTCTGCCTCAGGCAAATTCAAGGCCTGTATATCCTCACAAGAAAATCTTTCCAAACAGAAATCTAATAAGGGTACCAAATTTGCGGAACCAGGTAAACCATCCCTAACATGGGTGAGCATTCGACCTATGAGAGCGGAATCTGAAGGAAGATTATACCAACTTCCTGGCATATTCAAAATAGGTAATAAATCCTTATAAATATCGGTGTAGGGAGTCCATTCAGACTCCGCTAAACCAATAGAATCAAATAAGGAAGAAGCCTCAGAATAGGCTCGCAATAGTATCAGATAATCTACCTGTTGAAATTTTGCCTGCAGGGTTGGGGTAACATTTAGCAGATTTATTACCTTTTCATATCGGATCGTATCCTCCTCTTCCTCTAACCAAAGTTCAATTTGTTTATATAGAATCCGGTCTCTTTCAGTTGCATAATTTGACCCTTCGTTTTGAAGGATGGTAAGAGGACTATAGCCCTCTTGTAAGCTATCTAATTCAAGCAATTGTATTGAATCGAAATCTATTTCCTCGCAATGTTCATATAAACCACCTGGCAGTGGAGAGTTTTCCACTAATAAATCAAAATATTCTTGTGCCGGGTTAACCTTTGCTTTAGAAATCAATTTCTTCAGTACTCTGTGGCTTAAATAGGGAGAAAAAGTAGAAAGCGTGGAGGAAACCAAAGGCAAGCTATCGGAATCTGCCAATGCATATAAGGAATCCTGATTCCCAGCTTCTAAAATTTGAGAAATGGAATCCACCAGATAATTGATTATTCCTATGCGGTTAAAGGCTGCGCTTCCTGAACCAGGGGAAACATAAGGTGTGCTATCGTTTTCACAAGGAAAATCATTAATACTTTTCAAAGATCCAACTGGAATAACTTTGGCAGTTACAAATCGTCCAACCTGAGGTGTGTAATCGTTTTCAATGTGATGCACATATTGAAAAAATGAGGTTGAATAATCTGGATCAATCCAAAACTGATCTGGAATAGGGTTAGGAAAAGTAGAATTGCTCTTCAGAAGATTTCCAGCAGGGTCAAAATCTGGGAAAGGTATGTACTGTATTTTACCTTGAACAATGTCAACTATAGTCCCCCTTGCTGAACCAATACACGCCGTAAAAATTTCATCCTCAAACTCATTGCATTTATAATCCAAACCATAGGATAAAATAGGTCCATAAAGCCCATTCACCCCCTGAGCCCTTATCCCCACCAACAAATCATGAAAGCGGTTTCCATATAATTCGTTGGCAGCAGGTCCTGATTCAGATACCACAATGCCTGTTTGCCTGTCGAAGCCAATATTATTGCTACTGACAAACACGCCATTGTAGCTGGAGAAATCATTCCCTTCAACCCTATAACCACTGCTTTTATCCAACATCAGGCCATAACTGGCATAAGTGCTATCATATGATTGATAAAATGGATTGACATAACAACCATAGATATTTATTTCTTCATCCCAACCTTTAATTTTAAATTCATTGCCAATAATTTTAGGTTGTACAGAATTTTCAATTCGTATGCCTCGATAATTGTCGATGAATTTGTTGTTTTTTATTTCCTCGTTCATGGATGCATAACTTTTTATTCCCATTAATTATTCATCCTCGTATCTGCTTGAAACCAAGTTTCTGCAGAATCAATCGCTTTTAAAACACTCATGGATGAATCCTGAACCAGATATTTCCACATTTGACTTCTCAGCAGTAAAGGAGAGCATACTAACAACAGAACAATAGTGTAGTGTAGTTTTCATAGTTGGGATATTATGTTTACACTCACACCCGTCCAAGACGTTTGCTTACGGGGAATAGTTTCCTTATTTGATGCGGATTTCGGCATCAAAAAAGCAATTTTGAAAATTAATCCCCCCCTTGTTTTAGAAAAGGGATAGCTGTAATTCCAATTTATCAATTTCA
>JBEIHC010000113.1:0-8922 GCA_040381555.1 Bacteroidia bacterium
TACCAAACTTAACATTCTTCATGATAAATAATTAAAGTTTTGGCAAGTTTTAATTATTTAACTAATAAAAATAAATTAATACATGTGCATAATTTGTTGATTTGTATACATTTACGAACATTTGTTTGCATAGACAAGCCCCGGAGGAGAGGGGATGCCGCCCACAAGCCACAACTCGTGAGTTTTTAGCTTATGTTTAATTGGCAAAAAACAGCAACTCGTTATAATTTAAACTCTTTCATTTACCCAAATAAAACAACCACCCTTAACAACTAACCACTAACCACTAACAACTAACCCCTAATACCTCCCTTCAAAAACCCCACCACCTGTTCTACTTGTTGTTCGGTAAGGGTTTCATAAAGGGGTAGTGTTATTTCTGCGCCGGAAAGGCGAAGGGACATTGGATAATCCGTCGGGTCATACCCTTGTTTCCGGTAAAATTGTAACGCTGGAACGGGAGTGTAATGCACACTGAATCCTATGCCTGCTTGTTTGGCTTGTTCAATGATTGCGTTGCGTTTCTCGGGCGCCATCCATTTGAGGATTAAGGGAAAAATATGCCAAGCTGTCTGTTGTTGTTCATTTCCGGGATTAGGTAATCCTGCCCATTCGATGCCTTGAAATAATTCAACATACTGAGCGGCAATTTTTCGACGGACGGGTAAAATATGGGATTCATATCGTTCCAGCTGCGCCAATCCCAGAGCGGCTTGGAAGTCGGTTAAGTTTCCTTTGATGCCGGGGTATTCCACTTCATAGCCGAAATTTCCGGTGGCAGTATCGGGGTTGGCCAAAGCCGTCTTTCCATGGATGGCGGCCATTTTCAGCCAGGATACAACAGCGGAGGTATCGAATGATTTGGGTAAGCTCAGGCAAATGGCGCCCCCATCTCCTGTGGTAATATTTTTGGCGCTATGAAAAGAAAAGACAGAGAGATCAGCTAAGGTGCCCGAAGGTTTGCCATTTTGCCAAGCGCCTATGCTATGCGCTGCATCTGCCAGTAACAGAGGCCTTCCCAGAGCTTCCTGTATGGGGGAATTGGCCTGAAACTTCTTTGAAATTTTCCAAGCTTCGAGCACCTGAAATATTTCCGGATAGTTGGCGGGCATTCCACCCAAATCTACGGCAATCACAGCCTTGGTGCGGGCACTTAGCAGGGAAGGCAATAAGGCAGGATCTGGTAAGAGGTCAGCTCCACAATCCCAAAAAACAGGCTTTGCGCCCAGATTCCAGACTACATGAGCCGAGGCGCAATAAGAATAGGCCGGAACGATGACTTCATCACCAGCACCCACTCCCAACCAACGCAGGGCGAGTTCCATTCCTGCAGTATTGGAAGAAACAGCCAGAACTGCATCTGCACTTGTGTAGGTGCGCAAGGCATCTTCAAATCGTTTGGTCCAAGGGCCTGCATTCAGCCATCCAGATTGTAAACATTCTGTTACAGAATGAATCATCTCCGGGGTGATATTGGGGAGGTAGAAGGGGATCATGTGGCAAAGATAAGGGAAAGGGGGGGATTCGGCTTTAATCGCACTATTTGCAAAACAGATAACTTGCCTATTTATATGCTAGTTGCTTATATACATTTTACCCTCAAATGCTTATCTTTGTATAATGGAAAGTAAACGCCTGACGCTCTATATTGACACATCTGGTATTGGTGGATACTTTGATGTAGAGTTTGAAAAAGAGACGCGACAACTATTTGATAACATCCATTCTGGTCAGTATGAGGTGATGTTTTCCTCCGTTACAGAGGCAGAATTGACGAATGCGCCAGAACAGGTTAAGGACTTATTGAGCAATCTTCCTTCTTCCTCTAAAAAAATGGTTTTTCTTACTGAAGAAATTGTTCGTTTAGCGGATGCTTATATTTCAGAACAAGTGGTGGGTAAAACGAGCTGAGAAGATTGTTTACACATTGCATTAGCCACCCTTCATAAGGCTGACATATTGGTCAGTTGGAATTTCAAACACATAGTAAATATTTTTAGAATCCGAGGATATAATTCTGTCAATCTGAAATTTGGCTATCCACAGATCGATATCCGTTCACCTAAAGACATAGTTGGTTATGAAACATGAAAAACCTGTTATAGAAGGCTTTAAAGCCGTAAAATTTATGCGAGAAATCCGCGATAAAATTAGTGAAGAAATAAAAAACATGAGTGTTGAAGAGATTATTCAATACTTCGAAGAAAAGGGGAAATTAAAAGGCTCCGCAAAATAGAGTTTCAATACTTTTACCTCTATTAATGCTCATACCCCATTAGAATTAAATTTAATCAACAGCTGATTGAATCATCTCCGGCGTTATATTGGGGAGGTAGAAGGGGATCATCTTTCAAAGATACTCAGTTTGTTAATTTCTCGGCTAAGGCAAAGAAGCATTTCCCTTTCTATGCTTTTCCTTATCTTTGTTCGGTGCGCTTGTTCATTCTGCTTCTATCCTTAAGCTTTTTGGGGGCTTGTCAAAATTCTGAAAGAAAGGATATTCCTTTATCCTGCTCGCTTCAATTAGAACCTGGAATGAACCTGATAGCCTTTGAAGCTGAACTCAAGCGCATACGCATGCTAGGATTTCGGGAGATTCGACTGGATGCCCCTTTAGTAAGAGGAGTATCTGGATTGCCGGAAGCCGATTCATTGATTCTAAAACTATTGCCTGAAGCCCTAAGGCTTACTCAATCTACCTTCGATCACTGGTCTTTCTGTGTTACCCGGCTACATCCGGATAGCATTGCAGATTCAACCACACTCAAATATTTTGGAACAGATTCTTGGTGCAATGCCTATCAAAAAAGTGCAGAAAAATACCTTGCCGTTTTGCCTGCCTCCCCCAAACATCTGGTGGCTGGATGGAGTTTGCCCAATGCAGATACTCTTCCCTGTTTGCGAAAATGGATGCTTGATTTAAAAGCCCGATATACATCTGTCACTTGGTTAGTTCCGGCTACTGCCCTCCCCCATCCGATCCAAGAAACCTGCACCGAAACAGGGGTACTCTGGGAGATTTCAGGCGAAGAGCCTTCTAAACCCTTTGCCCGGAAACTCAATCCGTTTATTGTTCAAAATAACCCTGGGAAAAAAGTATATGTCGGCGGATTTTACCCCAGACCGAGCCATGCTTCTGAAGATTTCCAAAATGTTCGCAGGTTTTGGCCTGAGGGTTCTTCGGTAAGTGGTATTACCTTCGCATCGGTATTTCCCGTTTCTACCCTCACCGATTCTCTCAAACCCGGAACCCTGGCTTATGAATCTGAGCTAAAAAGGGAAATTGCCGATTATTTACAGCAGCCATGAGTCCCCGCATATTAGTCATACGATTTAGTTCAATGGGAGATATTCTCCTGACCACACCGGTATTAAGGGCATTGAGAGAAAAATACCCCCAAGGGGAAATTCATTTTCTGACCAAAGCAAAATTTCGGGAAGCAATCGAAACCCATCCCGTACCCGATCAATTCTGGTATTTGGAAAATAGCTTGCATGAAATCATTCGTCAGTTGCAGCAGGTTCGGTTTGATATCGTGATTGACCTGCATGCCAGCATGAGGTCTGCCTTGGTTCGCTTTCAGCTTAATGGAGACCATTTTATTTTTCCTAAAAAAAGCCTGAACCGTTGGCTGTGGATGAAATTTAGAATCGGAAAACCAGACAGTCGCCACATAGTAGAAAGATATATGGCAGCACTGAAACCTTTAGGGATTATAAGCAGTGCAGGTAAGCTGGAATTCAACATCCATTCGGAAGTGTTGAATCGGGTAGTGCTAGAAAAAAAACAGCACTTTCAACAGAATCCGGTAGCGATAGTATTGGCGGCAACTTGGAATACGAAGAAATGGCCAGAAGAGCATTTTATCCGATTTCTGAAGGGGCTGAATCGTTCTTTTGTACTGTTGGGAGGCCCAGGGGAGCAGGCAATGGGCGATCGAATTCTGCAAGAAACCCAAGGAGGAATCAACCTCTGTGGTCACTGCACTTTACAGGAAAGTGCCGCATGGATTGAGCAGGCTCCCTTCGTGATTACCCATGATACCGGATTGATGCATTTGGCGGCAGCTTTACAAAAGACCTGCTTTGTTATTTGGGGAAATACCACCCCTGAGCTGGGAATGTACCCTTGGAAAACGGAGTTTTATAATTTAGAAGTTCGGGGCTTGGAATGCAGGCCCTGTACACATCTCGGGCATGCTTTATGCCCGAAGGGTCATTTTGCCTGTATGCGTAATAATGACCCGGATAAGCTGTTGGGGATGGTGAATTTTTCTATTTCCGGTTAGGTGTCAACCCAGGTTGGGTGTCAACCCTAGTTAAACAAAGTAAACCCCAGACTGGAGAATTGATTAAAATCCTTTTGCTTGCGCTTGCGCCATAATTCGACTGAAGCTAGATTTAATTTTTCCAGATTCGGAAGATCATCATCCAATACAAATCCTTCCTCATAGGAAACGGGAACATCGGTGAACAACTCCTCGTAAGTATAGGCCATAATTTTACAGCAGGGATTCAACCGATTGAGATCCAGCGTTTCAAAATTTTGTTTTCCTAAATAAGCTATGATATGAAGATCACCCTGAGGATCGCCATCATCATCCTTTGTACCTAAATGTGAATACAATTTTAGATTAAATCCAGTTTCACTCATTGTTTTCATCACAGATTTTAAAGGCAAGCTTTTCTGTCCATTCAGATAGCCCTGGAAATTCACAATGACTAAAGCATTCTCCGAACATTTATTTTTTAGCTGAGTAATGGCCTGGTTTGTAAACATATGAAAGGGTTGCACTTCGCCGTTCACTACATCAATTATAACCAGGTCATATTGAGACTGGGTAGTATTTAGAAAATGTCTTCCATCATCAATAAAAATCTGAAAGCCTTCGGGAGTAAACCCAAAGAATTTTTCTGCTAACTCTGGCATTCGTGGGTCTATCTCGACGATATCCGTTTGAAAGCCCATGGTTTTGAGTTCCATGGCCAAAGTACCGCCTGCCATTCCAATAAGTAATGCTCTGGAACCTGCCGGTTTAGAGCTAGCCATGGTTGCAAGTCGGTGAATATAAGGCCAGGAGGAATAGGGCAACTGGCTTGTCATGGCATAAGTCTGAGGAATACCATTGATCAGCATATACCTCATGACATGTTCATCAGTATCCAGATAATCCATAATGGAAATTTGCCCCATAATACCTTCCGATCTACTTTTGAGCCATACGATTCCGGAATTGATTTTTTTCTCCTGTTTCATTACCCATACCAAACCAAATAAAACGACCATCCCGGTTACGACATAAGCCATTTTTTTAAAAGCCAGAAAACTAATACAGGCAATGCCTCCCAGAAGGGATGCCACCAGGATAACAGTACTTTTAATCCCCCACTCTGGCAATAAATACAAACCTGTTGTGAGCGTCATAACAATACCCGCAACAGTGGAGAGCGCATAGACCATCCCTGCTACCTTTCCAGTATTTTCTATAGTACGGGTTGCCATCTGAATCACAATAGGAGAAATCATTCCCATGCAAATCAATGGGGGCATTAGGAATACAAGGGCAGCTAGCAAGGATCCTAATCTGATACCAAGTGAATCAGTAGATTGCATAATCCACACGGAAGAAAAAGGCATAAGCAAGACCAAGACAGCTCCAAGAAACATAATTAAGGGCGCAGTCAGAAAGCCCTTCCATTTATTGGCAATTCTCCCCCCTAGGAAATAACCGGAAGCCAGTCCCGCCAGCGTAACCGTTAATACCCCTGCCCACACATACAGGGTGGTACCGTAAAAAGGAGCCATCATTTTCACTCCCAGCAGTTCAATAGCCATGACAGAACCGCCTTCAATCATGACAATTGCATAAAGTAAAAGGACTGGCAAATTTGAAATTCTTGTTTGGCTAGGTTTCATTGAATATATTTATATTTACTTTCAGCGTTCAAGTTAAACTTTCTCAAAAGAATAAAAAAATTGGCTCTACGCCATTAATTGTGGGTAATTAAATCTTAGAAGTACCCTATATAGTGGTTATAAATCTTCTAGTTAATTTATAAACAAGGTTATACCCTCTCCCTCCCCTCTCGAATGGTGAGGGCTTCAACCCCAATGGACACAACAATTGTGTCCAGAATTTCATTAAATAAAACAATTTGGAATAATATTGAATTGGGGGATTCCTGAATCATTTGCTATTCCGAAATTTGGAAAAATGGTCCTATCAAACCCATAAAAAACGGCGTAGAGCCCAAAAATCTAACTCAATCTTTTTTAAGAGTAAATATTCGCTGAATTTTACAAGACGACGAATTCCCGAAAATTATGGATATCGATGATTTTCACTTCCGCCTGATAAGCCTCTACAAATGTCTTCGGAATGTGCTTATTAGCCTGTCTCCACTTAAACTCATATCCATAAATTTGCCCATCTTTATCCTCAACAAAATCAATCTCTTGTTGCTGAGTCGTTCTCCAAAAGTACATCCTTGCAAAACTATCTTTATATAGGTTTTGTTTCCTTCGTTCTGTTACTAAAAAATTCTCCCACAAGGCGCCTTTGTCTGACCGCAAATCTAATCGATTAAAATTTCCAATAATCATGTTCCGAATCCCATTGTCAGTAAAATAAATTTTACGGTTTTGTCGGATTTCATTTCGAACATTTCTGCTGAAGCTATTTAATCTGAAAATAATGTGGCCTTGTTCTAATATTGAGATATAGTTCTGAATTGTTTCCTTATTTACTCCAATCAATCTGGAAAGTTCATTATAATTGACCTCATTGCCCATTTGTAAAGCAAGGGCCTGAAGTAATTTTTCCAATACATCAGGCCTCCTTATTTCTGAAAAAGAATAAATATCCCGATACAAATAACTGTTAACTAAGTTCTTCAGTACCGCTCGCTCTTTTCCGGGTTTATTAATAACTTCAGGGTACATCCCATATATCAGACGGTTTTCGATTTGTTGTTCTCCCCTGACTCTTCCAACCGCCCCCTCAAACTCTTCCCAACTCACTGGGAACATTTCGTATTCCCATTTTCTACCGGTTAATGGTTCGTTTAATTTGTTTCCTAAATCGAATGCTGAGGATCCACTCACCAAAACCTGAACTTTCTTAAATTGATCGGTAATGATTTTTAAGGTAAGTCCAATACCTGGAATTCTTTGTGCCTCATCCAAAAACACATAGTCATGATCCCCAAGCATGGTCTTTAGCTGTTCTGTTGTCGGAAAAGTTAACAGGTTTCTGGTTGCAGGATCATCCCCATCCAAAAACAGGAAGGATTTGTCCTTTAAAATTTCCATAATCAGCGTGGTTTTTCCAACCTGCCTGGCGCCTATCAGAACAATAGCCTTACCACTATTGAGATTCTCACTAATCGTATTTTCAAGTGTTCTAGGTATCATCGTTTTATCCCACAAATATAACAATTCGCCATTACATTAGCTAAATATTATAATAATGAGCTGTTATATTGGCGATAAAATATAAATATAATCTCTAACAGGGGGCTCATCCCCCACCCAATCTTCACCCGCTTTTTCTTACCTTTGAACTCCAGAACAAAAATCTATGAAAGATCCGGTATTTGATATCATTAAAAAAGAATTCAATCGTCAGAATGAGGGTATAGAACTCATTGCCTCTGAGAACTTTGTCAGCAAAGAAGTACTGGAGGCTGTGGGGAGTTGTCTGACGAATAAATACGCAGAAGGGCTTCCGAGCAAACGCTATTACGGGGGATGTAAATTTGTGGATGAGGTAGAAGAATTAGCGATAGAAAGAGCCAAGCAGCTTTTTGGAGCAGAATGGGCCAATGTACAACCCCACTCCGGAGCACAGGCCAATGCGGCAGTTATGCTGGGATTGTTGAAGCCGGGAGATTCCATCCTGGGTTTCGATTTATCCCATGGAGGCCATCTTACCCATGGTAGCCCGGTTAATTTCTCCGGAAAACTCTATCGTCCCCATTTTTACGGAGTAGAAAAAGAAACAGGCAGAATAGACTTCACCAAAATCCGGGATACGGCCAAAAAGGTAAACCCAAAATTGATCATTTGCGGAGCTTCTTCTTATGCTCGGGACTGGGACTATAAAACCCTCCGGGAAATTGCCGATGAAGTAGGCGCTTTATTGCTGGCTGACATCGCGCATCCGGCCGGATTGATTGCCACTAAATTTTTGAATGACCCAATGCCTTGGTGCCATATCGTGACAACCACCACCCATAAAACGCTGCGTGGACCTAGAGGAGGCATGATTATGATGGGCAAGAATTTTGATAATCCATTTGGAGAATTAACCCCCAAAGGCGCCTTGAAAAAAATGAGTGCCATTTTAGATGGTGCTGTATTTCCCGGTACTCAGGGAGGTCCCTTAATGCATGTAATTGCCGGGAAAGCAGTTGCTTTTGGAGAAGATCTAAAACCGGAATACAAAACTTATTGCGGGCAGGTAATTTCCAATGCCCAAGCTTTAGCAAAAGCCCTAATGGCAATGGATTATCAAATCATTTCCGGAGGAACGGATAACCACCTGATGCTGATAGATCTCCGCAATAAAGGCATCACGGGAAAAGCTGCAGAACAATCTTTAGTAGAAGCAGAAATTACCGCCAATAAAAACATGGTGCCATTCGATACAGAAAGTCCTTTTACCACAAGTGGCATTCGCTTAGGGACAGCGGCTATTACTTCGAGGGGTCTGAAAGAAGCAGAAATGATAAAGATAGCAAGCCTTATTGACCGGGTAATTCAGAATCCAACAGATGCGGGAAACCTACACGAGGTTAAAAAAGAAGTACACACGCTGATGCAACAATTTCCGTTAGTGTATTGATGCAAACCTACGCCAAATTATTCCTCCGCTTACTTCTTGCCCTACCCTTCTTGGGCCAGGCGCAACAGTTCGAAGA
>JBEIHC010000114.1:0-8879 GCA_040381555.1 Bacteroidia bacterium
AGAGTACCGCAACGCCACCGGCTAATTTAGCCAAACGCTCGTTGAGTTTTTCTTTATCGTACTCAGAAGTAGTATTTTCGATTTGGGCTTTGATTTGGTTAACGCGTGCTTTAATGTCTTCCGCGTTTCCTTTGCCGCTTACGATGGTCGAGTTATCTTTATCGATGCTCACTTTTTCGCAGCGTCCCAACATATCGAGGGTTGCATTCTCCAGTTTGAAGCCTCTTTCTTCAGAGATTACTGTACCACCGGTTAGGATGGCGATATCTTCCAACATGGCTTTACGACGATCTCCGAATCCTGGAGCTTTCACAGCTGCAATACGGAGTGAGCCACGGATTTTATTGACTACTAAAGTTGCTAAAGCTTCTCCGTCCACATCTTCCGCGATGATCAACAAAGGAGAACCAGACTGAACTTGCTTTTCCAGAATAGGAAGCAATTCTTTCATGCTGGAAATCTTTTTGTCATAGATCAGGATATGTGGGTTCTCGAGTTCAACCTCCATTTTATCCGCATTGGTTACGAAGTAGGGAGAGAGGTAACCTCTGTCGAATTGCATCCCTTCAACTGTTTCCAGGTAGGTATCCATTCCTTTGGCTTCTTCCACGGTAATAACGCCGTCTTTACCCACTTTTTCCATGGCTTCAGCGATTAATTTACCTACTTCATGGTCATTGTTAGCGGAGATAGTGCCTACTTGCTCAATCTCTTTGGTGCTCGAAATATTTTTGCTCAGTTTTTTCAATTCGGCTACCACTACTTTGGTAGCTTCTTCGATACCGCGCTTTAATTCCATTGGATTGGCACCGGCGGCTACATTTTTAAGGCCTTCACGAACGATAGCTTGAGCTAAAACGGTTGCTGTGGTAGTACCATCACCTGCTACATCAGCAGTTTTGGAAGCTACTTCTTTCACCATTTGGGCACCCATGTTTTCAATCGCGTCTTTCAACTCGATTTCTTTAGCCACTGTCACACCGTCTTTGGTAACGAGGGGAGCGCCATATTTTTTATCAATAACTACATTGCGGCCTTTGGGGCCCAAGGTTACTTTTACTGCATTGGCCAAAGCGTCCACACCTCTTTTGAGTTTTTCGCGCGCGCTTGAGTCGAATTCAATCAATTTTGCCATAATTCTTTACTTAATCTTTTAACCTGTTGTACATTAAACAATTGCGTAGATATCAGACTCCCGCATAATGAGGAAATCTTTACCATCTACCTGAACCTCTGTACCGGAATATTTTCCGTACAAAACGGTATTACCAACCTTTACAGTGGTAGGCTCATCTTTTTTGCCTGGACCCACTGCTACAACTGTACCTTTTTGAGGTTTTTCTTTAGCTGTATCAGGAATGATAATTCCGGAAGCCGTTTTTTCTTCTGCCGGTGCCGGTTCTACAAGCACTCTGTCTGCTAAAGGGGTGATTTTTACTGACATGATTTTATTCCTCCTAAAAATTGAATTTTCACCCTTACATCGAATTATGTGCCATATCAAATTAGGGCTAAAAATCTGACAGGTTGGCAATAAATCTGCCATGCAGGGTGACAATTTGGTCAGTTCAGCTTGCACCAAGCTTAGCTTACCCTAAGTTTAGCTTGCACCAAGCTCAGCTTGCACCAAGCTCAGTTTACCCTAAACCCAGCTTGCACCAAGCTCAGCTTGCACCAAGCTCAGCTTGCACCAAGCTCAGCTTACACCAAGCTCAGTTTACCCTAAGTTTAGCTTGCACCAAGCTCAGCTTACCCTAAGCTCAGCTTACCCTAAGCTCAGCTTACACCAAGCTCAGCTTACACCAAGCTCAGCTTGCACCAAGCTCAGCTTACACCAAGCTCAGCTTACACCAAGCTTAGCTTACCCCAAGCTTAAAATTTCAGCCCAACTCCCTGCTTGGATGGCTTAGAACCATATTCTTCTGGCAATGCTAGGTGTTCTGCACAAAAGGGCTTCATCCCTTTGAATAATGCCAATATTTCAGAACGCATCACCAGTTTGTTCGAATCACCAGTTATCTCATGAAAGGAAGAAAAGGGCCAATCTTCAGGCTGATGGACCATCCCATGAAACACCGGGTTTTTGTGTATGTATAAAATTGTACGACTAATATCCTCAAGGGTCGGCAACTCTTTTGTAAACTTCTCCCTACTCCATAACACACCCTTGGTCTCATACTTACGCTTGAGATACTGATCATAAGAATGTTTAAGCCCTCGAATGCAATAGCGAATCTGGAAGTGAATAGAACCTCGGTAGGGTGAGATTGCCAATGGGAGGTCTATTTCCCTTTCCGGCAAAAGGTAATCTTTCAGTTTTTCCGAATGCAGATTGAGTCGTAAAAGATGAAGTTTCAAGGGTAATCTTGCCAAAACCTCCTTTCGATGAGGTCGAATTAACAGGTGTACATGATTGCCAAGAACCACATAAGCCCAGAGTTCGCAACAAGGGAGGATGAATTTTCGCATTTTATCGATGAAATACAGTCTATCCTCTGCATCCCTAAAAAGAATGCCGTCAGAATTGGCCTTTAACACCTCATGGTAAAAAAGCCCGGGGGTAAATTCAATTGTCTTTTTCATTTTTTTAGTTTTTTAGATTGTTTAGGACAAACATAATACAGGATTGGGCAAATCTTTACGGACAAATGAACCCATTTCAGGAGCTTAAATCAGGCTTCGCTTGCACCAAACCCAGCTTGCACCAAGCTCAGCTTACCCCAAGCCCAGCTTGCACCAAGCTCGGTTTACCCTAAACCCAGCTTGCACCAAGCCGGCTTAATCCCTATGTTTGTCCTATGAATGCTTACTTGACCAAAATCTCCGGTTTCGCAGTGATCGCCTTCCTCCTCCTTTCGGCGGTTTTTTTTCTCGAAAGGACCCTCTTCATCGATACTGCCTATTACTTATTCAAGATGAGTATGGAGAATTCCTTTAATGTGGAATTAGACCGCTGGGCTGCCGTCATCCCCCAAATCCTTCCCCTCGCAGGTATGATGCTCTCTGCCCCTGCTTCTGCTATCCTTATTTCCTATTCTCTCGCTTTCTGGCTCCTCTATGCCGCTATCTTCTATATCATGGTTTACCGCCTCCAAAAACCAGAGGCAGGACTGGCCCTTGTCCTTGGATTTACTCTTTTCCTGCGTATCTCCTGGTTCCATTCTGTAACCGAAACGCATCAAGCCGTAGCCTGGTGCCTCCTCCTGTATGCCTGGCTTTCTGCAGCTAATCCTACTAAATGGTTCTTTTATCTGCCAGTCGCTTTGACCTTATGCCTGCTCGGATTTTTCTCTCACCCTGTTTCCCTCTTCATGCAGGTGTACATAATCGCTTGGGTGGGCTGGGAAAGAAAACTCTACAAACACGCCGGACTTTGGCTCATCCTGCTCTGCATAGGGGCAATGTATCTCTCCAAAGTTGCCCTCACAAAAGAAGATTCCTACGAAGGCAGTTTCTTTTCTCAACTCAAAGAAATGCCTTCTCTCTTACCTCGCATTCATCACTCGTTTGGAGTCAAGTTTCTCAAAGCCCATTTTCTCGATATTTACCTTTGGCCAGTGGCTTTAGGCATACTCGTTACTCTCTGGTTTATCCGACAAAAAGAATGGGGGAAACTCTTCCTAATGTGCAGCGGTACCGCAACTTTCTTAGCCCTGACTTGGGTAGCTTATTTCCATGGGGATGCAGAGGTAATGACGGAAAAAAATTTAATGCCTCTGGCGGTTTTTATAATACTCCCTTTCGCACAAGAACTGTATAAAGATTCTTTTTTTCTTAAAGGAAAATGGAAACCTCTCCTGATTTCATGTGTAATTCTAGTAGGCATGATCGGAATTATTCTGGAAGGATTGAACCAACAAAAAAGAGTGGCTTTTCTGGCAGCTATATGCGCGCAAACCGAAGCTCAAGGTTCTCAAAGAGGACTTGTCCTGAAGAGTGAGTTGCGAGAACCTTACATTGGATCTGTGTGGGCTTTGGCTCATGAAACGCTCTGGTACTCGGCTTGGGCTAATGGTCCGGATCGGGTGACAACAGTATTTGCATTGGAATCTATGGATAATCCTCCTACTGATTTATCCGTAACGGATTTATTTATGAGCACAGAATTCTGGTTGATTTATAATGCCTTTACACTGAATCAGGATTATTTTAGATTTCGAGAGGGGAGGTATGGGGGGATTCGCTTCGCTCATCCTTAGGTTCACCGCAGAGAGAACGGAGTACAAACGGAGTTAAACGGAGTTTTTTTTTGCTAAAATGATTTATCTATTTAAGTATGGCTTAAAATTAGATACTAAAAATAATTTCTTTCGTGGTTATGTAAAAAATTCACCGCAGAGTAAAGGAGTACAAATGGAGTTTAGCAGAGGTATTATAATTTAAAAAACCGTTTCCTCTGTTTGTACTCTGTTTTCTCTGTGGTTATAAAAAGGTTCACCGCAGAGTAAAGGAGTACAAATGGAGTTTAGCAGAGGTGTTATAATTTTAAAAAACCGTTTCCTCTGTTTGTACTCTGTTCTCTCTGTGGTTATAAAAAGGTTCACCGCAGAGAGAATGGAGTACAAACGGAGTTAAACGGAGGATTTTTGCTAAAGTAATTTATTAATTTAAGTTTGGCTTAAAATTAGATACTAAAAATAATTTCTTTCGTGGTTATTTGAAAAATTCACCGCAGAGTAAAGGAGTACAAATGGAGTTTAGCAGAGGAGGTAAAATTTAATCAAACCGTTTCCTCTGTTTGTACTCTGTTCTCTCTGTGGTTAAACCCAATCTCAACGATATAATTTCTTCGAAAATAAATTATATTTTAAAATGCAATAAATCGCTCTGAATCCATCTTTTGCTCCAATTTTCTTGCCTTCCTCATAGGTACGACCATAGTAAGAAATGCCCACTTCATAAATTCGGATATCTTTTACTCGGGCAATCTTGGCGGTTACCTCCGGTTCAAAGCCAAATCGTTTCTCCTGCAAGTGCAATTTTTGAATCATCTCCGTCCGAAATAGTTTGTAACAGGTTTCCATGTCGGTGAGATTCAAGTCGGTAAACATATTGGACAAGAAGGTCAGGAATTTATTTCCAATGGTATGCCAAAAGAATAAAATACGGTGCGGATTTCCGCCCATAAACCGAGAACCATATACCACATCTGCAAAGCCTTCTAAAATGGGTTTGAGTAGGTCATTGTATTCCCGGGGATCGTATTCTAAGTCGGCATCCTGAATAATGAGATAATCCCCCTTTGCTTCCAATATACCTGTGTGCAAAGCTGCTCCTTTTCCTTTATTGACCTCGTGGTTAATCAGGCGAATGGGCAAATTTGGATGCTCCCGACAGTATTTTTCTACCGATTCTACGGTATTGTCTTTCGAACAATCATTTACGATGATAATTTCCTTGCTTAACCCACCTGCTAGTTCAACATCTTCTATTTTGTTGAGAATCAAGTGTATAGTCCTACCCTCGTTATACGCAGGAATGATAATGGAAAGCTTTTTTTGGCTCATAGATAGTAGCAACCAACAAAGTTAGAGGATTTTTTCCTGCTTTCTTTTTCTTCTGCTCAGGAATTCTAAATTTTGTATCACATTTTCATTGATAATCCATGACCACTCCCGAAGAATTTAATGCCTATCGCAGCCGAATGAATCAACGAATTCTTTCGGAGGATCGCCTGGTTACCAAAAGGTTTTTTAATCTCGACCATCAGGCCTATCAGGAGGGGGCTCTCCCAGTTCTGACAAAGGAATTAATCGGTCTTTCTTCTTCTCTGGTGTTGCGTTGCGACGATTGTGTGCGCTATCATCTCGGTCAGGCGGTGGAAGTTGGGGCCACTGAGGCTCAGATTCTGGAAACACTCGAAATTGCCTTAGTCATTGGAGGCTCCATTTTGATTCCTCATTTGCGTCGCGCCTACGAATATCTGGATTTGCTTTACGGAAGGGCATCAAACTTGCAAGGCAATTTTTCAGATACCTCTATATGAAAATTCGTATTCTTTTTCTGCTCTTGGCCGTAAGCATACTCGGTGCCTGTTCGGGTGCTGCCTATTTTGCCCGAAAGGGTAATAAGGCCCAAAAAGAAGGAAAAGTTGGGGAAGCCAGCTATTTTTTCATTCAATCCCTTCGTCGTAACAGCTCCAATGCTAAGGCTGCTTATGGATTACAAATCGCCGGACAGGAACATCTCAATAAATTACTCGATGTCTATTTTCAGCATCATAATGACGAAAAATTACGGGAAGCCGTTTATGCCTATCGGGATGCAGAAAATTTTTATGAGGATGTGTCCAGCGTAAAAGTCTCCCTCCGTTTTCCAGAATACTATCGGGAATATTTTCAGGAAGATAAAGCAGCGTTTCTCGAAACAACCTATAACCAAGCACAAGACAATTTCCGGAAACAAAATTTTAAAGATGCCGAACGCTTATTCGCAGAAATAAAAAAGTGGGATCCGAATTATAAAGATGCCGGGAAAATGCGTAACCGAGCAGAAATTATTCCCCTGTATGAGGAAGCCTTAAAAGATTATGATAATGGATTTTTTAAAACGGCTTATGGGAAATTCTCCCGAGTAGTAGAACTGGAAGCATCCTATGAGCAGGCTTCTAATTATCAGCAGGAGTCTTTGCGCAGGGGCACATTTACGGTTGCCTATACTCCTTTTGTGGATCTAGCCCGAAATCCTACTATGGCCAATATTGTGGGAGCTCAGGTATTGGCAGATTTATCGAAAGTCCGCAATCCATTTTTTCAAATTGTAGATCGCAGCAATATGGAAAAAGTATTAGCCGAACAAAAACTCGCGCTGAGCAATGCTTCTGACCTAGTGAAAGTAGGGGAGATATTAGGCGCAAAAGCCATTCTTACAGGTAAAATTTTGGAGTATGGATTTCAGGGCGGACAGGTTACTTCTCAGAAACGCACCGGCTATGAATCATTTATCGATTCTGTTTGGAATAGCTCATTAGGAAGAAAGGAAGCAACCACGCGTTATAAGAAAGTGTACTACTCGGAATTTACTGGACAATCCGTATTAAAATGCAAGGTGCAGTATCAGCTAATTTCTACGGAAGATGGCAGAATATTAGCCGCTGATTTAGTAGATCAGCAGGTGAGTGATCAGATTCGGTATATTACCTATCCGGGAAATGTACGGGCTTTGGTTCCGGGCTCTTGGTCGAAGTTTAATGTGAATGAACCCAGTGACCGGATATTTGATAACCCAGGACAAAGAAATGAATTGCGGAAACTCGCTGAAGCGCGCAAAAGTTTAAAATTGGAAAATGAGTTAAGGTCGGAAACAGTTAATTCTATTTCTTCTAAAATTTCCAAAGGCATACTCGATTACGAATCTACCATCAAATGAGAATCTCCCTATTTTATATCCTTTTCTTATTACTGCTGGTTTCTTGTTTTGGATCTCGTAAAACCAAACAAACCGAGAAGGCTGATTTGCGTCCAGAATGGGTAAAGGAAAGGCCGGTAGTGCCGGGAGAATATATCGGCATTGGCATGAGTGCCAAATCGTATGGATCTGATTTTCGTGAATCTGCCCGCAAGAATGCCTTAGGCGATATGTCCTCTCAAATCGAAGTAAATATTTCGGTGAATTCTCTGCTCCATACCATCAGTACCGATACCCGTTACCAGCAGGAATTTAGAAGTCTGACCAAAACAACTACTCAGCTACAATTAGAAGGCTATGAGTTGGCTGGGGCTTGGGAAAGTGAAACAGAATATTGGATGTACTATCGCATGCCCGTGTCGGTGTATCAGGAAAGTCGCCGTCAAAGAATTCAGGCAGCAAGGGAGCAAAGTTTGGATTTATTACGCAAGGGGGATGAATTAAAAAGAACAGGTGCCGTGCCTGCCGCCATGGGGTATTATACCCGAGCTTTAGAAGCCCTCAAGCCTTTCATGAATGAACCCTTACAAGCGGATTATGATGGTAAACAAATTTATCTTGCCAATGAAGTCTTAAAAGCCATTAATGAAGGCATACGGAATTTATCTTTTAAAGTAGATCCGACGAAAATCCAGGTCGTTACTTCTAGAGGCGTCAATGTGCCCATTAAAATTGAGGTACGCTTTAATGAAGGCGGATTTCCTGCTGTATCCGGATTGCCCCTTAAAGTAGATTTCACCAAAGGGGATGGGGTAATTTCCGGAACCCTGACCACGAATCCTGCCGGGATATGCGAATTGCGTCTGACCGGATTAGCCACTGCAGAAGCAGCACAGGAAATAGTGGTAAAACCCGACATCGAAAAAATGATGGTTAAAGATGCGGCCTCTAAAATTTGGTATTCAATGGCCGATACGCGTCAGGCTCCGGTAGTGCCCATTCCATTAACTGTATTAACCCCTTTAGTATTTGTGGACACCAAAGAATTTAATTTAGATCAGGCATTACCCAGTCCGCGCATGAGTTCCTTTATTCAGCAGGAATTAAGTCGTTCAGGCATCCGATTTACCGAAGATATTTCGGCAGCGGATTTTATATTAAGCATACAGGCCTCCACGAAAGCATTAGGAGAATTTAATGGCAGGTTTTCTTCCGGATTAAATGCCGAAATTAAATTAAGTGATATACGCACCCGTCAGGCAATGACCACGCAGGTAATTGCAGATATTCGGGGAGTACAATTAAATTATAGCCGCGCCGGCGAGGATGCGTATTTTAAAGCGGAAAGCGAGATTCGGAGAAGGGTAGTGCCGGCATTGAATAAGGTGTTGTTGGGCAGGTAGAGGCAGGGCATGCGGTAGAGGCAGGGCCAGCCCGGCCGAAACCCCAAGCCCAGCCGCTACCAGCCCAAAAACACCTTATAAAAAGCCGGCACTACCCATATCCGAAACACGCGTTCCGCGATAAAATAC
>JBEIHC010000115.1:0-8647 GCA_040381555.1 Bacteroidia bacterium
ATTTAATTTAATTGGAAAAATCAGTCCATCTGGGCGGAAATTGGATCGAAATGACGATATTGGCGATTGGTTACTAGAAGAAGCGGGGGTAGCGCTAGTGCCATTTCAAGCTTTTGGAGTAAAAGATGAAAATGGCTGGTTTCGCTTATCTGTTGGCGGACTCACTTATGCTCAAATTACCCCTTCCTTAGCATCTATACGTACCATACTTGAACCATGGGCTTCTTGAAAAATCTTTCAGTGCTACTGTTTGTAATGGTTTGCTGGGCTTGTGGGGAAGTTGCCCCAACAGAACAGGCTGTACTACCAGATTCAATTGTGACAATTGGGTTAGATGACAGTGCCATTCGGGAGCAGAGTATGCAAGATCGAATTGCTCGGGGAGATACTTTGATTCTAGACCCAGAACAATTAGCTCTATTATTACCCCAATCTTTTTCTGGATTTATGCTGGATGATACTTCATCCCATTTTATTGAATTTGATCATAGAAGGATGTCAGAGGCATTCAGTAATTGGAGTAAAGAGGAAGTCGATGTTCAACTTTCTTTAATTGATTATAATAGAAATCTACAGACTTGGAATGGACTCTGTGACTTATATCGTTCTACTTATGTTCAAGATTCGGAAGAGGAATTGTCTTTAGCTTGGGCAGCTGGTTTGGGCGAGAATTTTTCTTGGCTTTCTCATTTAAAAGGGGAGCAGCATTATCGGCTGAGTATGGGATTTGGGTATCGGTATTTACTGACGATTGAGTGCAGCGGAATTTCGGATACCTCACAACTAAGGACTTTAATCGGGAAGGCCGACTGGTCACAACTCCAACAAACTAAATGACAGATTACTTTGAATTAGTAGGGATACCGCGTCGATTTGGGGTGGATATTGGGGAATTGCGTCGGAAATATTTACAGCTTTCGCGGGAGTTTCATCCAGATTTTCACACCTTAGCAGGGGAGGAGGCTATCCGAAAAATGGAAGAGCAAAGTGCCCAGTTGAATCTTGCTTGGCAGAAATTGAGCGACGAGAGGTTGAGGTTAGAATATCTGATTCAATTGGAGGGGATTGCATTGGAAGAGCAGGTGCTTCCAGGTGAATTTCTGATGGAGATGATGGACTTGAATGAGCGCATTGAAGAAGATGGTCGTACTGAAGCTGTGGTTGAAGATATTCAATCAGGTCGAAAGGATTGTTGGGAATCCGCCCTGTTATCTGCTCAGGAATACGATTTGGCTCAGGATAGGGAATCTCGAAGAAATGCCTTACAAAAGGCCTCAGTATCTATACTTTGCCTAAAGTATTATGATCGGCTGAGGGAGGATTTTTCTTAAGGGGTTAATTTCCTTTTAAAATTAAAGCAAATAAAGATTTGGCGGAATCCATTAACTGAATTACCTTTGTGCTCCCTGCCCAGATGGCGGAATCGGTAGACGCGCTGGTCTCAAACACCAGTGGGATTAAACCCGTGCCGGTTCGACCCCGGCTCTGGGTACGCAGGAAAAAGCCGCTGAGCAATCAGCGGCTTTGTTATTTCGGTTAGTTATTAACCGTTAATTCAGTCCTAATAATTTGTGCATTCTAGCAGAAGCCTCTTTTTCCAGAGCTTCTGCTTTATGAAATAGAACCAGTTCTTCTACTTGGCTATGTTCTCTTAGATTATTGTACAAATCTTCTAATTCGAACATCAGTATTCGAAAGGGTAAGGGATCTGTTTCATCGTATCTAAAATGATTGGTAAGTCTAGAGATGTCCTCGATATCTTCATTATCAGTCATGTGACGGGCATTCAATGATAGAATGCTTAAGTCAGGTAATTCCAATAGTTTTTGATTGCCTTTGTCGGCGACAGCTTCTTCTAGTTGATGGATGTAGGGGAAAATGATTTCTTCCTCTTGGCGTAGATGATACATGAAGTCAGACCGAAATTTATCAAAGAAAGAATTCAGCATCATTAGATGGGGGAATTCACCTCCAAACAATTGTTCATTTTTCTTGATATGGTAATGAATCATTGGAAGGGTTACCCGAGAGTGTGCATGATGGGTATGAATCAGATATAGGATAATGTGGCCACAATTGAATTGCTGAAAATCAGGTTGTGCAGGTTTATCTGGAGCGGTGAGGGTAAAATTGATTCGTAGAAGAAGTTTACCTGGGTCTAGGCGCACGCGTTTGCAGGCGTCCTCAATACTCAACTCCATGCATTTGAAAATATCGACTCCATTTTGGAAGAGTACAGCTGCTAAGCGATAATTCCGTTCGAGTAAAACCTTGATTTTATAATCTCCCTGTATCATTTGCTGAATTCTCTTGGGAAATTACTGAATCTCAAGGATAAGATAGGTAATTTCTTCAAAATCCACCTAGAATTTGGTTAGAATTTAATGGCCGGGGGGTGTATCTAACCTAAAAGTCCAGTCGATACCAAAAAAGGGGTAGTCGTCCCAGTTGATTTTGTTCCCTGAAGGGATTTGCAGAAGGATTTGCAGGGTCAGGCACATAAGTCAATCCCAAGACATTTTTTCTGTTCAGAATATTCAGAATGTCCACCATAATTTCATGAGTGACTTTTGGGCGATTAATTCGATAACCGATTCTGAAATCCAAGCGATAATAATCTCTGAATTGTAATGAGTTTTGAAGAGAATCTATTTCCACTAATTCCCGGAGATAATCAGAGGCTGTTCGGTCTGCAGGTGTGTATCTTCTACCTCCGCCGGCAGTAGATTTAACTGCAATGGTTAGGGTGCGGTTTTTCTTTTGACCCGGATGCCATTCTTTTCCCCAGAGTAGATTCCAGATGTATTGTCCATTCAAATCCGTTGGGCGATTCACCCCATCACTACCGGTATAATTAGACTCATATAGAGATAGGGTACTTAAGCCATACCAGCGTTTAGAAAAAGATTTACTCAGGGTGAATTCAATCCCGTAGTTGTTACCAGTCCCAGTATTGATTAGGGCATCTGGGAAGTATCGGGTGAAGGAAGTTCCCTGATTGAGTAGAGAGAATGAGGAAGCGTAAGGTAGAACGGGGACGCGATATTGTCTTTGATAATAGGATTCAATTCGAAGAAATAAGGTGGGATTAACCGTATAGTCATATCCGAGTACTGTATGGATACTTCGGGAGAATCCAGTTTGGGAATTTGGTAAATAGAATGAGCCATTTAGACCTGAACCTGAGCCTGGTTGGGGTTTTTGATTTGCATAAATGTACAGGGGCAATAATTGACTATGCAAGCCAGAACTCAGGCTAAGGCTGCTTTTGGGGCTTGCATACCATTTGATGCCTGCACGGGGTTCAATTGCAAAATCTGCATTGAGGGTAAAATACTGAGCATGCAAACCTGCTTGAATGACCCAATCGGGAGATGGTTTAAATTTCCATTGAGAATAGGCTTGAAGGAGGTAAGAGTCATCCTGATAATTGTTGCGATACTCCCAAGAATATAAGGGTTCGACGAAATTACTGTCCAGGTAATTCAGGTAAATTCTTTCTGCGATGATTCCGGATTTAACTGAATGCTTTGCTGAGATTTTGGTATTCAAACTACTATGAAGAGTAGTTTTGTGTGTGATGTAGTTGAAATAAACTTTGGGAAATAATCTTTCAACCTGGAGGCTTGAATCTCTAACGAACCTGTCATGATCACCAATTGCCTGTCCAGCGTAATGGGCAAGGCTTGTCTTCAGGAAGGATTTTTTCCCTATTGGGAGTTGATGCGTGATTCCGGACACAGACATCCGGGTAGTGAATTTTTGATCCCAGTCACTTTCAGAATATAAGTCCACCTCCTCTATAGGTTTGTCACTGAGCTTGATGTTTATTTTGCTATTTCCGGAGATGCTCCAGAGGGAGAATATACCTGCTTTGCCTGCATCTAGATTGAATTTGAAGGATAGATCTTGATAAGCGGGTACGGCATCGGTACCGATGGGCATGTTGAGTGTTTCGAATAACTGAAGGGTAGAATATCTATAAGCAAAGAGATACGAAGAGGAGTTTTTCTTAGATAGAGGCCCTTCTCCGGATAATTCGGTTCCTAGAACTCCCAATTGGGCGGAGAATTCTTGTTTTTCGGTATTGCCATTTCTGAGTCGGATATCAAAAACTGCGGCCGTAGCATTTCCATATTCTGCAGGGAAAGCGCCACTGAAGAAGTCAGAGGTCCCGAACATTTTGTTATTTAATAGGCTGATGGCTCCTCCGGTAGTGCCTGGTACGGCGAAATGATTGGGGTTCAGCACATCAATTCCTTCGATTCTCCAGAGTAGTCCTAAGGGAGAATTTCCTCTGACGGAAATATCATTTCGGGAATCATCTGCCCCATTGACACCAGCGAGATTGGAAGCCATTCTCGCGGCATCACTTCTGCTGCCAGCATATCTTTCGGTTTCTTCCATTTGAAAAGAACGGGCACTGTTTATAGACATTTCATTTGAACCTTCCAGCCCTTCAGAATCTCTTATTTCAACAGTTTCTAATTCTAGGATAGATTCTTCCAGTTCGATGAGGAGGATTAATTCCTTTCCAGAGTTGAGAATGAGGTTATTTAGGTCAATGGTTTTATAGCCAGGGTAGGATACTTTAAGCGAGTATCTGCCAACGGCATTGGGTTGAAAGCGAAAGTTTCCTTTTTCATCTGAAAGAATTCCTGTTTGAACTTTTGATTCAGAAAGTAGAATGAGTGTGGCTGAGGGCAGAGGCGATTGTGTTTCTTTATCAGAAACCTTTCCTCGAATTATCTGGCTTATTTGCGCTTGAAGCCTTATTGTGGGGATGGTTAACAGCAAAAATAGAAGATTGTAAAATATTTTCATTTGTAGGTAGTAATTCTAGGAGTTGAAATTAGGAGTTTTAGGAGAATTGGGCTTTGAGATTACTTTGATTTCCGTGGCATTCGCAGTATTTTTACCCTCAGATTCAAATTAGCATTCAATAATCATGAAAAAAGAAGTTTACATTGTTTCAGCTGTTCGTACACCGATCGGTTCATTTGGGGGGGCATTAGCCGGTTTAAGCGCTACTGAATTAGGCGCTATTGCTATCAAAGGTGCTATGGAAAAAGCCAATGCTCCCTTGAATCATGTAGATGAGGTTTTCATGGGCAATGTGATGAGTGCTAATTTAGGTCAGGCACCTGCTCGTCAGGCTGCATTGAAGGCAGGTATTGCCAATACGACTCCTTGCACTACAGTCAATAAAGTATGTGCTTCAGGGATGAAGGCAGTCATGCTTGCTGCCCAAGCCATACAAAATGAAGACGCTCATTTGGTTGTTGCTGGAGGTATGGAAAGTATGAGTAATGTCCCTCATTATATTTCCATGCGAAATGGAATAAAATTGGGTCATGGTCAACTTACAGACGGAATGATCAAAGATGGTTTGTGGGATGTGTACAACGATGTGCACATGGGCAACTGTGGGGAAATGTGTGCGGACAAATATGGAATTACCCGGGAGGAACAGGATCAATTTGCGATTGAATCCTACAAGCGCTCTCAGGAATCTGTAAAGAATGGAAAGTTCAAACCGGAAATTGTGTCTGTTACAATTCCACAGCGTAAGGGAGATCCAATTGTTATTAGTGAAGATGAAGAGCCCTTCAAGGTTAATTTTGATAAGATTCCTACTTTAGGAACCGTATTCAAAAAAGAGGGAACCATTACTGCCGCAAATGCTTCCACTATTAATGATGGAGCTGCTGCAATAGTGTTGGCGAGTAAGGAGGCTGTAGATAAATACGGATTAAAGCCTATTGGTAAAATTACTGCTTGGGCTGATGCCGCTCGTGAGCCAGAATGGTTTTCTATCGCACCTGCCGATGCACTTCCTAAGGCCTTACATAAGGCTAAATTAGACTTAGGGAACATGGATGCCTTTGAGATCAATGAGGCATTTTCTGTCGTCTCTTTGGCCAATAATAAATTGTTGAAGTTGGATGCTACTAAGGTCAACCAATTCGGAGGAGCAGTATCATTGGGGCATCCATTGGGATGTTCTGGAGCAAGGGTTTTGGTAACCTTACTGAATGTACTACACCAGACTCATGGGAAATACGGGGCTGCTGGAATTTGTAATGGAGGCGGAGGCGCTAGTGCCGTTGTAATAGAAGCTCTGAATTAATTGAGGAAGTATTTTTATTTTTTCTCGTCTTTGATTCAAGGATGTTTTGGCTATAACCTATACCGAAATGTCTTTTTGTTGTTCGCTTTTATTTTCGTTTTCAATCAGAGTATTTGTGCTCAGGTAGCGGGGGAGAATTATGAATTTCTTCGGTCTGAAACGCAGTTGTTGCTTCCGATGGCTAAGGATATTTTGAATCATGATTCTGCTGCGTATAAGTTTGATCTGAATAAAAAGTTTGGTGCAGCTCTTAAGGATTTATTGTCAATGAGAGGGAGTTTTGAATTTTCATTTGATTCACTGGTTACCTTATCAAAGGTTTATTCTCCCGATCGAAGCTTTCGAATTTTCTCTTGGTATATTGTCGATAAAGATAAGGATCACTTTTATTATGCATTAATCCAAAGAAAAGTAATCACTTCTTCAGGCAGAGATTCATTGGTTGTAATACCCTTGCATCATACCCAATCTATTCGGGGAGAATCAGAGAATATGCATTTAGATCAAAACAACTGGCTGGGTGCATTGTATTATAAAGTTCTGATGTATAAGTCTCGCGGATATCGTCGAGATTTTTATACCGGTAAAGTGGAGAAAGCGAAAAATACCTATTATGTTTTATTGGGCTGGAATGGGGGCTCTAAGTATTCGAATTACAAGATGGTTGAAGTGATGACTTTTGATCCCTCGCAGGTTGAGAAAGTAGGCTTAGGAGCTCCCTTGTTTTACTTTAATTATATTCCCAAGTATCGGGTTATATTTGAATATTCTGATAATGCTTTCTTTCGTTTGAATACCGATATGGTGGATCGTAAATGGCCCCGCAAATCAGTAGAGATGTTGATATTTGATCATTTGTCCCCTCCTAATCTTGCAAAAAAACTAGAACTATTGGATGTAGGTCCAGATGGATCATATGATGGGCTGTATTTTCGTAAGAGACGGGGAGGTAATTTCGGGTACTTTAAAAATGTGCGAGTAATTGAGAAGAAATTGGACAAGTTTAAGGTTAAGGAAATTTCCATAGAAAAGGGATCGCAGGAAAAGGGTTTGTTTCATCCCCTGATGAAATGATGAAATGGTTTAGTTAGTACTGTACCTAATTTTATTTTTATGATAGATAAATATAAGTCCGTTGCTGTTATTGGCGCAGGTACCATGGGAAATGGTATCGCCCATGTGTTTGCCCAATCTGGGTATTCTGTTCATTTGATTGATGTGTCCCAAACCGCATTGGATAAGGCATTGCAAACCATTTCGGGGAATTTAGATCGTCAGATTAAAAAAGAATTACTCACTCCGGGAGATAAGGAAAGAATTTTGGGAGGTATCCAAACTTTTACCAGTATGGCCGAAGGTGTTAAAGGAAGAGCGCTAGTAGTGGAAGCTGCTACGGAGAATGTGGAGTTGAAGCTCAAGATTTTTCGCGAGTTAGATTCTATTTGTGCACCTGAAACTATTTTGGCAACCAATACATCTTCCATTTCCATCACGCTGATTGGAAGCGTAACTAAGCGTGCGGATAAGGTAATCGGAATGCATTTTATGAATCCAGTTCCGGTAATGAAGCTTGTTGAAATTATTAAAGGTTATGATACTTCCGATTCTGTATTGAATGATATCATGGACTTAAGTAGAGATTTGGGTAAGACTCCTGAATATTCGAATGATTATCCTGGATTCGTAGCCAATAGGATTTTGATGCCCATGATTAATGAAGCCATATGGACACTTCATGAAGGAGTTGCTGCTCGCGATGCCATTGATAGTGTGATGCGATTGGGTATGGCTCACCCTATGGGGCCATTGCAGTTAGCAGATTTTATTGGGTTGGATGTTTGTTTAGCTATTTTACGCGTACTGCATGATGGTTTTGGCAATCCGAAATATGCCCCTTGTCCTTTATTGGTGAATATGGTTACAGCGGGTCATTTAGGTAAGAAAAGTGGAAAAGGATTTTACGATTACAGTAAATAAAAATATTTACAATAAAGAAAGTTTCAGAGCTGTCGGGTGTTTCCGGCAGCTCTTTTTGTTTTACCTAGTGCTAACATAATTTACTATTTAGTTAGATGAATAGAGGGGATTTTATCCAGAATATACTTGCATAAGGCTTATTGGTCTCCTGTTCACCCTTAGATTTATTAGAAGCGAATTTCTGAATTTATTCATTAGGCATCTGTTAAGTATAGAGGTTAGATGGACAAGGGACGCTTGCCAAAGCGGGTTAGATTTTGGGTTTCAATTGGACAAGGGACGCTTGCCACGATGAGTTGAGTTTTGGCTTCATTTGGACAAGGGACGCTTGCCAAGTTAGGTTGAGTTTTGGTTTCATTTAGACAAGGGACGCTTGCCAAGTTGTGTTGATTTTTGGCTTCATTTGGACAAGGGACGCTTGCCAAGTCGACTTGAGTTTTGGAAGCTTTCAGGACAAGGGACGCTTGCCAAGTTTATTACGCATGCGTTGAATCCAGGCCAGTATTGGGTTAGGATGTGCTACCTCAATACACTTATTTG
>JBEIHC010000116.1:0-8632 GCA_040381555.1 Bacteroidia bacterium
ACTTGGATGATTCCTTTCCAAAAATGGCACTTCGGATTTCCATCCCAATTTGACCGGTAGAAATACCTTCCTTATTGGCACGCTCCCGATCGATATCAATTACAATTTGTGGTTTGCTATTGATGAAATCAGATTTTAACTCTTCCACCCCTGGGATTTGCAAAGAGTCAACATATCGTTCTACATCAGCGGCCAACTTGATTAAGCCAGGGAAATTTTCGCCCCTTACCTCTATATTAATTACTTTACCGACTGGAGGACCATTCTGCTCTTTGTCCACGGTAATTTCTGCCCCAGGAATATCCTGAATGGCATCCCGAATCTTATTTAAATAGGGAGTAGTACTTTCACCATTTCTTTTAATAAATTCTTTAAAAGCAACGGTAACTTTTCCCTTATGCGGTGTTGCAGATCGATCTGGATTCATAGGATCTCCTGCACCCACAGCCACATTCGCAATAACAGATTCTACTATAGGATTATCTTCTCCAATGACGGAGTACACTCTTTCTTCCAACACTTGAGTCATAGAATCAGTTACCGTTTGGTCAGTACCTACCGGTAATACCAGATATACATAGGCAAAGTTTGGATCCCCTTGCGGAAAGAATACCACCTTAGGAGAGCGCAACCCGAGCAAGACAAAAGATAAAATAAACAGAACGACCATACTACCGATAACCAACCAAGGATTTTTGCCTCTCAATGCCCACCGAAGTAAGGATTCATAGCTGTTCATCATTGCGGGTAGTAATCTATCTTGGAAGTATTTAATCATTCCCGTAAAAACAAAGCGGTTAACAGTAGCGGCCAGGATGAAGAAAACCAAAATATTTCCAGCAGCAAATCCACCCGATACATAAGACACTATTGCCAACCCTGCCAATACAGCCATGTACTTCCAAAATGTTTTCAAAGATTTTGCTTGATCTACCTCATGGTCTTTCTTCATAAAGCTCACGGCAAAAACCGGATTAATAAAGAAGGCCACAACGAGTGAAGCGGTTAAAGTTAGAATCAAAGTAACCGGAAGGAAGACCATGAATTCACCAATAATACCATTCCAAAAAGCCAAAGGAACAAAAGGAGCTACTGTAGTAGCAGTACCTGCTAATACAGGGATAAATACTTCACCCGCAGCCTCTCGAGCTGAATCCAAAATGGACTTATTATACTTATGAAAAATCCTGTGTGTATTTTCAACCACCACAATAGCATCATCCACTACAATGCCCAGAGCCATCAAGAATGAAAAAAGAACAATCATATTCAATGTGTACCCAATGGTAGGCATTACCAAAAATGCCAGGAAGGAGGCAATAGGTACTGAAAGCCCTACAAACAGGGCATTTGTGGTGCCCATAAAAAACATCAAAACCAAAGTCACCAAAATAAAACCCAGAATAATGGAGTTCACTAGGTCATTCAGGGTATTCCGCGTTTCGACGGACTGATCCCCTGTGATGGTGATTTTAATATTTTCAGGAAGATCATTTTGAATGGCATTATTGACTATCTCCTGAATTTTATCCGAAGCAGCCACCAGATTCTGCCCAGAACGCTTAATGATATTTAGGGTGATTACTGGCTTACGATCTAATCGAGCATAAGATTCTCTTTCCTCAAAAGTCTCTTTTACTTCGGCAATATCTTTCAGATAAATCGCGGCACCATCCATTGACTTTACCAAGATATTCCCAAGATCTCGAGCTTCTTTAAATTCACCAAAAATCTGCACAGAGCGCTTCATTTCCCCAACCCGAATATTGCCTCCGGATAAATTCAAATTCTCTAAAGCAATTGCCCTATCCACATCATTCAGCGTCACTTTAGCGGCCTGCATTTTATACATATCCAAGTTAACCTGAACTTCCTTTTCCAATGCACCCACCATGTCCACTCTGGTTATCTCCTTCATGGTCTCCATGCGATCTTGGAGTAACTCTGCATATTCCTTCAATTTCTCCGGTTCTACTTCCCCAGAAACATTCACGAACATAATAGGAAATTCAGAGAAGTCCACTTCAATCACATCTGGATCTCGGGGCAAATCAGTTGGCAAATCTGGCCGGGCTTTATCTACTGCATCTTTTACTTTCTGCTTAGCGACCGCTACATCCACATTGGTGTTAAACTCCACTACAACAGAAGAAAAATCCTGTACCGAATTACTGGTAATTTTCTTAACTCCGGAGATAGACTTTAGTTGTTTCTCAATGGGCCGAGATACGAGATTCTCAATATCGGTAGGAGAAGTACCTGGATAGGCAGTTGCCACATACATGGTGGGAATGACAATATCCGGAAATTGCTCCTTCGGTAGGTTATTATAAGTATTGATCCCAAATAAACAGATCAATATCGTTATGATGTATACTCCGGTGCGATTATTAATCGCCCAGGTAGTGAGTTTGAATTCTTTCATCGTGTGTTCGTTTTCAGAATTTACTGTACAATCTCTAAGGGCTGTCCGTCCACGAGATTCTGATACCCAATGGTAATGAGTTCTTCGCCTTCACTCAGACCTTCCAGAATTTCCGCTTTATCCCGATAAATCATACCAGTCTTGATAAGTCGTTTAGAAGCTTTGCGCACAGAACCTTCCTGCACAGACAAATAAATGAACTCCTGGTTTTCATCGCGCTGAATTAAATTCAAGGGCACTGCAATGGCTGATTTAGATTCGTAATCTTTCACCCGTACTTCTACAATCATATTTGGGCGAATAATTAGATTTTTAACAGAAGGAGATCCCACTTCTACGGTAAAGGTTCTATTCACCATATTGATGGAATTGCTTTTCACCCGCACAGAGCTTTGACCTTCAATTTGCTGATCGGGGAAATAAACTATTACTTGATTACCATTATTTACCCGTGTAAAATAGGCTTCTGAAAATTCTGCGACAATTTTATTATTATTCGGATTCACGAGTCGGAGCAAAGGCATACCCGGCATGGCCGTTTCACCTTCTTTTGCCAATACCTCATCTGCCACTCCAGAAAATGGCGCCTTCACTTTTGACATATCCTGCTGGTCCTCTAGAGTTGCCATCCTTTTTTCCAATGCCTCTTTATTTGCTTTAGCGGAAAGGAACTGCATCTCAGTTCCAATTTTTTGATCCCATAAATTTTTCTGACGATTAAACACAACGGTAGCTAAATCTAACTGAGTTTTCACTTCTTCTATTGATTTGCGTACTATTTCATCATCAATCTGAACCAATAATTGGCCAGCCTTTACTTGATCTCCTTTCTTCACTAGGACTTTAATTATCGTTCCAGCAGTTTTAGGGCTCACCAATATGTTCTGTTCTGAATCTACTTTCCCTTGTACTTCGATATAATGGGTAAATACACCACTTTCGATTTTGCCAGTTTTGACTTTAGCAGATTTCCCAGTGGGGGCACCGCCATCAGATTTAAGCTCAGACTCTAGAGTTTGAATTTCTGTTTGCAGGGCAATTACCTGGCTTTTGAGTTGTTCTAGTTTTGCTTTTTTTGCTTCGGGAGTACCCGCATCTTCCCCATTACCACAGGAAGAAAATCCAGTGCCCATGAGCACCAGCATAAACAATACCAGGGTACTGTTTAGGATTGATTTAGGTTGTATCAAAGAGAGTTTCATATTACTTATGTGTTTGTGTGTTTGGAGTTATTTTGAAATTTCTAAGGTACCATTGGCCTTTTCCAAATCGGTACGAGCAACTAAGGCATCATACAAAGTGCTGAGATAATTGGTCTGAGCGTTTTTCAATTCTGTTTCAGCAGTGACTACCTCTAAGTTAGAACCTACTCCCTGTTCGTATTTGATGCGGGTCACTCTGGCAACCTCAGTCGCTAGGTCCACATTCTTCTTTTGTTCATCGAGTGTTTTCAGACTATTGTTCAAACTAGATTGAGAATTGAACACTTCCAGGGCAACTGCATTTTTAAAGTTAGCCATATCATTGTTAGATTTTTGAATCGCTAACTGAGCCTGCTCTACACGAGCATGTTGAGACAAGCCTTTGAAAATAGGCACATTCAACTGAATGCCGACTAAAGATTGAGGGTAATATCGTTTGGTTAAAGGTTGAAAGAAAATATCTCCAAAATCTGATCTAAATCCCTGATAGGAGAAATTTCCAAAAGCAACAAGCGTGGGAAGATAGGCTGCTCTATGACGACGAAGATCTAACTCATACAGTCTTTGTTGCATTTGTAAGAGCTTATACTCTGGACGCTTTTCGTAGGATCCCTCTTCACTGGATGCCGCGCGAGCCAATGATTCATTCAGCTTATCACTTAGTTCAATGATTTTTCCTACCGGGTACCCCATTTGGAATTTCAACATATACAAACTGATTTCGACGAAATTTTGCATTTTCTGCCGCTCAATTTTCAGATTACTCAAGCTGACTGACAGGCGATCCACATCCAACTTTTCTACAAACCCTTGCTCATTTAATGCCTTTGTATCTTTTAGAATTTTTTCTAATCTCTGAATATTCGCATCTAGTAATCCCACTCTTTCCTGATTGATTAAGACCAGGTAATAGGATTTGCTGACCAACTGCAAAACCTCCTGTTGGGAGCGCTCTTTATTTCGACGGGATAATTCCGCATACGATTTAGCTGCTTGTAAGCCAACTAAAAACTCCCCACTAAAAAGTAGTTGAGAAACATCAATCCCAGCTTTTGAAGTCATAGGCAAACCAAATTGAAATGCCACATATTGATCTGCCGGAGCCAAAGGATTAAAAATATTTGCCGGGATAATAGAGGTAGGAAATTCCAGGAAATAGGAAACATCACCAGATAAACTTACCTGAGGAAGACCTGTACCTTTGGTTTCATTAATGCGTTTCTGAGCAATTTGAACATCCAAATCGGCATTTTTCAGGGAAGAATTATGCTCTAGGGCAAACTGCAAACTTTCTTGCAGGGAGAAACTTTTTTTAGACTCTGATTGAGCAGAAAGTCTAAAAATACTCAACAGGAACAAGGCGACGAACGCCCAAGGGATTCTGAACATATTTAGGGTTTTAATGAGTTTCATTTGTTGTGTGTGTGTGTGATTGGTTAAGGTAGAATTAAGGATTTTCGATTTTATGTTTTTTCCGAATCAGCTTAGCCAGAATTTTCTCTCCCTTTGGGGTGCAAACTCCGTATAGGAAATAAAGCAGAAGCTGCTCAAATATTTGATTCAAATTATAATCATACTGAGGAAATAAATCCGGGTTGAGCATGGCATCCATTTCGGATGCTCGAATTCGGGCAATTATTCGGATATCAATTTCTGGACGATACACCCCTTCTTCAATTCCTTTGCGTAAATTCTCCTCTATTTTTGCAATAACAAACTGTTCCTTATGCTCCCTGAATCTACTCCAGGCTTCCGGATAATAAAGTTGTATATCATGAACTAATCTATGGGCACCTGCCATTTGCCTGATTTGCTCGGAAACAAATTCCATCATACGGAAGATTTCCTCCACAGCAGCCAATTTTTCAGTGTGAATTCCTTCCAATTGACATTCCTGACGCTCAAAATGTTTATTGACACAGGCCTTTAATATATCTTGCTTATCGGTAAAATGTAAATACAAAGTCTTTTTAGACATTCCCAAAGCGCGAGCCATATCATCCATACTTAGATTCTTGACCCCCAACCTCTGAAACAACTCAGTGCTCCCTTGAATAATTTTCTCCCGAGTATCTGACTTAACTATTTCCATTCAGGGTACAAAACTACGGAAACGATTATTAAGTTCATCGTTTCCGTAGTTTCTTTTGTAATTTTTTCAAAAAATATTTATCAAACTGATTATGAACAATTTAAAAATCGTTTATCAAAAATTCACTTTCTATTTCAGAGAGATTATTTCATAGCTTGGAACATTCATCATTAAAATTCTATTATAGAGAGCCTTTCAACTGAATAGTGAAAACATCTAAAAGCGCTCACAAAAAGCATTGAAAAAAATAGAACTTACCCTAAGTAAAGACATACCCTGTGCGTCCCTTTCTTAATGATACAAGAATTCCTTGCCTATAAATAACACCCATAAACCAGTAATTAAGCTATAGTGGGAAGTTAAACTTTCTGAATAACCCCCTTAAACAATATGCACACTTTGAGACACATATGGGCAAAAACCTTCCAGAATATTCCTTTTTCCCCTTAGTTTTGTACCCATGCAGGAATTGCTTTCAAACTTCTCCTTAAAAAAACTCAATACCTTCGGATTAGAGGCCAAGTCTAGTTATTATAGGGCATTTAATTCTGTTTCTGAAATCCAAGAAGCCCTATGCTCACCAGAATTTTCTTCTATGCCCCATTTAATTTTGGGAGGAGGGAGTAATTTGCTTTTCCTAAATGACTATTCTGGTTTAATCTTGCATAATCAAATTCAATTTATCCGAGAAATATCAAAGGATAACGAAAGTGTTTTGATTCAAGCCGGCGGAGGCAGCTCCTGGAATGATTTAGTTAATTATTGTGTAGACAATAATTACGGTGGGATTGAAAACCTGGCCCTTATCCCGGGTACATGTGGGGCTGCTCCCATTCAGAACATCGGAGCATATGGCACTGAATTAAAATCTGCATTGCACTCCTTAGAGGCGTTAAACCTTGAAAATAAAGAAATTGAAATTTTCACGAATGCAGATTGTCAATTTGGATATCGAAATAGTTTCTTCAAACAATCCGGCAAAAACAGATATTGCATTTTATCCATTACCCTAAAGCTTTCAACAAGACCAGTTCTTAATTTATCCTATTCGGCTCTGAAAGATGAGTTAGAAAAATCAGGGATTTCCCAACCTACTATTCAGGATGTTCGCGACACTGTGGTAAAAATCAGGAGTTCGAAACTTCCCAACCCGGTGGAGATTGGTAATGCGGGTAGCTTTTTCAAAAATCCCGAAATTCCTGTGGAAGATTTTCAGGTATTGCAACAAAATCATCCAGATGTGGTTTCGTTCCCCGGTAAGCCAGGCTATCAAAAGTTAGCCGCCGGTTGGTTAATTGAGCAAGCCGGTTGGAAAGGATACCGGACCGGTGATATAGGAGTTCATGCTCGACAGGCATTGGTTTTAGTCAATTATGGAAATGGGAAAGGGATTGAAATTGCTGAGTTGGCTGCTAAGATTCAAGACTCTGTATTTACTCGTTTTGGAGTACGACTAGAGCCTGAGGTTAATTTTATTGGATAAAGAATCCAACCATAGTAAATAATTATAGTTATTTTCAATATAAAACAATGATCAAAAATTTATAAATAATTTTATTTACTATTAGGCCATTCCGATTAAACAAAAAGCCATACGACTCTAAATCTCATCCATCACGCAACTCTATGAAGCCTCAATTATTTCTGCTTAACCCAAATTTTATTGATTCGAAAGTTGATAATTTAGGACACCTGTACTATTGCTCTCAATGTGCGACCGTAGAAGGCATTCTAGCTTACTACCCGGAACTCAGGGAAAAACTGGATATCCAGTATGTAGATTTCCCTAGGCCTCGTCCGACGATTATCGAATTGTTGGGTAGCGAAAATCAATCTTGCCCGGTTTTGGTCATTCTAAAAGAATCGGCTAGCTCATTTGAGTTTAAGAATTTTAAATCTCATGGGGATTATCTGTTTGCAGACACTCCTGAAACAATTGCTGCTTATTTTTCGAGGGGCTTCCAAGTTGGGATGTTGCATCCCTAATTTGTGTTTACCCTAAACCGGGGTTTACACTAAACCGGAGTTTACCCTAAACCGAAGTTTACCCTAAACCGGGGTTTACACTAAACCGAGGTTTACACTAAACCGGAGTTTACACTAAACCGGAGTTTAGGGTCACTCATTTTTTGTGGGGAGTCATGAAAATATTTCTAAATTTCCGATAAAATTCATTGATATGGACTCAACTTTTTTGAATGCTGTGTTTCCTAAAGAACTACTGGATCATTTTGAGATAACAGATCATCAGGTTTTATGTAAGGTAGATGATAAGTTGGAATACTGGATTATAGATTTTGAAGAACGAAATCAGATACCTATGGGATTCAAATCAGAAGATTACGAGTCTAAGGGGTTTCATAGAGCCTGCTTAGTTCAAGATTTTCCAATCCGCGGTAAAGGAGTTTTCTTAAGAATCAAAAGGCGACGATGGCGTCATAAACAGACAGGGGAAGTTATCCAAAGCGACTTTTCATTTATTGCCGATGGTTCAAAATTTACGAGTGAACTATCGGATTTTTTAAAAGATGCAAATAGATACGCGACCCGATACCATGACCAATATAGCCAGTTACTATTCGGTGAATCCCAAGAAGTTGCAGCGACACTATAAACATAAAATCAGTGGGTTTAAGGAGTGGAACCAATTATCACATGCCGAGGAATATTTAATCTACCCCGAGAATCTAGCGGAACAAATCAGTATTGATGAAGTTAGTCTTTCTAAAGGGGAACTCTATACTTTCGTTACGAATAAAAACACAGGAGTTCGAAATAAAAAGTCAGTTATCGCAATCATAAATGGGACTGATTCAAAAACGATACAGGAGGTTTTAGATAAAATCCCAAAGAAAAGTCGTGAAATCGTCAATGAAGTAACACTGGATATGGCTCCCAATATGGCGATGGCTG
>JBEIHC010000117.1:0-8502 GCA_040381555.1 Bacteroidia bacterium
TATCCCTCAAGGACACCTTGGAAAATACTAAAACAATTAATTCTTTTTAAAACTTTAGAACCAATTCCCCTACCCTCTAATATCCCAATCTCACAAGGACGCCTTGAAAAAATTCATGTATAATCCCCTCATTTTCAAAACTTAAAAACCTCCCCCTCCTTCTCCAATATCCCAATCTCACAAGGACGCCTTGAAATATTTCATATGTATTTCCCTCCAATAACACCCCAAAATAACCCCTCCAATAAATTCTGCCCTATCCCAACCATTATCCTTTAACAACACTATCCTATTCTATCTCTTTCCAACCAAAATAACAATTTCGTCTCCCTCCTGCTATTATGTAATATTTCAATTTTCTTACTATTTCTAGTCCTCTTAATCCTCCATAAATACCCAGAACTTAAAAGTCAATCTCGCATAGAAATTAACAAACAAATTTATATTGGCCTGCGCCAATAACTGTGGGTAATTAAATCTTAGAAATACCCTGTATAGTGGTTATAAATCTTCTATTATGTTTATAAACAAGGTGATCCCCTCTCCCTACCCTCTCCAATGAAGTGGGCTTCAAACCCACTGGCTAAAGCAATTGTATCCAGAATTTCATTAAACACAATAAATCGGAATTCTATTGATTTTGGGGGTCCCTGAAATATTTGCTATTCCGAAATTTGGGAAAATGGTCATGTCAAACCCACAAAAAACGGCGTAGAGCCTTTATATTCAATCCATAAGTCTTAATCTTCATTATCCCTTTCTTAAGCCCTAAACTTGGCTTTCTCCCAATTTTTCCGCACTTTTGAACACAGTATAGACGCACATTTAGCAAAATGAATTATTGGTTGGTAAAACAAGAACCTGAAGCTTATTCTTGGAACGATTTGCTCAAAGACAAAAAAACAGCCTGGACTGGCGTTCGTAACTTTCAGGCTAGAAATAACCTTAATGCTATGAAAAAAGGAGACTTGGTATTTTTTTATCATTCTGTCTCCGAAAAGCAAATTGTTGGATTGGCAAAAGTGGTCAAAAATGCATATCCTGACCCAACAGCAGATTCCCCTGGCTGGGTATGTGTCGATATTGCTCCAGATGCATCCCTTAAAAAAAAAATTAGCCTGGCTGAACTAAAATCAATTCCAGAATTGGCTGGTATGGCCTTAATTCGTCAATCAAGACTCTCAGTCACTCCCCTAACAATCATTGAATTTGAACTGATTTCTAAATTGGGTGGACTTTAACCATGGAAAGAAGGGAACTATTAGATACCTCGAAATTGTCATTGACCTTGAATCGTTTATGCTCTCAATTGGAAGAAACTTATGGGAATTTTGATAATACTGTAATCTTAGGCCTTCAACCTAGAGGAGTCAGATTTGCCAAGCGAATTCACAATCTCCTTCAAAATTTACATCCAACCATTGAAATCCCTTTCGGTGAATTAGATGTTACTTTCTTCAGAGATGATTTTAGAAGAAATGAAGCGCCTCTCGTAGCCAGTGAAAATAGAATCAACTTCTTACTCGAAAAGAAAAGAGTAATCCTCGCCGACGATGTACTCTATACAGGTAGAACAATAAGAGCGGCCATGGATGCCATGCTCTCGTTTGGAAGACCAGCCGAAGTCCGATTGCTTATACTCGTGGATAGAAGCAGGAAAAGAGAACTTCCTGTTCAAGCTGACTTTGCTGGAATAAAAGTGGATACACTCGACAATGAAAAGGTTCTCGTAGAATGGGCAGAACAATTTGGCAGGGATTCTATCAGAATTGAAAATCGAACCACAAAATAAGGACAGAATGAAAGGTAGATTATCCGTAAAACATCTCCTCGGAATCAAAGATCTGTCATCAGAAGATCTCGAGTTGATTTTTAAAACTGCAGATAACTTCAAAAGTATCCTCAATGCCCCTATTAAAAAGGTCCCCTCTCTAAGAGATATTACCATCGTTAACCTGTTTTTTGAAAATTCAACGCGTACCAGAGTCTCGTTTGAACTGGCAGAAAAAAGATTATCCGCTGATGTTATAAATTTCTCCTCTTCTTCTAGCAGCGTTTCAAAAGGAGAAACTTTGTTGGACACAGTTAATAATCTGCTAGCAATGAAAGTGGACATGGTAGTCATGCGACACCCGGCCCCTGGAGCTTGTCAATTCCTGAGCAAACATATTCCTGCTATACTCGTAAATGCCGGAGATGGTACACATGAGCACCCTACACAAGCCCTTTTGGACGCCTTCACGCTAAGGCATTATTGGAATGGACAATTGGAAGGAAAAAAAATTGCTATTGTTGGAGATATCAGACATAGTAGAGTAGCATTCTCCGATTTATTGCTCTTTAAAAAATTAGGTGCATCCGTAAGAGTCTGTGGACCCGGAACTTTAATTCCACCTGATATGCAATCCACAGGATGCGAGGTTTCCTATGATCTGGACGATACCTTGGATTGGTGCGATGCTGTTATTATGTTGAGAATCCAATTAGAAAGACAGGAAACTGCCTATATCCCTTCCTTAAGAGATTATTCTATCGGATACAGTCTAACTCTAGATAGATTAAATAAATTGGGAAAATCAATTCCAATCTTACACCCAGGCCCCATAAACAGAGGAGTTGAAATAACTTCTGAAGTAGCAGATTCGTCCCAATCTCTCATATTAAATCAGGTTGAAAATGGAGTAGCCATCCGTATGGCAGTACTATATTTACTGGCGGGTGTACCAGGCTCCTGACTTTTACGGTAGTTTTGGCTATCTTGATTTACCTCATGTAATCAAATCTAGAAAATAGTAAACAAACTACAACCATTTAAATTTCCTCAATAAATTTCTGCAAAACACGCAAAAATAAAATTGAACCAATCCCCGAATCCTAAGCCATGAAAAATATCCCTAAGGCAAAAAAAACAAATCCTCCTCAATCAAATTTAATAAATTATCTAATTATTGCGCTCCTTGCAATAATTACTTACCTGGCCTTCCAACCCGCACTTAAAAATGATTTCACCAATTGGGATGATGATAAATATGTTTATGAAAATCCGATTCTGAAAAAAGAAAAATCCCAAGCAGTAATCGAATCATTTTCTAAACCCTACTACCTACTCTACACTCCCCTAACCCTGCTCAGTTATGGCTTCAACTATTGGTATCAGGGACCAGAAGCAAAACACTTTATTCTAACGAATATACTCCTCCATATCCTCAATAGTTTACTAGTAATGATTTTAGTCTGGATCATGACGCGTTCAACCATTGCAGGAATTGCAGCAGGAATCTTCTTTGCCCTCCATCCTATGCATGTGGAAAGTGTTGGCTGGATTTCTGAAAGAAAAGATGTACTCTACACTCTATTCTTTTTTACAGGAATGATAACCTGGTTAAAATATCAACAAAATAAATCCAGTGTCTGGTATGCCTGTACTTTTATAGCCTTCATTGCTTCCTGCTTATCTAAACCATCCGCAGTCATTTTTCCGGTAATTCTAATTCTACTGGATTTATGGCATCAGATGAAAGAAAATAAACCAATCAAATTAGTTAATTTCCTACTATACCAACAGTTCAATAAAATCCCCTTCCTATTAGTCAGTTTAATTTTTGGATGGATATTATTGTTCGGGGTAGAAACTCAGGGAGGTCAAATGCATAACGAAGGATTTTCCAGTCATTCCTTTGGCCTATTCGAAAATATCTTAATCGCCATTTATAGTTTTGTTTGGTATCCCATCAAAGCTTTGTGGCCAATGGATCTTTGCGCATTTTATGCCTATCCATCTAATTCAGAACCCTTACCTTGGTACATAATGATGAGTCCTTTGGCATTCATTTTATTTGCTGCGATTACATTTATTGCCTGGAAGAAAAAACAAGCAACGCTCTTATTCTCCTGCTTGTTTTTTATCGTATCCATATTTTTATTTATTAAAGTACTCACCACAGTCGGAGCAATAACCTACGACCGCTATTTCTATGTAGCCTCATTTGGCTTTTGTTTATTATTCGGTGTAGGAATCCAATACTTGCATCAATCTAAGACTCTTCGAATACTAGGTTTTATTATTTTGGCAGGTGCCTCAACCTTTTGGTTCTGGAAAACACAAAACCAACTAAAAATATGGGAGAATAGTTTTACCCTTACCGGAAACATGTTAAAATATTATCCGAAACATCTTCCGTTTGCCTATAACAATAGAGGACTTTGGCTCAATGAACAAAAAAGACTTCCTGAAGCAGTTGAAAATTTCAAGAATGCAATTCTCCTAGACCCCAATTCCCCCAACGCTTGGCTGAATGCAGGCAAAAGCTTTGGAGAAATGGGAAAACCAGATAGTGCCATACTTTACTTGGAAAACTGTCTCAAAAGATCTGAAGGAGACAGTAAAGTGTATAATAACCTAGGCAATGCCTATGGACTGCTCGGGAACTTCCCCAAAGCCCTACAAAACTTCGAAAAGGCTATTGCCTTAGACCCCGACAATGCTAATGCCCTATACAATCTAGCCGTTACTTATGGAATTCAGGGAGATACCCTAAAAGCGGATTCCATTCTCCGAATTTCAGCACAAAAAGGAAATGAGGGTGCACGCAATTCCCTAAATGCCCGTGGAAAACTTTAAATTTTCATTTGGTCTAACTCCTATCTTTACCCTGTACTTTTATGGTAAAGAAAAAATCAGCAGGGTCTAAAAGTCAAGACTCAAAAATTTATTTTGCCTCCGCAGGAATAATACTTGCAGGACTGCTGGCCTATTACCCCTCTCTACTCAATGGTTTTGTCACTTGGGATGATGATGTTTATGTACTAAACAACCCCCTAATCAGAGACCTATCCTTTGCCACCCTTAAGTCAATTTTTTCAGAGTTTCTATGGGGAAATTATCATCCACTTACCGTACTCTCCCTGAACTTAGATTATCAGTTTTGGAAATTAGATCCTTGGGGCTATCACTTAACCAATATCCTTTTTCACTGCGCCAATTCCTTACTCCTAGCTTGGATTGTTTATCAATTCCCTGAACCATACAGCTCAGATACTGTAAAAAAACAGGAGAGATTTATTCCCGCAATAATCGCCGGTTTGTTGTTTGGGCTCCATCCGCTGCATGTAGAAAGTGTTACCTGGATATCAGAACGAAAAGATGTACTCTATACCTTCTTTCTACTTTGGGCTTTCATTTTTTGGGAAAAAAGCCTAAAATCAAATAGCTCAAAACATCACTGGATTGCTCTTTTATTTTTCTTAGCATCCAGTCTCTCTAAAGGGATGGCACTGATATTCCCCCTTATTCTAATAGGACTGGATTGGTATCGAAATGGAAAAATCGAATTAAAAGATTTCATTTCTAAATGGGCATTTTGGATAATTTCTCTAAGCTTAGGAATCGTGGCAATTATGGCGCAACAATCAGTGGGTGCCATTCGGGAAGATGCAGGATATTCCATTATCGATAATCTTTTTGTCGCATTATATAGCTTGTGTTGGTATTTGTGGAAAATGATTGTCCCTCTGAATCTTTCCGCCTTTTACCCCTATCCCAAAAAAGCAGCTGGGGAAGCTCTCCCCATACTATTTTACTTGGCACCACTTATATTAGTAGGAATTTCATGGGGAGTCTGGTATCTCCGGAAGAAACATGCTGAATTTCTCTTTGGATGGATTTGGTATTTAGCATCCATGATTATGGTCGTGAAATTGGTTCCCCTATCGGAAGCCATGACTGCCGATCGCTATTTTTATTTATCCTCCGCTGGTATCTTTATAGCAATTGGAATCTTCTTCGGAAGAAATATTCAAGCTAGTAAACTTTTTTACATTCCGATAGGAATTTCCCTCGTATGGGCAGGAATAACCCGAGAACAAACCAAAATATGGAAAGATGATCTCTCCCTTTTTGGGGATATGATTGCCCAATATCCAGAATTATCTTTAGCTTATAATAACCGTGGAAAATATTTATTTCAAGCAGGTAAAAAAGACGAGGCCATAAAAGACTTTATTAAATCTGCCGAGTTAGATCCTGATAATGAATCCGCACAAAACAATGTCGGTTTTATCCTATTAGAAAAGAATAGAATTCCAGAAGCATTAACCTACTTTAAAAAAGCCGTTGAAATTCATCCTGAATTTGCCGATGGATTCTATAATCTAGGGAACGCCTATGCTCGGCAAAATGATTATCCCAAAGCAATTATGGCCTATCAAAAATCCATTAATATTCAGGCCGCTAATCCCGGGGTATGGAATAATTTAGGTAATGTATTTAAGGAATATGGAAAAATAGATAGTGCCACTTATGCCTACCAGAAATCCTTAGAATTAGACCCTAATGGGAAAAATGCATTAACAGGTATTGGGGAGGTAGAAGAGAAAAAGGGAAATATAGAAATTGCCCGTAGTTGGTATAAAAAGGCTGCGGACAGAAACCCCCAAGATGCAGATTTAGCCAATAGGATGGGCATTTCATTTGCCAAAGAAGGGAATTATCCAGAAGCCATTATTTGGTTCAAGAAAGCGGCAGAGGCCAATGCAAAAGAAGTGGCAACTTGGCAAAATCTCGCCATGGCTTATGAAAGAACCGGGCAAATTCCAGATGCCATAAAAGCTTATCAAGAAGCAGCAAGGTTGGGCTCTCAAGGTGCACAAGAAACATTAACTCGTAATAATGTATCATGGTAAATAAATACTTTTTTAATTCAGCGATTTTTTTGAGCCTACTTGTTGGACTCTCCTCCTCTGCATCAGGTTCGTACTCAGTTTTTTTTTCCGGAAAAGATTCTATTAACACAAAAATAATCAATGGGGAAAAATTTATTCAACACAGAATAACGAAAGGAGAAACTTTGTATTCCCTCTTTCGAAAGTACACTGTCCCAATTGAGTTAATTAAAAAATATAACCCCGAAAAGGCAAATAAATTGGTGGTTGGGGAAATTCTAAATATCCCTACCTCAATCCCTAAAGATTCCAAAAATGATCCGGCAGAAATCCAAGCGGATGAATCTGTAAAAAAGACTGAAAAAGCCACCAGAACGGATATACCAGTAAAAAACATCCCAAATGATCAAATCATTCAGGAAAGAAAGGAGCCACAGATAGACCCCGCCAATAAACCCAGTTACCTGCCCCAATCAGCCAGCATGACGAATAAATTAAATGGAACAGGAGAAAATGTCTGGGCAGTCAAACTTACTGGAAAAATAGAAGTCTTAACAGACCCAAGAATACAACAAGAGCCAATGTACGCGCTACATCCAAATATTCCAGAAGGCACACTTATTAAAATCATTAATCCAGTAAATGAAAAATTTGTTATCGTAAAAACCCTAAAACTTTTGGAAACCCAAATCCTCAAAAAAGAAGTATTTATCTGTATAAGCCCCATCGCAGCCCGTTACCTCGACATCGCAGCAGACCCAGAAAAAATGGAAATGAGATTTACACTCTCTAGTAAATAATTTTTACACCCTTTACTCACCGCAGAGTAATGGAGTAAAACAAAAGCACGCAGAGTAATTTCATATTTTAATTCCAACCCCTCAGCGTTACTCCTTTTACTCCGCTCCTCTGCGGTGAACAACCTCACCTAGGTCTATTCATCTGAGGCATTTTCCCCGACAATGCGCCCGCCTTATTCATCGTCTTCATCATCTTCTTCATCTCAGTAAATTGCTTCAGTAACTGATTCACCTGCTGAATACTAGTCCCACTTCCATCCGCAATTCTCTTCCTTCTTGAACCATCAATAATCAAGGGATTCTTCCTTTCCTTCAAAGTCATCGATAGAATAATCGCCTCTATTTGTCTAAAGGCATTTTCATCTATATCAATATCTTTTACCGCACGACCGATTCCTGGTATCATGGAAATCAAATCCTTGATATTTCCCATTTTCTGAATCTGCCGCAACTGAGAGAGAAAATCCTCAAAATCAAATTCATTCTTCCGGAGTTTCTTTTGAAGGCGGTCAGACTCATCTTTATCAAATTGCTTTTGAGCCCTTTCTACCAGGGTCAACACATCCCCCATACCCAAAATACGGGTAGCCATACGCTCTGGGTGAAAGAGGTCTAGGGCCTCCATCTTTTCCCCTGTGCTAATAAACTTAATCGGTTTCTCAACAACCGAACGAATCGAAATTGCCGCCCCCCCTCTTGTATCCCCATCTAATTTGGTGAGCACTACCCCACTGAAATCCAAACGATCATTAAAGGCCTTTGCAGTGTTCACTGCATCCTGGCCCGTCATCGCATCCACCACAAACAAAATCTCATGCGGATTCACTGCCGCTTTTACCGCCGCAATTTCCTTCATCATCTCCTCATCTACAGCCAATCGTCCAGCTGTATCGACAATCACTACATCCTTCCCTAATTTTTTTGCCTCTGCAATCGCATTACGCGCAATCGAAACAGGATCCTTATTCCCATCTTCCCGATGCACTGGCACCCCAACCTGTTCCCCCAACACACTTAACTGCTCAATCGCCGCCGGACGATA
>JBEIHC010000118.1:0-8467 GCA_040381555.1 Bacteroidia bacterium
AACTTCTCAAGAAAAGCCTCTCGCAGAGAATCAATACCAATCCTTACGGATTGACATCCGTCATACCAACGATAAAAGAATCAACTCAGCAGAAAAGCAACAAACGATTGATTGGCTGAATGGGATGTTGAATTAATTACCGGATTTTTAGAGTTTGCTGCACACTGGGGTTTGCTGCACACTAGGGTTTGCTGCACACTAGGGTTTGCTGCACACTGGGGTGTGCTGCACACTCAAACAAAAAAAACGCTCCCGGCCTCTTCAAAGCCGGGAGCGTACGCTTGTCATTCTTAAATCAATAGAGGTTAATCTACCGCTCCGTGAATGTAGGGATTGTCATTAAAATTGAGTGGATTCCGGCTGTCGTGTTGATCGATTGAAAACTTGGATAGCTTGCGGTCTGGAGGGGTGAGTCCTTCAAAGCCCGACTGATTCCGAAAACGATCAATCGCAGGTTGGCTTTCCAGATTTTTTAAGTTCTCCTGATTATGCAGATTGTAGGTACCACTCTGCAATTTCTTCAAACGCTCCTTGCGAGCCTGCTCCTTTTCGAATTCATCTGTTGCCTCATTTTGGGGTGTGGTAGTGGGAAAGAGCGAGGTCTGGGCAACAGGAGTGATTTCGGCTGGAGGCAGCGTTTCTACAGGTGTAACAATAAAGTCAGGTTCTTTGGGAGCCTGGGCCTGGGTTGTATAACCGGTTTGTGTTTGGATACCAGATTGAGCGGCTTGCATTTTTGCATGGGCTGAATTATCTTGAAACCCCGTGGCAATTACGGTAACATTCAGCTCGTCGCCCATATTGGGATTATACACCATCCCCATAATTACTTCTGCCTCTTCGCCTGCCATTTCAGTGATAAACTCCATGATGGTGTTCGTTTCACGCATCTTGTAGTTCACTCTATTGCAGGTAATATTCACCAAGATCCCTTTGGAACCCCGGATATCTACATTATCCAACAAAGGACTGGCCAATGCTTCTTCAGCAGCTTTGCGGGCTCTATCCGGACCACTGCAAGTTGCAGAACCCATCAGGGCAGTACCGCCATCCTTCATAATTCTTTTTACATCGGCAAAATCTACATTGATACCGCCGACTTCCCCTACTTCATTGATGATTTCAGAGATGCCTTTAGCCGCATTGAACAATACCCGGTCAGAAGTCTCAAATGCTTCGGCCTGAGTGATGTCGTCATTGTCTAGATCAAATAGATTGTTATTGTTGATCACCAACAAGGTGTCGACATTTTCTTTCATCCAGCCCAATCCATCTTCGGCTTTGCGAATTCTTTGCTTGCCTTCGAACTTAAAGGGAGTGGTCACAATGCCCACAGTGAGGATATCCATTTCCTTTGCCAAGCGAGCGACAACAGGAGCAGCACCTGTTCCAGTGCCTCCCCCCATACCGGCCGTGATGAATACCATCTTAGTATTGTTCTTCAGCAATTCCCGGATTTCTTCGAGTGATTCTTCGGCTGCTGCCTTTCCTTTTAAAGGATCTGCACCAGCACCCAGGCCTTCCGTGATATTTTGACCTAAGCGAATTCGATGGGGCACCGGAGAAATATCCAATGCCTTGATGTCGGTATTACAAATGCAGAACTCCACACCGGGAATACCTTTCAAATACATGGTGTTGACAGCATTGCTGCCTCCACCACCCACACCCATCACCTTGATGATGGAACTGTGATTTTGAGGAATGTTAAATTCAAGAGATGACATAGCGTTTATTATTAAAATGGTTATTCAATGTAAGTACTGTTGTTGTTCTGGATTTGATTTTCAAACCAGCTTTTTACTTTTTCCATAAGCCCACCTTTAGGCTTACGACCTGTGCCTGGTACTGGCTGTGCGACACTCTCCACTTTCTCCGGAATCACCTGAGGAGCGGATGACTGAGCAAGCTCTTCTTGTGAACCAGCATTATCTAAAGTATGAATCACTAAGCCCACAGAAGTTGCATAGATAGGATGATTGACTTCTTCTACCAAGCCTTTGGCGAGATGCTCTCCCGGTGTGCCAATGCGGGCATCCATGCCTGTTACATGCTCAGCCAATTGCTTCATGTGCTGCAATTGAGAACCGCCTCCTGTTAGAACAATCCCCCCTACGAGTTGATTTTGATACCCACTGTGGTAAATCTCTGCATAGACAAATTCCAGAATTTCTTCCATGCGCGCTTGGATGGCACGAGACAATTCCCGACGATCGATTTGCTTAGGTGCACGGTCCTTCAAGCCCTTCATGGTGATGCGTTCATCCCGTACAGATGTAGCCAATGCAGATCCGTACTGCACTTTCAATTCCTCTGCATGACGCTTCATAATATGCAGGCTCTTATGAATATCCATGGTTACGGTATTTCCCCCAAATGGGATAACGGCAGTATGGCGAATAATGCGATCGACAAAAATGGCAATGTCCGTTGTTCCTCCCCCAATGTCCACGAGGCAAACCCCGGCTTCCATTTCCTCATCTGATAGTACCGCAGCAGAAGATGCCAATGGTTCTAATACCAGGTCTTCTACTTCTAAGCCTGCTTTGCGTACACATTTATAAATATTGTTTGCAGCACTGCTTTGCCCCGTTACAATATGAAAGTTACCTTCCAATCGAACGCCTGACATTCCAATAGGCTCCTTGATGCCATGCTGTCCGTCAACCGTATATTCCTGAGGCAATACATGGATGATCTCATCTCCGGGATTGGTTGCGAGACGAAACATTCCCTGGGTCAATTTCAATACATCATGCGAAGTGATTTCCCGATCTGTGTCTTCGAGTGTTATAATTCCTCTATGCTGAGAACTCCGAATATGCTCCCCGGCAATACCCACAGACACCACCCGAATGTCAACACCAGACTGCTGTTCAGCTTCCTTCACGGCTTTCTGAATAGCTTCCACCGTCATGTCAATGTTGTTTACTACTCCTCGTTCCACTCCATAGGATTCTGCCTTTCCCATGCCGAGGATGTTAATTTTACCATGCTCATTACGCTTACCAACGATAGCGCAAATCTTGGTTGTTCCGATGTCGAGTCCGACTACAATACGATCGTTATTCATATTTTACTTTATTTTAAAAGGTGGTACTATTCATATTCACTAATATCCAAATCAAATGGATTGCGTTTCTCCGCCACAACTTGTCCCTTATACCGCACGCTCACTTTGCGATACCGATCCCATCCCGTACGATTCAATACCTGTCGATAAAACAATAACAGGTTTTCCAATTTCTCTTTGTATCGAGCCACTGTTCCAAAGTCAATCCAGATAGATCCAGCCTCAGGATAAATCTTCATGTTGCCATCCCGATCCAATACAATCTCTGAAATCTGGGCATGATAAAATTCATCCTGATGAATATGCTGCAACATGGGCAACAAGGCTTTCCCAATATCCGTACGAAGGGTATCCGAAATGCGCATACTCTCTAACACCTTGCCTGACAATAACAACACATTGGGTGTATAATCCGGAGACAAGGGCATCAACTTTCCTTCTGAATCTATATAAAAAGCTTCTCCCTTAATATTATTTACCCGAGCAATGGCAGTGCGCAATTGTACTCTTACTTCTAACACTCCCCCATTTCTCCGAAAAACTTCAGCATTTCGAATAAAAGGATTGGACTCCAATAGATGTTCCACTTCATTCAAATTAATTTCGCCCATCGTCTTGGCCAACACGCGGCTGTCGCGGGTTTCGTCGTATATAATGCTTTTGAGATGCTCGCGTAATCTTTCAATACCGATGAAATAATTATTCTCTTCTGGCACAATATCTACCCGAATATCCTGACAGACCTGACTCATTTTATACTGGATACTAAAACCCCATAACACGAGCAGCCCACATAAGAGGGAGAAGATGAGCAGATATTTCAGCAGGTTCTTTTTCATGCTGCTTTCTGAATAAATGCTTCTACCAATGGAACGCAGGTATCGATATCTCCTGCCCCTAAAGTCATGATAACCATAGAACCAGAATGGGCAGCACCCAGTACAGAAGGGAGTGCGTCCTTGCTGCAAAAACGAAGGGGAGTAGTTCCCATTTCTGCAGCAATAGATTGACTGCTTACCCCCGGAATGGGCTCCTCTCTTGCAGGATAAATATCTAATAAAATTACCTCGTCTGCTAAAGAAAGACTCTGGGCAAATCCTGCACAAAAATCGCGCGTGCGAGAAAATAAATGCGGTTGAAAAGCAACCCGCAAATACGCCTGAGGGAATAACTCCCGCACGGCACTTAAGACAGCCCGAATTTCTTCTGGATGATGAGCATAATCATCAATGTACACCAAATCGGTGCGATGATAGCGAATATCCATCCTCCGGGCCACACCAGTATAGCGCGCCAATGAAGAGGCTATACTCTCGGGAGAAACACCTGCCAACAAAGCCAGCGTAATAGCGGCTCCTGCATTGTGAATGTTATGTCTGCCGGGGATGTTAAGCTTTAATGCAGGCAAACAAATATCTCCCCAGATATAAGTGAAGGTAGAGAATAAACCCTGATGTTGAATATCGGAAAGAACGACATCGGAGTTTGATTCCTGACCATAATATAAAATTTTACGATCTGTAATTGTATTCCCAAATGATCGTAGTTTTTCGTGTAATAAAATAATTCCCTGAGCAGAAACTTTCTCGGCAAATAATCGGAAGCCTTCCTCAAAAGTTTGAGCATCTCCATAGATATCCAAATGATCTGGATCTACAGCAGTAATCACAGCAGAATGGGGAGAGAGCTTTAAGAAAGACCGATCAAACTCATCGGCTTCAGCAACCATCCAGTCACCATTACCATTCAGGAAATTCGTTTGATAATTTTTTAATACTCCACCCACAAAAGCCAAGGGCTCTGCATTGCCTTCCTGCATCAGATAGGCAAGTAAAGCTGTAACGGATGTTTTGCCATGCGTCCCTGCTACTGCCAAACAAGGCTGATGTTGAGAAATTTCTCCCAGCACTGCAGCACGCTTGAGGAGGGGAATACCCTTTTCTTGGGCGTAGGCAAATACCGGATGAGAAAGCGGCACTGCGGGCGTATAAATAATTTTACTCGCTTGGTGCAAGCTATCCGGAATCTCATTAGTATAAAAAACGGGAATACCCTCCCCAACCAAAGCCTGTGTCAGAGCAGTTTCGGTTTTATCATACCCAGAAACGAGTACCCCTTGCCGCTTATACCAGCGCGCCAATCCACTCATTCCGATGCCCCCTATACCTAGGAAAAATACGGCTTCTGGCAATTGATTACCCATTACCCTTCCTCCTTTCTGCCAATTGAATGACGATATCGGCAATTGCAGCAGTGGCATGATTTTCCGGCAAAGAATTTAAGGCCTGCTGAATCGATAAATAAATTTCTTTATTATGTAAGATATTCAGAATTTCCGGAATAAGCTGAGTGGAAACTTCTGCATCGCGTACTAATACTGCTGCTCCCTTTCGGGTTAAGGATTCTGCATTTTTCGTCTGATGATCTTCGGCCACATTGGGGGAAGGTACCAGAATAGACGGCTTACGCAAGGCAGAAATTTCTGAAACCGTCATGGCCCCAGCGCGTGAAATAACCAAATCCGAACAAGCATACGCATCGGCCATATTGCTGATAAAGGGCATGACGCGTACGCCAGATAAAGTACTAAATTGAGTTACATATTTGTCTGCATACCGAGAACCACATTGCCAAATAACCTGGATAGATTGATCGGCGAGGGTTTGAATTCCAGCAGCGAGTGCTTCATTTAATGACAGAGCGCCCAGACTACCTCCCGTTAAAAATATCACGGGTTTTTCTGGAGAGAAATTAAACGCAGCTAATCCAGCATCCCGGGAACCTGCTAATAACTGAGTACGAATAGGATTACCCGTAAGTTGATACCGGGAGATTTTTAGATAAGACAATACGGCTTCATTGCCAATCATTACTTCCTTCACTTTACCTGCCATCAGACGGGTAACAATTCCGGGATAGGCATTGGATTCATGCAGGGCAGAAGGGACATTAAGGCTGACAGCCATTCTTAATCCGGGAGCGCTGGCATAGCCGCCAAAACCAATAACGACATCCGGGGCAAATAAGCGAAGAATGCGTGAAGCTTCCCACAAGCCTTTTAAATATCTAAATGGAAAACCCAGATTTCTATTAATATTTTTGAGAGAGACAGATCGAGCAAATCCACTTACAGTAACGGAGAGAATAGTAAATCCAGCTTCAGGCACCATACGGTTTTCCATACCACCTTTGGCACCCATAAAGAGAATTTCAGCATCCGGCATACGGGCTTGAATCTCCCGGGCAACCGCAATTGCCGGAAAGATATGTCCTCCCGTTCCGCCTGTGGCTAATATGAATCTCTTAGCTGACATACACCTCTTCCTGACCGGTATTTTGCATGGCGCTCCGACTGACGCTTAATATAATGCCGAGCATAATGCCCGTAAAGATTAAAGAAGTTCCCCCCATGCTGATCATAGGCAAGGGCAATCCAGTTACCGGCAGCACCCCAACCGTTACCCCCATATTAACCAGTGCCTGAATGACCAGCATACTCGCCAAACCTGCAGCCAGTAAAGCTCCAAAGGTCTTACTCACGGTAACAATCGCAGCTACCCGATAGAGCAGCACTAAATATAAGGTCAATACAAATGCGCCCCCTGCTAAACCATATTCTTCAATGATAATAGCATAGACAAAATCTGAATACGGATGGGGTAAAGCATTTCTTTGTGTACTCTTACCAGCTCCCTTACCCAATAATCCTCCAGTGGCAATGGCAATGTTCGCTTGTTCCGTTTGATAATTTACCCGATAATTAGGGTCAGTCCAACGCTCCACATAATCAGAAATTCTGCTTCTCCAAGTTGCCGCCCGCTTGGCCGTAAACATTAAAAACACCAGACAAATAAAACCGATGCCGACAAACCCAGCGATGTGTTTAATATCAATTCCGGCAACCAACATCATAATTAAACAACAGGTAAAAATTAATAAGGCAGTACTTAAATTAGCAGGAGCAATTAAGGCACACACAAATAATACCACTGCCAGAATAGGTAAAAATCCCTTTTGAAAATCTTTTAGAACTTCTTGCTTTTCTGTGAGTACACGCGCCAGATAAATCATGATGGCTAATTTGGCAAAATCTGAAGGCTGAAAACTTTGACCTCCAATAGAAATCCATCGATTAGCGGAATTAATTTCCGCCTCCGAGCCCTGTGTAATCGTATATAATAATAGAGGTAAAGTCAGAAATAATAAAATACGGCTATATTTTGCAAATACTCGATAATCCAATAAATGGGTTAAATACATCACAATAAAACCGAGTACCATTAAGGCAACATGTTTGATCAAAAAATATTCCGTATTGCCCTCTCTAAATTTCAAGGCAAGGGCACTGGTTGAGGAATATACAGCCAATATACTTCCACAAGAGATCAAGAAGATCACTACCCAGATGACGCGGTCGCCTTTTAAATTTGAAGAAAGCCAGTTGAACATAAAGAAGTATTAATTAAAGTTCACGAACAAATTTTTTGAACTGCCGTCCTCTGTCTTCGTAATTTTCAAATAAATCGAAGGAAGCACAAGAAGGAGATAACAACACACAATCCCCTTTATCGGAAAGTTTATAAGAAAGGCTAACTGCCTCTGGCATGCTCAAAGAATTCATAATAACATTTACTTTCCGAGAAAACGCCTCATGAATCTTATTGACATCTTCACCTAATGTAATAATTGCTTTTACTTTTTTCTCTACCAGCGGAACGAGCATACTGTAATCATTACCCTTATCTACTCCTCCGACAATCCAGATGACAGGTTGGTTAATGGATTCCAAGGCGTACCAGGCGGAATTAACATTGGTTGCTTTTGAGTCATTGATGAAATCAATCCCCCCAATAGTGGCGACCTTCTCCATTCGATGCTCGATATTGACAAAATCAATTAAACTCTCCCGAATGGATTCCTTCCGTATTTCCATGATTCTGCCCACAATAGCAGCTGCCATTGTGTTGTAAGCATTGTGGCGTCCCGCCAATTTCATTTCAGTGTATGACATAGTAAATTCCTGATGGTTCAGTGATAAACAAATTGTACTGCCTTCCAGCCAGGCAGTGGCTCCTTCTTGACGACTTAAACTAAATCCTACTGTTTGGGCAATAGGAGGAAACTCCTGAATTTTTTGAATACTAACCTCATCGTCCAAACAATAGACAAAGTAATCATTGGCCGTTTGATTCAAGGTAATATTCATCTTAGACCGGGCATACGCATCTAAGCTGTAATTATACCGATCTAAATGATCTTCTGTAATATTAGTTAATACGGAAATCCAAGGATGGAAATTTTTAATATCATCCAATTGAAAACTGCTTACTTCCAACACGAAATAATCGTAGTTCGCATCCGCTACTAACCAGGCAAAACTTTTTCCAATATTCC
>JBEIHC010000119.1:0-8351 GCA_040381555.1 Bacteroidia bacterium
CTCAATGCCTTTTTGGGGCACTACCTGGAACTCAAATTCCCGAAATAATTCCTGAATATCCGCATCAATGTAGGAGGCATTCGAAGCATCGATTAGGACCCTGCTCCCTTTCGGTATATTCCACAAAATTTTCTTTATCGCTGGCTTATTCAGAAAACTCACCTGATTAAAAAGCTCCAAACGCGTGACTGCTCCAAGGTGCACTTTATGAGCCCTGGGTTGATAAGGAAATCGAAGATTCTCCAAAAATAAAGTGAAGATACTAATACCCATTCCAATTAATACACCAATCAGCAAATCTGTGAACAGAATAGACAACAGGGTAATAATAAAAGGCAAAAATTGTCGAATACCTTTTCGATATTGAGATATAAATAATTCAGGAGAAGCCAACTTATACCCAGTTACAATTAATATTGAAGCTAAGGAAGCCAAAGGTATAAGATTGATAATTGAACTCAGAAACACTACGGACAGAAGAATAAAAACACCATGTATAATGGCAGATAATTTACTAGTATTCTTTGCTTCGATATTCACAGAACTTCTGACAATAACTGAGGTCACGGGGATTCCTCCCAAAAAACCCGCGAAAACATTACCAATTCCTTGAGCCATTAACTCGCGATTAGGGGAAGAAAATCTTCGCTCAGGATCTATCTTATCAATTGCCTCAATATTTAATAAAGTTTCCAAGGAGGCAATCACCGCAATGGTTAATCCTATGAGGAGAAAATCAGGTTTTAAAAAATTCTCCATTGCTGGAATATGAAAAAATTGTTCAAGAGAGAATTCAGAAATATTCGGTAAGCTAACGGTATGAATCCCTTCCAAAGCTAACAAAGGGAACCAGGCAGAAAAAACCAAATTAATCAAGATACCTGTCCCCACTACTACCAAAGTGGAAGGCAAAATATTCAGCTTGGCCAAGGGTAAATACTTCCAAAAAATCAGAAGGAGAATAGAAAATAATCCAATAATCAAGGCTCCAGGAGTTATAAAAGTAAATGCCTTGATGAGACTGCTAAAGGTATTCTCTCCATCAGATTGAAGAAAGGAAAAATCCTCTTCAGGGGTAGTATCGTATCCAATGGCATGGGGGATCTGTTTTAAAATCAGAATGAATCCGATTGCAAATAGGAGACCATTAATTACACTAGAGGGCACCAATTGAGAAACAGTGCCAGCCTTTAGGAGACCAAAAATAATTTGCAGAAAACCAGCCAGTACGACAGCACTGAGAAAAACCTCAAAAGAACCCAATTGCTGAATAGCGCCAAAAATAACTGCAGTTAATCCGGCCGCAGGTCCACTCACACTCGTATGAGACTTACTCAGAAAACCAACAATTATCCCCCCTACAATACCAGAAATAATCCCGGAAAAGGCTGGAGCACCAGAAGCAACCGCCACCCCCAAACAAAGGGGTAAGGCTACTAAAAACACGACCAACCCTGCTGGAATATCTCGGCTTATCTGATTCTGGTGCATAAACATTCAAATATATCACATTTTACAAAAAAATGCTTCAAAATGAATGGATCTATGCAGATTATAAACGAGTGATTAGGGCTTACCCTAAGCAAACGCTTACCCTAAGCAAACGCTTACACCAAGCAAACGCTTACACCAAGCAAACGCTTACACTAAGCAAAACATTAAGTCAACTCTTCCGGACTTTTGTGGCCAATGAATGTGCCGATAAGGACCGCATACCATCAATTCCGATGATTTCAAACCGACCCCCCTTCCGAATGTACTCCTCCTGATAGGCATGCAAGTTTTCTTGTACGGTATGGTCAATTAATCGAGCTTGAGAAAAATCAAGGACAATTCTACTATCCGTTGGCATTTTATCCAGTGCCTTTTTTAGTAAAATAAAATTACTAAACACGGAAACTTGTTGAATTTGAATCTGAATGTAGGTATCAAAATACTCTACCGAATATAAGGGCTTAAAAACAAGTTGCAAGGGAAGACCATGCCAAAAATGGAGTAATAATTTAACTACGATTCCAGCAGCTATTCCCAACAATAAATCTGTTGACAATGTTACAAGGATTGTTACCAGAAAAATAAGTAATTGCTCAGGTCCAATTTTCCAAGTCTTAATAAAAACATGGGGGGAAGCCAGTCGATATCCAGTAAATATCAGCATAGCAGATAATGCAGCTAATGGTATCTGATGAATTAAAAAAGGAAATAATGCAACGAAAACCAATAAAAAGATACCATGAAAAACATTAGACCACCAGGTACGAGCCCCATTGTTAATATTGGAAGAACTACGGACAATTTCAGATATCATGGGCAGACCTCCAATTAAACCTGATAAAATATTTCCCGTGCCTACTCCGATTAAGTCTTTATTATTATTGGACTTACGCTTCCATGGATCTAAGGCATCAATTGCTTTAGAACTCAATAGAGATTCTAAGCTTCCAACTAATGCAAACATAATAATATACTTAATGGAAGTCAAACTAAACCATTGACTAAAATCAGGAAATGAAATTGCTGAAGCTAAGTTATCAGGTAAGGTTACTAAAAATCGAGGTCCTAGTGAATATTCATGATTATTTAGAAATAAATATTTGTGTTCTGTTTCCAAATGAAATAAATGACCTAAAGGAATGGCAACAAGCACCACTACCAGAGGAGCAGGAACTTTCTTTATCCACGAAATTGAAATAAGGGGTAACCCAAATAATATTACTAGACTAACAAATCCAATAATGGCAATTTCAGGATTTAAATTCTGGAGACTATTGGGAATTTCTGCCAACAATTGTAAAGATTCTTTAGCCTCTGGCTTTACCCCGAGAAGTGTATGAAATTGCTTGGCAGCAATAATAATCCCAATGGCTGCCATCATTCCATGTACAGCTGCAGAAGGGAAAAAATCACTCAATACACCGGATCTAAGTAATCCAAAAATAACTTGCAGCACTCCTGCTAATACAATGGCTGCCAATGCCAGTTTGTACCCCAAAATTGGATCACCCGCACCGAGTTCTTCCACGGCACTTAAGGCAATAACTATGAGTCCTGCAGCAGGACCTTTAATGGTAAGGTTACTGCCCCCGAAAAAACTGACAATAATACCTCCAATAATGGCAGTAAAAATACCGGAAACCGGTGGAAATCCACTTGCCATAGAAATACCCAGACACAAAGGAAGGGCAATTAAGAATACCAAGAAGCCTGCAATTAAATCTTGTTTCCAGTTGGCTTGTAGGCCTGCAATTCCAGATACAGGAATGGAAGTTGAAGAGGGAGTTGAAGTTTGCATAGTTGAAAATTGTGTTAAAATTAAGATGATTTATAGGGTGTTTCATGCACATGCCGAGCATGTATGCCCAGAAAGAGTCGAGCATAAATTCGAATGAGGGCAATGCCAGAAAGAACGAAACTCAAGGCATTAACAGTTGCCAAAAGAAATTGGTCTGAATGAATATGGGAGAACACTAAATCTTCCCCAATAAAACTGGGTGAAATAGGAAATCCCATTAATCCCATTGAAGCCAACAGGAAAACAAAAGACAATTTTGGGAAATCTGCAACAAGTCCATAATATTGATTTAAATTAAAATATTCAGGAGCGTGTTTTTTCAATTGATAAAGACAAAACAGACCTAATATCCCAGCAGGGAAAAAGCCACTTAAATACAAACCGATATGCAGCCAATCAAAATGTTCATTAAAAGAAATTGCCAAAGCCAACCAAGCATGATTCAGTAAAATAAGAACCCAAGCCAGATAAGGATTATTTCTTTCAGAGAAGGATTTTAGAACCATTAATAAGCCTAATATGGCAATAATCTCGGGAAGCCACTCTAAGAGCTGAATTGGAAGAATTTCCTCCTGTATTCTCAATAAGACTCCGAAGAAATAAGTAGGAATGAAATAGAAGAGTACATTACGCATAGAGAGAAAATCTAAATATTTACCCAATCGTTTAATTGGTGCAAATACCATTCGGTTCAATAATAAATCCAAGTTCCATTCTTTAAGGGATAAGACATACAAAGAATACTGTAATCGTCTGGGGAGATAATCTTCGAATGTTTTTACCCTACCGGTAAAATGATAAAACTGATTTCGAATTAAATAGCTTACAACGGCGGGAGAGACCAATAATTGATAAGTACGGAGAAAAGCATTCCCTGCAAAATGAATAAGCGCCAGAGCATGCAAGCCGAGGGCAATTTCAATAAACATTATTCCGATTTGTGAAATAGAGGCATAGGCTATCTGACTTTTAATGGTAGATTGTACTCTGGCAATAGTAAAACCAACTATTGCGGTACTAGCTCCTACCAATCCAATAATCAATCTCACGACAAATTGATGTTCCCAAAAAGGATATGTGCGTAATAAGAGAAACACCCCGAAGTGTACGGAAAGACTACCATAAAATATAGCACTAGAGGGAGTGGGGCCTTCCATGGCACGGGGTAACCAAGAAGAGAACGGAAGTTGCGCAGACTTCGCAGCTGCCGCTACCAGAATCATTAATGAAATAAATAATCCGATTGCACTGTGACTTTGTAATTGCTCATGCACTAAATTATAATTACCCAACTTCATAAAAGAGATATTTTCATGCCATAAATGATGGCTGGCCCACATCGCCAAAAGAATTCCTACATCCCCTATTCTATATATGGTAAATACTTTGACGGCATTTCGAACAGGTAAATAACGCTCACGATAAAAAGCAACCAATAAAAATGAAGACAATCCTAGAATTTCCCAGCCAATAAACAGGGTTTCAAAATTTCCAGAAAAAATAGTCAAACTATATCCTAAATAGAAAAATAGAATCGTATTAAAAAATCTTTTATACCCAGATTCTCGATGTAAATAATATCTGCTATATCGGGTAATTAGAAATGTCAAAAATGCACCGACCAATAAATACACAGCAGTGATTTTATCAAAATAGAAATCGACCAAAAACTCATATCCACTACCCTTGAATAATACAAATTCTGGTATGTTAATTTCCGGAGAACCCAGTACTAACCAGTACCCAATAAAACCGATTGAGCCTATCAACTCCAATGCGGAAGTAATAAAGGCAATTCTCGAAAGTACAGCCTCCGACCTTTCTGGCACAAATAAGGAAAGTAGAAACCCCAATAAAGGAATCAGGATAAAACTTCCCACTATAACTTGAATACTCATTTCATTTTCGTTAAAAGGTGAACAGGTATATTGTCCTCCGTAGATTCTATTAATTGATTCCAATCTTTAAGATAGGGAGGCTTGGCAGCTTTGGAGTGATACACCCTAAATTGACCATTTTCATACCGATACAGTTGACGGCTATCTGGATCTATTGCGACCAGATGAATCCAATTATTGTCAAACCACTGCCGTGTGGATGAGTCTTTCGCTAATACAGAGAGAATAAAATCAGGCTTTTGTTCTACTACCACGAGTAAACGAATTGGGTCGTGTACTTCCGTCATTTGGGTAGGTAAACCAGGTCTTAAATCTCCCTCTACCCCATTCGCCACACCCAACAAACCTATTACATTATGAGGTAATTTACTTCCTGCACCCAAACGGTGTGGATCCGTTCTGGAAAAGAAATACTCCAGATTAATTCCGCCGCACACCGGGGCAACTGCTTTTAATATCCCGGTTAAAAATATTCCATCCTGGTCATTCTCTGGATCGTAAGAATTTAAAAATGCTCGGCGATCGAGAAATAACTGTTGACTAAGTGCTCTGCGCCCAATTATACAAATTGCATTGGTTGCATGATTTAATTCAGGTCGAGGTTCGAATAAAGATAAGGCTCTTAACTTTACCTGTTGATGAATCCGCTGTGCGGTATCCCGCGTAGAGAGTAAATTAAATCGCCGAGATCGCTCTTTTGCATTAAGAGAAAGTGCCTGATTAAACTTTTGGGCAAACTTCTGATGTAAAGAGGCATTATTTTTCGAAAGATTTTCAGTATCATAAAATTCAATTTCATCTCGGGTAGTATCATGCAAACCTCCTATAAACTGAACGAAATCAGGAATTATAATTCCTTTAGATTGAAGAATTAACCGGACAGAAGGTTGATTCGCCATCCAGGCTGCAACTCGGGCATTTACAGAACCCGCTCTGCCACTGCATGCCCCACAATCATAGCCGGCGTAATAAGTATTATTTACGCTGCTTGCCCCATGCCCAATGAGATATACAAGGGGAGAAAAATGCTGAGTTGCCCCAATACTGCCCAATAAACTGCTAATACGATTGGCCATTTCCTCCTCTGTAAATCCTAATTTCAACCCCTCCCATTCCGATGAGTGCCCTTCCTGACGAATGCCCAATACTGCGTCCCGATCCATATGTTGAAAGGATGAAACCATTGCAGGGCTTGCAGCTGGCCGAAATACATTTCCTAACAATTGTATTGCGGACCAAAATCCCATCGTCTGAGAGATAAACCACCCTCCTAACAAACCTTGTGAATGCTTACTGAAATGAAGATCGTCTTTGTATTTTTTCACCCCATTGTATTCTCGTATTACAACCTTTGGTTGAACAGGAGCAGGGCATACCTTCGTCAAAAATTTCCCCTCTTCAGGCTGAAAATAAAATTCTACCTGAAAGAATCCAGGTGTGCCATAAGTTCGCACTCCAGGCTCCTGAAGCTCCACATACCTGCGAAGAGAACAGGATCTATCATCGATGCAGAATAGAGCCTGAAAAGAATCCGATTCAACAGGAGCAATTATTTCTGTAGGCGCACATTGCAATCCCGATAATACCTGGTCATAATAAGTCCATTCATAGGCACGCTGCCAAAGACTCCGTATCTGAAATGATTCATCGGGCTCTACAGGAGCAAATAAATCAGGAAAAGACTCAGATACAGATTGGGATAAGCTGGGCCAAATATTGCCAAATTTTCTGTCCAGAAAATCTATTTCCAACAGTAATTCGAGAATGATAAAATCAGTTAACGATATCCTTCGTTTGTCCAACAAGGATTCAGGATTTCTCTCCAGAACAGCCACCATGCCCGACCAACCCGGATGAGCAAATTGTTGATCAAACAGATATCTTTCAAACAATTTAGAATCCCCTACCAAAATCTCCAATAATTGCCTAAGAGAAGTATCCGGATCATCCAGCAGTTTGCGCACACGAGAAGATTTAAATAAAGCAGAAATACTTCCCGCTTGCAATTCTCTAATCGAAGCGAGAAATCCATCCTCATGTAATGGGAAATTCCAAATTGAAATCCCCTGATCTAAATAATTGCCGGCCAACCTAAATAATATCGGATGACTTACTTTATCAATATTTATTCGATAATGGTTTTTCCATACAGAGCGGAGTTGCCCCACCCTGCCATCATATTGAACAGAAGAATCTTCCTGAAGCATTTTTGTTAAAACTTGTGCAGGCTCCATGGATAAATCAGAAGTATTTACGACTGACTGCAGCGCTTCTTCAGAAATTTTCCCTTGATGGTATAGAGCTCGATATTCCTCTATCCCAAGCAAAACTTTGTATCCAAAAATTTGGGAGGCTTGCTGCAAGCCGGCGAAAAATTCTTCCCGCTGAAATGCATGCAGGGTATTATGATGAATAAAATCCTTTAATGGCGCCTGGGCCGGCAAATAATGCCGTAGCCTATTCAGGATGCCCATGATGGCTGTATCCATAAACTCAAGAAAATAAATGAAAATGAAATGAATCTCGGTAAAACCGAAATGAATGAATACGACTCCTAAATGCTTAGTGAGTCAAAAAAACTTACTGACAATTATACTTCCAACAATGGAAAAGCATATATCGAGGCAATTCAGTCAACAACTGTCGCTTATTGCACTCTATTAACTTAATATCAGAATTTAATTGAAATACGAATGGTGAAAAACTCCCTCTATCTGAGGAATCCGAATCATCCAAATCTTCTTCTACGGTCTCTTCTTCTGAATCTGTATGGATGGGTGAGATGGGCGGAAGCCCCGGAAACTCTTCCTCTGTAGGAATCAATTGATAGGTGGATCCTGAATTGACTTTATCCAAAAACTCACCCGTGGCTTTGGCATGAATCCCTAACCATCCCCCTATCAGGAAAATCCCAATAAATAAATTATTGAATATTTTATAGAAAGGGGTGTTCATGATCGATTCCGATGCAAAGGTAAAAACCTTTAGGTCGATATTTTATTGTGGAGAACAAATAATTTAATGGCTCTACGCATTTTACAGTGGGTTCAATAACTATTTATGTAATGGGAAAATTCATCATCGAAGATTAAAAGACTTATTTGATACTATCTCGCTATCCAAATCTAGAATATCCGTTAAACCTGAATATATCAGGTTTA
>JBEIHC010000120.1:0-8031 GCA_040381555.1 Bacteroidia bacterium
CATCAGCTCGAAGCGTTCCTTTTTATTGGCATCGATTAAAGCGGCGAATGCACCTTGTGCCAAAAGAATGACCCGACTAAAGTGGGTGTAATCTATTCCAAGAATATGGGCAACAATTCCTTTCGTTTCTCCTTTCTTTTGGTTGAGGGCAGTTGCATCGGGTAATTTATAAATATCATGATTATAATCATTGAGATTATTTTTCCGATTGAGTTCGATTGACCATCTTGCCCGATATCTATTTCCTTTCACCTCGAATTCAAGTTCAGTAATGGACTCTTTTGTTCCAAAACTCATTAAAGCCCCTGAAGCCGAAATAGTTGTTTTGGAAACAGAACCCAATCTGGGGCACTCGCCATACAAAGCCAAAGAAATAGCATCCAAAATCGTGGACTTCCCAGCTCCTGTTGGGCCTGTGATAGCAAACAGTCCACAATCTTTCAAAGGCAATGATTCAAAATCAAGGGTAAATTCTCCTTTAAGAGAATTGATATTTTGAATATAAAGTTTACAAATTTTCATACCTCAGCCTCCTGAACGGTTTCTAATAATTCCAAAAAGGTTTGGCGTAAATTAGCCTTTACTTCTTCCCCTACATTTTTATGCGACAGGAGGGTTTCGAAAACTTCTACGGGCTTCCATTCTTCCAATCGCTTCGTTTCCTGATGAGTGGTATTGTTGGCCATCGAATCAGTTACAACCTGAAATTGATGCCGGGTAATGCGAATATCCGATCGATTCTGTGTTTCTATTTCTATCCAAGCTGCCATTTCTCTCAGAATTGCCGGATCGTAGGTTGCTTCCTCTACTCTCACTTCTATTAAAGCCGGCAAGTCATGTGCATGAGTGATGTTACTTAATTTATGTTGCACTTCGTCATAGCTGCCTTGGATACGAATGAGCCTGCGAAATTGCGGAACAGAAATTTCTTCCGGAATTATTTGAGCATTGACAATTCTTAACTTAATCACTATTTTCTGTTGTTCTCGCTCTGAATAACTCAAGGCAATGGGAGAACCACTATACCGAATGCGGCCAGATTTCCCGACCCATTGAGGGCGATGAATATGACCCAGGGCTACGAAATCAAAATACTCCGCTGGAAAGGCAGACTCTTCTACGCCTCCCAGATTTCCTACCTGAATGCTTCTTTCACTATCAGAAGTTTGAGCTCCGGTTGCAAACAAATGCCCCATGGCTATTACTGGAATCCCAGATAACTTTAAAGGAAGTGCTCGTTCGCCTGCTTGATGAAAAAACTGTTGTATTCCTTGCTGCACAGATTCTTCTCTGGATGCGGATGATTCTCCTGCCAAGGCTTGCCGAATATCCCCATCTCGTAAGAAGGGCACTGATAGAATGGCTACTTGAGGGGAATCTTGGGGATAGACAAAAAGCAATTCCTGAAGATCTTCAGGTACCCCACCCATAACCTTGATGCTTAATAATTTCAATAAATCTGCCGGTGCATTTAAAGTTAAGGGTGAATCATGATTTCCCCCTGTAAGAATAACCTGCTTTAGTCCCGATGAAAGTAGCATCCTCAAGGTTTCAAAATAAAGAGCTCGAGAAGAGGATGAGGGATTAGCTTTATCAAAAATATCGCCTGATATTAGGAGAATCTCAATTTGATGATTGGGGATACAATCGTGAACAAGCCAATTCCTGAACAGGATAAAATCCGGATCCAAGGAAACTGTATTAAGCTCAGCACCAATATGCCAGTCTGCAGTATGGAGGATATTCATTCGTAAAGGTAAATTAAAGTATACTTCATGGTTATAAACCCAAATTAAAAGTACAGATTCTAGAATGAGGACAAAAATACATTAGTTAACCGCCAAAAACTGTCTTTTAGTAATTTAGGGTATATGGGTAAAAATAAAAAAGACGCCTTTGAGCGTCCTTTTTATTTCCTTGTGAAAAGAGAAAAGAAAGATTACAAATTCAGAATAAAATGCTGAAGGATGGTTTTAATTTCTGGGGAAGTATGACCACCGGGATGATTATGGAAGGTCGTATAAATGACCTTACCCGCATTGCCTCCGCATGGACCAATAAGATCCCCATGATTCAAGTGTGCCTGCAATGCATTTTGATTGACCGTAATGGTTACCGGATTGGGACCATTGGGGTTGTGGCAAATAGTTACCTGATTTCCATTAGGTCCCCCACCACCACCGGAATTCGGATTCAGGTTATTGTAGTTGAGACGCACAGCCAAAGGATTGCTGCCATTAGGGGTTTGCTTACGAATCAATACTTCCCATTTTGGTGTGCTAAGGTTTTTAATTTGTTCCCAAGAACCGAGGTTATATTCGATGTTCAGCTGATTGGAGCCCACCGCATTTTGAATATCCTGTGCAAGGATATCGCATTGATTAATCCATCCAGAGGCACCATCTTTATCTGAACACAACAGGCTGTCAGCGATAAATCCTCCCACATCTCCAGCGGGACAGGGAGCCATAACTTTATAGGCCAAGGGTGTTGGAGTGTGATGGGCATAAAGGTCTGCATCATGGTGCTGATTTGGATTAGCTAAACGGAAATTGCCATCACCGGTTAGATAATTAACTGCCCAATCGGAAGCATACAAACTCCCGCCCCCTTCAATGAAGCGACGAAGATGTGAATATTTAGAGCTGTCTAAAGTTCCATTCTTTCCACAATTCAGAAAAATAGCCTTAAATGGAGTAAGATTCACTAGGGAAGATAAATCAGCTACAGTTAGTTGGGTAGCGGTATATCCCAAAGAATCAATAATGATGGTTTGAATATCATCATATTGTCCTGCAATATAGGCTAGTTGAGCTTGCTGGGTCAAAACCTGAATACCTGCCGAACGGGTTTCATCTTCGACAATTTCATGGGTACTGGAAGATCGAAATATTTCCCCATGACCTGTTTGATAGTGTACCTCATGTGTACCGATAGGTGCTTTTAGCGAAAATTTTCCTTCTTTATTGGTCAGAGTCAGATAAATTTCCCCGGCATCATCCACAAATACATTTACCCCTGGGAGTGGTGTTATGCCATTGGCAGCTACTACTGTTCCTTGAATAAAACCAAAGCGAACATTTGTACCGCCTCCACCAGCTCCGGAATTATTTGTGTCAGGAGAATTCCCTCCCTTTTTGCAGCTAAGTACCAGCATCAGCAGGGAGGCAAAGAATAAAATGGAGATTTTTTTCATAGTGAATATTCGTTAAATGATAAAAAACTCTTGTCCAGCACTCTGAATGTGAATTCAGAATCTTACAGAATCGAGTGGTAATATACAAATTTATCAATTATCGCAATATATCTTTTCAATATTAACCATCAATCGTAACCTACGCATTATGAACTATTCTTATTTAGAATAACTATATATAACCTGATATAATATTCAAATCAAATAAAAACCTCAAAAATCAGCTAAAAAAGAGTCCTTTGGAACTCAAATAAGAATATTTCTGTTTTAAGATTCATTATCTTTACAAAAATTTAGGAATGCTATGAAAAAAATATTTTGGATACTTCTGCCTGCAATGCTATGGTCCTGTGGGGGAAGTGAAGAAAAAGAGTTGACTGCCGAGGAAAAAGAGAGTGCTCAATATGACTTGGTGGTGCAAGAAAAACTGGGGGATGGGTTTACTGCCTTAACAGCAAATGCTGATATGGTGGCCGGGAAATATCCGGATGCCAAAGTCAAGCTTGGTCACTTTTTATATTATGATACTAAGCTATCCAAGACAGGTAAGATTTCTTGTAACTCCTGCCACAATCTTGCGACATTTGGAGTAGATCAATTGCCAGTTTCGCCCGGAGATTCCGGAAAAAAAGGAGATCGCAATTCCCCAACCGTATTGAATGCTGCCTTGCATAGTTTTCAGTTTTGGGATGGTAGAGCCAAGGATGTTGAGGAACAAGCGGGTATGCCGATTCTAAATCCTGTGGAGATGGAAATACCTAGTAAGGAATTTTTAATGAAGCGCCTAGGAGAGACTGAATTATATCCCAAGTTATTTGCCGAAGCATTTCCTGGAGAGGATAAACCCTTAACCTATGATAATCTGCAAAAAGCCATAGGAGCATTTGAGCGCGCTTTGACTACCCCTTCACGCTTTGATCAATATTTAGGAGGACAAAAAGACGCTTTGACCTTGCAGGAAAAAAAGGGCTTAGTGGCATTTTATACAGTTGGGTGCAATACCTGTCACACCGGTAATCTATTGGGGGGAAATATGTTCCAAAAATTTGGCGTACATGCTGATTATTGGAAGCATACTGGGAGTAAAAATATTGACAAAGGAGTTTATGCCCTCAATAAGGATGAAACCAAAGAATATGTTTTTAAGGTACCCACCCTTCGCAATGTCGAAAAAACAGGCCCTTATTTTCATGATGGCAGTGTAAGTGATTTAAAAGAGGCTGTCAAAATAATGGCTAAAGTTCAGTTAGATCGTGAATTAACGGACGAAGAGGCGAATCGGATTACCGCATTTTTAGGTTCATTGACCGGAGAGGTTCCCGCCTTTGCTCAAAAGGCTCCCGCAGGATTATAAACTTTATTAGAGAGTTCATTTCAAAAGCCATGGGAAGAAATTCCTATGGCTTTTGTACTTTTAATCAATTTTTCATACCAATTCAAAATCGAATGCGTTTTGTTTCTATTCAAATCAATCAACTTATGAAATTCTCATTTAGCCCTATTGTCTTAATCCTTCTGCTCATTATATTGGGGATCCAGAAGGTAAATGCCCAGATGCCTGTTCCTGAACCGCCTTATTTGGAAGTAAATGGGGTGGCGGAAAAGGAAATTGTACCCGACAAAATATTCTTGGGAATATTGATTCAAGAGAGAACCTCTGGAAAGGATCAAATTACTGTTGCTCAACAGGAGGAAAAACTGAGAAATGGGTTAAAGAAAAATGGAATTGAATTGGAGAATCTGTATGTATCGGACGCAAATGCCAATTATCACAATCGCCCTTGGAGGGGCAAGGAGGTCGTTTCCCAGATGCAGTATGAATTAAAACTGGCAAATGCGACACAAGTCAGTAATGTGTTTGCCCTGTTGGATGAAATTGAGATTACGAATGCCTGGATTAACCGGGTAGATCACAGTCAGATCAATGATTATAAAAAAGAGCTTAGGATTGAAGCCATCAAGGCCGCCAAGGCAAAATCGGATTATCTGTTAAATGCCATAGGACAACAAACAGGCAAAGCCCTAATTGTTCGCGAAAATGAGTATTACAATCCTATGCCCATGTACAATTATAAGGCTGTAGGAATGATGTCAATGGAAGACAGTGGCGGAATGCCTGCAAGTGAGCCTTTAGATTTTAAAAAGATGAAAATCCAAGCTTCTATTTATGTCAAGTTTGAGGTGAAGTAAAAACTGCTCAAAAGCTACACAATGCTGAAGGTCGAAACTGAATATTTCGACCTTTTTTTGTTAAAACAGCTGAGAAAACTGCTGGAATATCTCTAAAATACTACAGATAATACAAAAATATTCCGTTAATATATAATTGATTTTCAATACATTAACACTATATTTTTATATTTACTCATTATAACTATTAAATTTAATAGTTATAAATTTTAATTTGTATAGATATATTGATTAATTTTAATTGTTAGAGTTAGTAAACTTACTATTTATGTTGAAGAGAGACGGATATTCCAAATTATCAGGCCGGCTGAAAGAACCGGTTCGATTGATTCAGGTAATGGCGGGTCCCCGGCAAGTAGGAAAAACCACGGCGGTTCGGCAAGCATTAGAGGAAAGTGGACTACCCTATCTATTTCTATCTGCCGACCAGGCAGGGTCACAAAACCGAGAGTGGATTGAAATTCAATGGGCCAAAGCCCGGGCACTCGCCGAGCAGCATCAGACAAAAGTCATTCTGGCAATTGACGAGATTCAGAAAATTGAGGATTGGAGCTCGATTGTAAAGTACTACTGGGATGAAGACCGGCAATTGCAGCGCCCGATTCACTTAGTATTATTAGGCTCCTCCAGACTTTTGCTACAGGATGGATTAAATGAATCCTTAGCAGGCCGGTTCGAGCTGATGATCATGTCGCATTGGTCCTATGCGGAAATGCGAGAACTCTGCGGTTGGTCAGCTCGGCAATATGTTTATTTCGGAGCCTACCCGGGTGCGGCCCATTTGGTGGAAGACGAGAAGCGCTGGGAAGAGTATATCCGAGATGCCCTGATTGAATCCAGCATCTCTCGGGATATTCTGATGATGACCCGAATTGACAAGCCGTCCTTGCTCAGAAGGGTATTCGAGTTAGGCTGCCAGTACTCCGGACAAATTGTTTCTCTCACCAAAATTCTCGGCAGCCTGCAGGACAAAGGCAACACCACTACCCTTTCTCATTACCTGCTATTACTCGAACAGGCAGGCCTATTAGCCGGATTGGAAAAATACAGCCCGGATCAGGCCCGGAGGCGTGCAGCACCCCCAAAATTTCAAGTATTCAATAATGCCCTGATGAGTGCACTTTCGGGAAAAGGATTTCAGGAAGTGCAGGATGACCATGCCCTCTGGGGCAGATGGGTAGAATCGGCAGTCGGGGCCCATTTACTCAATAAAGCATTACAGGGCAGAGATGAATTACAATACTGGCGCGACGGTAAAAACGAGGTGGATTTCATCTACACCCATCGCAAGGAAAGAACTGCCATTGAGGTTAAATCCCAACCTACACACAGGTCTCCTGGACTCGAAGCCTTCGTTGGAAGATACCATCCCGAGAAGATTGTGCTGGTGGGCCATGAAGGCATGAGCTGGGAAGATTACCTGCTAACCTAAGCAGTACGGCTTCCTATCAGACATTTTTTCTTACTGTTGTTCCCTGAGGATATAAAAGCCATCTTTGAGTTTTGTAAAGGAATCCTATCTTTGTACTAAGGCTATTGGCTAATCCGGAGAAAGTGTATTCTGCCCTCTGATAGACCGAATCATTCCATAAATAGAAACATGAAAACTCCTGAAGACAAAGCCAAGAAAATGAATCTCTCCAAAATCCTCGGATATATTCTATTAAGTCCTGCGGTAATAAGCATTCCGTTGGTTATGCTGACCTTGTATCATTCTGTATTTTCTCGAGATGTAGACAATAATATCATGAAGCCCTATTTCTACTTTGCCGGAATATTTTTGTATTCTGAAGGTGTACCTGGATTTGTTATGTTTGCGGGATTACTGGCAATAGCAGGTGCTTATCTGTTAAAATCAGAGAAATTGCAATAGACAGATTAGTTGTTTATTCGTATTAAGTGGAGAAGTTTTAGGTATATTAACTTGATGGTTTTTCCACAGATCACACAAATACTTTCAAAAGAGTTTTAGAGGAATTTCGCTTCGCAGATTTTACAGAGGTTTCAATAATTTTCTCTTTGCGTCTGGAATTATGACAGATACCCATCCTGCCTATTTCTTTCCCGGTTTATACCCATTTTTTTTCGTTCCCCCTGCTCTTTTTGCTGCTGATCTTTTTGAAGTAGATACTTTATGGCTTCATACATATCGTTGAATTGTCGGTTGTATTTGGCTTCCAATTCTGTTAATTTTTCAGTGAGATCTTTATGGCTTAGGGCATATTGCCGGATAAATACGAAGGCGCGCATTATGGAGATGTTTACTTCAATTGCTTTATCTGAATTCAGAATCCCACTTAACATCGCCAAACCTTGCTCTGTAAAGGCATGAGGCAAATATCTGATTCCCCCTCTGCTATTTGAGGTTTCAAATTGAAACCTCAAACCGTTCCACTCAGATTTTGTTAACTGAAACATAAAATCATCCGGAAATCTCTTGATATTCCTTTTCACTGAAAGGTTTAGGTTCTTGGTAGGAACTTCATATAACTCTGCTAGGTCAAAATCCAACATGACCTTTTGGCCACGGATCTCGTAAATTTTGCTTTGAATTGATTGTACTTGCATGGCTTTGCTTCAAGAATTAATGGTTCCTTCTATTCTACTTCCAAAATGAAAATTCTGAATTAGGGTGGAAAGTTTAA
>JBEIHC010000121.1:0-8028 GCA_040381555.1 Bacteroidia bacterium
CCTTTCCGGAAATATAAACTATTTAGATATTAGTGCACAACAAGCCACCCAAAACATACAGAATTCGGGAATTAATTGGAATGCAAAAGCCATGTTAACCTATCGCATTCGAAAAGATTTGGTACTTCAATTTAATGGCGATTATGAAGCACCCAAAATTGTACCCCAAGGTAAAACCATTGAAGTATATGCCGTTGATGCATCTATCAACAAAGATTTCGGAAAAAAATTCTCTATCAATGCGTCGGTGAATGATGTTTTTAACACCCGCCGTTTTGGAGGTATTTATGAAACAGATATCTTTCGTCAGGAATTTTCCAGAAGACGGCAAACACGATTCTTTAGAATCAATTTAACCTGGAAATTTGGAGAAGCAGACTATTCCTTATTCAAACGCAAAAGTGGGAATCAACGAAGAGAACCTGGACAGGGAGGAAATGACTTGGAATTATAATTTAGTGCTTGAAGAATTATTCCAATTCTTTCTCAACGCACCAATCAAATTCCAATTTTCCAGCAAAATCAAATGGATGCACCCCTGTTTTACAGAATCCCTCCTTCAAATAAAACTTTAGAGCCCGGGTATTATCTTCCGCAACGCCGAGCCAAAGACGATTAACCTTTTGTTGTCGGGCTATTGATTCACAAAATCGCATCATTTGTTGAGCAATTCCTTTTCCATGAAAATCCGGGTGCACATAAAATCGCTGAATCTCCAACTGCCCTTCTGGGCGTATCTCCGTTTGAGCTGCACCAGAATTTAATTTAATATAGGCAATCCATTTACCCTGATATTCTATTAAATAAAAATACGACTCTGGATGTTGCAATTCAAAATTAAATTGCTCTATAGATAGATTATTGTTTAAATAATCCTGCATTTGCTCGGCACTTACCGTATGGGCAAAAGTACGCTCGAAAATCAAAACTGCTAATTCGCGCAATTCGAAAATCAGCTTAGAATCTTCAGCCTTAAGCAACCTAAAATGTAAATCTTCCAAAGAAAAATAAATTCTCGCAATTATGAATGATCAAAAATACCTGAAATAATCGATTGGAGGAAATTTCCCGGTAGAGACGCGCAATTGCGCGTCTCTGCAATGGCGCGTCTCTGCAATGGCGCGTCCCCTTGCATGATAACAATCATTCCTGTCAACATACAGACGCGCAATGGCGCGTCTCTACAAATTCACATTTTGTTTTTCCCCACAATTATCGTGGAAATTTATCTCTTCCCTTGCTGGTATAGAATCTCTATTTTTGCATCCCATTCCCCAAACATGAATATTGCCGAAAAGATTGCCCGTGAGTTGCAACTCAGTCAACAACAAGTCACTCAAACCCTTGCCTTATTGGAGGAAGGATGTACCATCCCCTTTATTGCCCGATACCGAAAAGAAAAAACGGCAGGATTAGATGAGGTGCAAATCAGTGATATTAAGGACCGTAACAAACAACTGGAAGAATTAGAGAAAAGAAGAGAGTCTATTCTCAATAGCATACGCGAGCAGGGAAAACTAAGTGAGGCCTTAGAAAACGAAATCCATGCTGCGGAGACGATGGCTAGATTGGAGGATCTGTATCTTCCCTACAAGCCACGCCGCAGAACCCGTGCACAGATTGCAAGAGAGAAAGGCTTAGAGCCCCTGTCCGAATGGCTGCTCAAACAAAAACCCGGAGACCCGGACTTGGAAGCAGAGAAATTTATCAGTGAAGAGAAACAGGTTGAATCTATTGAGCAAGCGCTTGCCGGAGCAAGAGATATTATTGCTGAAATGGTCAATGAGCATCCCATTGCACGGGCAAGAGTTCGGAATTTATTCTTAAAAGAAGGAATTCTAAAAACGGGTGTATTTACGGGTAAAGAAGAAGCAGGCGAAAAATACAAGGATTATTTCGACTGGAAAGAGCCTATTCACAAAATGCCTTCTCATAGAATATTGGCATTATTTCGCGCGGCCGCTGAAGAAATAATTTACATTGATATTAGTCCGGAAGAAGCGGATAGTATTGAAATATTAAATACATTATTTGTAAAAGGAAATACACCAGCCGCCGAGCAGGTGACTATCGCGGTAAAAGACTCCTACAAACGGATGATGAAGATTTCCTTAGAAACTGAAATTCGTCAAACACTTAAAGAGCGCGCAGATATTGAAGCCATCAGGGTTTTTTCGGAGAATATCCGAGAATTACTCATGGCCTCTCCCATGGGACAAAAAAGATTAATTGCCATTGACCCAGGACTCAGAACAGGCTGCAAAATAGTGGCTTTAGATGCCCAGGGAAATTTATTAACTGATTCGGTAATTTATCCCCATACCGGACAAACTCAGGCATCGGAAGCGGTGTTAAGAAAATGGCTCGATCAATATCAGATTGAAGCCATAGCAATCGGTAATGGCACAGCCGGTCGGGAAACAGAGGCATTTGTCAGAGGCATGGGTATATCCAATGAAATCCCCGTAGTCATCGTCAATGAGAGTGGGGCATCTGTGTATTCTGCATCCGAAATTGCACGAGAGGAATTCCCGGATAAAGATCTTACTGTTAGAGGAGCAGTATCTATCGGAAGAAGACTCATGGACCCGTTAGCGGAATTAGTTAAGATTGACCCAAAATCTATTGGAGTGGGACAATATCAGCATGATGTCAATCAAAATGCCTTAAAGGAGAAATTGGAGGAAACAGTTTCTTCCTGCGTCAATCATGTAGGAGTAGAATTGAATACTGCCAGTGCAGAATTACTCTCCTTTGTTTCAGGATTAGGACCTTCGCTGGCTAGAAACATTGTAGATTATCGGAAAATTAATGGGCCATTCAAAAGCCGCAAAGAGCTTAAATCCGTTTCTCGGCTAGGAGATAAAGCATTTGAGCAAGCTGCAGGATTCCTTCGTATTCGCAATGCCGAAAATCCTTTGGACACAAGTGCCGTCCACCCAGAATCCTATCCTGTGGTGGAGAAAATGGCAAAAGATCTGAAATGCTCCCTTCCAGACCTCATGCGGGATGCATCTTTAAGACAAAAAATCCGTCCGGAAAATTATGTCAATGAAACGATTGGCTTACTAACCTTAAAAGACATACTTCAAGAATTAGCCAAACCAGGATTAGATCCGCGTCAAGAATTTGAAGTATTTAGTTTTACCGAAGGCATACATAAGCCTGAAGACCTTCATGTTGGCATGCGTATGAATGGCATTGTGACCAATGTAACAAATTTTGGAGCCTTTGTAGATATTGGAGTCCATCAGGATGGACTGGTTCACATTTCCCATTTAGCCAATCGCTATGTCAAGAACCCAGCCGATGTCGTAAAGCCCGGTCAAAAAGTACAAGTCAGCGTACTAGAAGTGGACCTTCGCCGCAAGCGAATTGCCTTAAGTATGAAAGAATAATTATCGGGTGCTGCACCCAATTTTGGGTGCAGATACGGCAAAAACCATCCCGATTTATTGAGTTAGATGCTATTATCTAACTCTTTATCAATATTTTAATATTTTTCGTTGAAATTGAACTGATTAATCATGCATATTTGTATGGTTATTATTTTTATCGGGTGCTGCACCCAAATCATATGAAAACATCTCGCGCGCTTTCACTTGCTTTTGGCATTTTAATGCTGAGCTTATCTCAAAACCTATCCGCTCAGTGGAGTAATCTGAGTTTGACCCATGGGGCTACTACCCGTAATTACCGACTATACACGCCCGCAATATATAATCCTTCTGTGCCTGCGGCTGTTGTCATCACTCTGCATGGACTGGGAGATAATATGAATAATTTCAGTCTGATTGGAATGGACGCGATTGCAGATACCGCCAATTTCTTCATCATCGTTCCACAAGCCCTGGCCGATCCGCTTGCCGGAACAGCTTGGAATTCCGGAGCGGGTATAAGTGGGTATTACCCCAGCTCTACCGTAAATGATATTGGATTTATAAATGCCCTACTGGATACTGTTTCCACCCATTTTTCGATTAATCCAGCCAAAATTTATGCTTGCGGTTTTTCGATGGGAGGCTTTATGACTCAACGCCTAGCCTGTGAAAGTCATCATCGATTTGCAGCATTTGCCTCAGTTGCCGGCACAAGAGGCTCGGGCATAAGTGCCTGCAATCCGGGGAGAGCCATTCCTGTCGCGCATTTCCATGGCACGGCGGATAGTACTGTTTTCTATTCCGGTAATACCTTCGGAAATGATGCAGAAGCCCTTGTCAATTTCTGGGTAACCAATAACCAATGCAATTCAACCCCTATTCAAACAACCTTACCAGATCTGGCCACAGATGGAATGACTATAGACCATTACTTGTATGATAATGGACTAGAATCCAGCACAGTTGAGTTTTTCAAAATTAATAATGCAGCCCATACCTGGCTATTTAGTCCCATTAATGACATCTCCTACTCTTTAGAAATTTGGAAATTCTTTCTGAAGCATAGCCATCAGAATGTAGCTATTTCCAATACAGATTTATTACAATCCGATGCTTTACTGATTTATCCTAATCCTTGCAGTCATGCTTTTAGAATTGCTAATCAACAAGGGGCAAGTATTCGTATTTATTCGCTCAGTGGGGTTCTTTGTTTTGAAGATCGCATTATGTCCCCTACCTACGAAATCAATCCAGAATCGATTGGGTTAACCAAAGGATTATACATGCTGCATGTTGAGTCGGACGGAGTTCGCAGTGTTGCGAAAATAGTCTATAATTAAGGCTGAAAGCCACATTCACTGTATTTTTATATTACCCAATTGGGGTTTAAGGTAAACCTCCGTTTAGGGTAAACTAATATTTTTCAGATGTTTTACCTTCCCCTTAATACCCGCTCCCAGAAGGTCCAATAATCTCAATTGGATGCCAAGTCGTTTTTACTTCCTGAGTATCCTGAATGAAATAGGGATTTTGTGCATCTGCCTGATAGGTATGATGAATGACTCTTTTTAGATTTTGAATGCTCTGCTCTTTAATGGCTTTTAACTCTTCTTTATTGCCATAAAAAATAATGGCATTAATGTCCATGTGTGAGGCTAATTGGGCACTGAGTTCTTTTTTAAATCCAGTTAAGATATTCACTACCCCACCCGGCATATCCGAATCATTAATTATCTCAGCCATCGCCACAGCTGTTAAAGGATATTTTTCTTCCGCCAATACAACTACTGTATTTCCTCCGGTAATGGCAGGGACAAAGGAATTAATAAATCCAAGCAATGGAGATTCTACCGGGGCAATTACACTCACCACCCCTGTAGGCTCAGGAATAGAAAAGTTAAAATGCGGACTGCTTACCGGATTCACACTACTGAAAATTTGCATGTATTTATCTGCCCATCCGGCATAATAAATAACTCGATCTATAGCCTGATGGGTTTCATTTTCGGCCGCTTTAGCCGTAAGCCCGGAACGCATACATTCCTCTATCAATAAGGCTTTGCGGCTTTCCATCATTTCAGCCATTCGATATAAAATCTGACTCCGATTGAAAGCAGCTCTTTCAGACCAACCCTCAAAAGCCTTTCGAGCAGCAGAAACAGCATCCCGCACATCCTTACGAGAACATTGACAAATATTCGCAATCAATTTACCCGACTTATCGGATAAGGGATAATATCTGCCACTTTCTGTTCTGGGGAATTTCCCGCCGATATATATTTTATAGGTTTTCAAAACTTCAATTCTTTCCATACTGCAATTAAAAACAATGCGATTGTTTAAACATTAAAAATTAACATAAGCAGCCAGCCCATGCAAGCCACCCTCGCGACCAAAACCACTTTCCTTGTATCCTCCGAATGGAGAAACAGGATCGAATTTATTATAGGTATTTGCCCAAACAACCCCGGCACGCATTTTTGAGGTTAGGTTAAATATCTTGGACCCTTTATCAGTCCATACTCCGGCAGATAAACCATAAGGGGTGTTATTCGCTTTGCTAATCACCTCATCAATCGTACGGAAACTAATGATGGATAATACGGGACCAAAGATTTCTTCCTGTACGATCCGGTGAGATTGACTGGCATTTAAAAACAAGGTTGGGCGACACCAGAAACCTTTATTCGGCAGACTACAATCTGTCTGAAACATTTCAGCTCCTTCATTCACTCCGATACGAATATAGTTTTCAATCGTTTGTAATTGACTTTTAGAATTGATTGCGCCTATATCTGTATTCTTATCCAAAGGATCGCCTACAATCAGAGAAGCCATTCTATGCTTCAACTTCGCAATGACAATATCCTTTACGGATTCCTCTACAAACAATCGGGAACCTGCACAGCACACATGCCCTTGATTAAAATAAATGCCATTAATAATTCCTTCTACTGCCTGATCGAGGGGAGCATCGGCAAAAATAATATTGGCAGCTTTTCCCCCTAACTCTAAGGTGGCTTTTTTATCTGTTCCGGCAATTGCCTTCTGGATAATTTTGCCTACATCCGTAGAACCGGTGAAAGCAATTTTATCGGCCTCTGGATGATTCACCATGGCAGCCCCAGTAGCACCTGCACCAGAGATGATATTCACTACTCCTTCAGGAAGTCCGGCATCCTGAATTAATTCTGCTAATTTGTAAGCCGTCAGCGGAGTGGTTTCAGCAGACTTTAATACAACGGTATTTCCACAAGCCAAAGCAGGCGCAATTTTCCATGCCGCCATGAGTAAGGGGAAATTCCAGGGAATGATTTGAGCTGCCACCCCAATAGACCTAGGCGTACGATTGGGAAATGCATACTCCAATTTATCGGCCCAACCTCCATAATAAAAGAAATGCGCAGCCGCTAACGGCACATCCACATCACGAGATTCGCGAATGGCCTTACCCCCATCCATGGATTCGATAATGGCAAACTCACGCGCACGCTCCTGAATCAATCGGGCAATACGAAAGAGATACTTTCCTCTTTCACCCGCTTTCATTTTGGACCAGGGACCTTCATACGCTTTGCGGGCAGCCTTCATTGCTTTGTCTACATCCGCTTGGTTGGCGTCTGGAACAGAAGCCAAAACTTCTTCGGTAGCTGGATTAATTGTATTAAAATATTTGCCGGAGGAAGGCTTGACCATCTTACCGCCAATAAATAAATCATACTGCTTGTTAATCTTAGCAGCCGAAGGACTTTCAGGGGCAGGACTATAATTCCAGCCCTGTAATTTTGTATCTTTTTTGCTCATTGCAGAATTGAATTAATCGTTCGAAAAATAATCGCCAGATTGATATAAACCCGTTGATTGCTTAGCCAGCTGCATCAGGATATCATTAGCTAAACGACTGGCACCAAATCGGAACCATTCATTACTCAACCAGGCTTCTCCCAATGTTTCTTTCACCATCACTAAATAATGAAGTGCTTGCTTGGCAGTGGAAATTCCCCCGGCGGGTTTCATTCCAATCATGATACCTGTGCGATCGTAATAATCTTTAATACAATGCAGCATGACCAAAGTTACGGGCATATTGGCTGCAGGATTGATTTTACCCGTAGAGGTTTTAATAAAATCTGCTCCAGCCTGTACTGCAATTTCACTGGCTTTGCGCACCTGGTCAAAATTGCCAATTTCACCCGTTTCGAGAATTACCTTCAGTCGGGCTTTTCCGCAGGCTTCTTTAATGGCTGCGATTTCATCATAAACGAAATTATATTCCCCTGCAAGAAACTTACCTCGAGAAATGACCATATCAATTTCATCTGCACCCGCTTCTACAGCAAATCGGGTATCATCCAATTTAACCTGCAGGGGAGCCTGTCCGGCAGGGAAAGCCGTGGAAACGGAGGCTACCTTTACAGAGGAACCTTTCAGAGTAGCTTTGGCAATGCCCACCATGGAGGGATATACGCAAACCGCAGCAACGGTAGGTATTCCGGGCATCGCATCATGCATGTGCATGGCTTTATAGCACATCTGCTTCACCTTGCCCTCCGTATCTTTTCCTTCCAATGTGGTCAGGTCAATCATATTCAGGGCCAATTTTAACCCTTGAATTTTTGATTCTGTTTTGATGCTTCGCTTGGTAAAC
>JBEIHC010000122.1:0-7966 GCA_040381555.1 Bacteroidia bacterium
GAGAGTGCGTCAAAAATACAGGAATGCGGATTGCCCACAATATCAATCGAAACGATCGGGTCCAGGCAATATTCCAACACGCCTTTCATAGGTCCTTCCGCAGCGGCTTTCCTGGCTGCATTAATTTCGTCTTTAGTAGCTGCTTTTTTTAGTACTACGGTCAAATCAGTCAAAGAACCATCGGGTATGGGTACGCGCATGGCCACTCCGTCTAATTTTCCTTTCAAGTGGGGAAGCACCAATCCTACGGCCTTTGCAGCACCAGTAGAAGTAGGTACGATGGAATAGGCTGCAGCTCTTGCACGGCGCAAATCTTTATGGGGAGCATCCTGCAAATTTTGATCGGCAGTATAGGCATGTATGGTCGTCATATACCCAGACTCAATGCCCCAGTTGTCATCGAGAACCTTGGCCATAGGAGCCAGGCAATTGGTCGTACAGGAAGCATTGGAAATAACCTTCATTTCAGGTTTGAGGACTGAATCATTTACCCCTAACACAATCGTTGCGTCTTCTCCTTTTGCAGGTGCAGAAATGATTACTTTTTTAGCTCCTGCAGCCAAGTGTAAATCAGCTTTTTCTCGATCGGTGAATCTTCCGGTACTTTCGATGACGATATCTACTCCGACAGCACCCCAAGCCAAATTGGCCGGATCTTTTTCCGCACTGCAGATAATTTTTGCGCCATTGACATACAAACACTCATCGTCAAAGCTTACTTCTCCATTGAATTTACCCTGAACAGAGTCGTACTTCAATAGGTGAGCAAGCGTTTTGTTATCGGTAAGGTCATTAATTTTAACAACCTCTACCTTGTCATTATTCAGCAAAGCCCGAAAAACAAGCCTTCCGATTCTGCCGAATCCATTAATTCCAACTTTTATCTTTCCCATTTGAGTTTTAAATAAGATGAATTTGAGGGCAAAATTACAGGATAAACTTGTTCAGTATCACAATTTTTACGGGAAAGTTTCGGAAAAAGATGAGATAAAATAAATAAGGACTTGACTGCTGTTAAAATTTAATTTACTTTTGTGCCTCCAAATGCACAGGTCCCGTTCGTCTAGGGGTTAGGACAACTCCCTTTCACGGAGTAAACAGGGGTTCAATTCCCCTACGGGATACTAAAAGAAGCAGGGCATGCATACATGTCCTGCTTTTTTTATTTCGTTCAGTACGAATTGCTTTTTATGGTTAACCCGGATTCTTGTAATTTTGTCCATGGAAAAATCAGGAACTCCCTCAAGCGCAACTTTACTGGAAGGCCTCACCTATGACGATGTGTTATTAGTGCCAGCCTATTCTGAAATTCTCCCACGAGATGCAGACACCACTTCCTGGCTTACCCGTGAAATCCAATTGAACATTCCCATCCTATCTGCAGCCATGGATACGGTCACAGAATATCAATTGGCTATAGCGATGGCACAAGAGGGAGGCATGGGCATTTTGCACAAAAACATGTCTATGGAAGCTCAGGCGGACCAGGTGAGAAAAGTAAAGAGATCCGAAAGCGGACTAATCCATGACCCGGTGACCGTTCGTCCAGATGAGACCCTGATTAATGCAGGTAAACTCATGATGGACTATAAATTAGGAGGAATTCCTGTCGTAGATGCCAATCAAAAACTTGTAGGCATCCTAACGAATAGAGATTTGAGATTTCAAGTACTAGACAATAGACCGGTGTCTGAGTTGATGACTTCGGGCAACTTAGTAACAGTCCCGCAAGGAACCAACATCAAGCAAGCCGAAGAAGTACTCAGAAAACATAAGATTGAAAAGCTACCCGTTGTAGATAAAAAGGGGAAATTAGTAGGATTGATTACCTACAAGGATATTTTAAAACGAAGAAATTTCCCCCATGCCTGTAAGGATGAATATGGCAGACTCCGTGTAGGGGCAGCTGTTGGCGTAACACCCGACACGCCAGATAGAGTAAGTTTATTGGAAAAAGCAGGCGTAGATGTTGTTATTGTGGATACAGCCCACGGACATTCTAAAGGGGTATTGGAGATGATTAAGAAGTTGCGTAAACAATTCCCTTACCTGCAACTGGTAGGCGGAAATGTGGCTACAGGAGAAGCTACGCGTGATTTAATCAAAGCCGGCGTGGATGGGGTAAAAGTAGGGGTCGGCCCGGGTAGTATATGCACCACTCGAATTATTGCCGGAGTGGGTGTTCCTCAGTTAACAGCTGTTCAGTTAGCTGCCAAAGCTGCGGCTCGTTCTGGAGTTCCCATTATTGCCGATGGGGGCATTAAGCATACCGGAGATATCCCCAAAGCCCTTGCAGCCGGGGCATTTTCTATTATGGCAGGTGGATTATTTGCCGGAACAGATGAAAGCCCCGGAGAAACCATTATTTACGAAGGGAGAAAATTCAAAAGCTACCGGGGAATGGGGTCTATCGATGCCATGAAAGAAGGGAGCAAAGACAGGTATTTTCAGGATGCGGAAGATGATATTAAAAAACTCGTACCCGAAGGAATTGTGGGAAGAGTTCCCTTCAAAGGCTCTGTTCATGAAGTGGTGTATCAGTTAGTCGGTGGGCTTCGTGCCAGCATGGGCTATTGTGGGGCTAGCAATATACTTGATTTAAGAAAAGCCAAAATGGTCCGGATAACCGCAGCAGGATTAAGAGAAAGTCATCCGCATGATGTACATATTACCCAAGAAGCGCCCAATTATTCAAGAAATTGATTGGTAGATTTTCTCTATAGATATAAATACTACCTGTTAGCAGGGTTGGGTTCTTGGTTGCTTTTTGTAACCCAACAGCTTTCAATTGCTTACCGCATGCAGGCCAATCCGGAAATGGTATTGTTGCATGAAGGCTTCGGAGACATGATCCTATTCATGTTCTTTTTTACCAATATTATTTTGGTTAGAAGGGTAGTGCATGATGGGAAAGACCGGAATCCGGAGCACATGCTTCGAATTGTTTTGTTCACCGGATTGATAGGTGTTTTGGCCGTTTTCTTCTCTCGATGGTATTTGTCTCCTTACCGAAATACAGAACAAGAAATGATAACTCTGCCGGTTTTGCATGCCATTACCTTGCTGGCTTTGCATGTTTTTGTATTTACCGGTATTTACACTTTTAAGAAGTTTATCTTCTATACAGGTACCAGAGTGCGCCCTGCCTTATGGACGACTTTTGAATTTTTTTTAGGCGCCGGCTTGTTAATCGTGTTTGAAAATCCCTTCTATTTTATTCCTGAATGGATAAAAGTTGGATTGCTGGTGGTCAGTTTGGGCTTAATTGCCTATTTTTCAGTGTTTACCCGATGGGTAGCCTATTTGACTTTAAGACAGAAACTGAACAGCATCTTTTTATTGGGAATGACAGTGGTTGTCTTGTTTTTTCTCATGTATGAAGAGGGGGTGTTTACTTATGATTTAAGCAGTTTAATTCACGAGTATTTCTTTTATCGCTATTTCCTCATGGGGGTAGCCGCACTTTTCATCGCCTCCTACTCATTGTTTTCTATATTGGTTTTGATATTCAACCTCCCTACCGGGTTTGTATTTGAAAAAACTCGAAAGGACTTAGTGTCCATTCAAAAAATTCAGCAAAGTATCCTTCCCGGATTAGCTCAGGAGGGAGCTGCACGCACCCTCTTGGAAGCCGCAATGCTTAGCTCGAACTCTTCTGCAGGATGGATTGAAATGGAGGGTGAAAACGAACCCTTGATTTGTCATGGTATTCGGGAAATGGATATCCCTACGCTTAAGCAAGAGGTGAATCTCCGAAAACTGGTACTCAAAAAGAGGGAGGTTTGGCAAAATCAAGATTTGAGGCGCAACCACCTGCTGAAGTTTAAACGAAGTAACTATCGTTCCTTAATTGTTTTGCCCATTCAAACCCGCTTTACCAATATTGGTGCCTTGTTCTTGGTTCAAAATATTCCCTTTGGCTTTAGTGACGATAATATTTTCGTGCTGAAATCATTTGCAGATCAGGCGGCATTGGCACTGGAAAATATTGCATTGAATGTAAAGTCATTAGAACTTGAAAGATATCAAGAGCAATTAGCCATTGCCCGACAGATGCAGCAGAAGCTTTATCCAGCACGATTTCCAGACTCTCCCTATATTCGCGTTTTTGCGCGTAACCAACAGGCGGAATCTGTGGGCGGCGATTATTACGACATCTTAAAAACAGGCGAAGGAATTTACAAAATAATCATTGGCGATGTATCCGGCAAAGGCACCAAGGCGGCATTTTTCATGGCGCAAGTCAAAGGAATGTTTCAATCTTTGGCGCGTACCACAGCAGATCCCGTTCGGTTTATTACCTTGATTAATCAGGCCATTTCTTCCTGTATGGACAAGGGATCCTTTATTACCTTAACCTATATTCAGTTAGATTTGAATATTGGGAAGGCATGGATTGCCCGAGCAGGTCATTGCCCCACTTTATTTTATTCTGGTCAAGAGAAAAAATCCGTCTGGTTGATAGAGGGCGGCTTAGCTTTAGGTGTTATTCGAGAGGATGGATTTAGAGAATATATCAAAACTCAGGAGATTTCGGTACATACAGGAGATCGCCTGGTTCTCTTTACAGATGGAATTGTAGAAGCCCGAGATGAAAAGGGAGAGGAGTTTGATTACGACAGACTCCTAAATGCTGTGCAGAATGGCATTCATTTAAGCCCGGAGGATTTATCCCAAAGTATTATCCAAGAAGTACAGGATTTTTCCGGGGGAGTGATTGAAGACGACTATACTCTGATGGTCCTAGACATAACCGGTAACCCGGAAACCCCTAAATCCGTATAAAATTCGCCAGATGGAAATTGCTCAAGTTGTTCACACAAATTTTACCACTCTCCAAATTCAAGGAGAATTAGATGCGCTTTCTGCTGTGGGGGCTGATGAAGTATTTACCCGACTCATTCAACAGAAACAATTTAATCTTCATCTGGACTTTTCTGGATTGGAGTATATTTCTTCGGCTGGTATTGGGGTAATATTATCTCATCAGGATGAAGTCTATCAAAACAAAGGTAAAATCGTTTTTAGCGGACTTTCTCCTAAAGTGTTGAATGTGTTTCAATTATTGGGCTTACATCAGCTTTTTAAAATTGTTTCTTCAGAGTCAGAAGTGGAGTGCTGTTTTTTAGAATCATGAGCCAGTCGCAGCGCTTTCTTTGTTCTCTGGAAGAAATTCCCCGGCTTAGGGAGTTCATTCGGCAGTCCTTGCCTGCATTAGACGAAGTAACGCTCAATCAGATTGTTTTGGCTGCTGATGAAGTGTGCACCAATGCGATCCAACATGGTTGTTCCAGATCTGCCCATTCAGACTTTTTTGTACGAATTTATACTCATCCTCAAAAAATTACCTTAGAAATTCAAGATTCTTCCCAACCTTTCCCAATTGGCAATGAAGTCAATGTAGATTGTACCGAGAAAATAAAAAATCGCGAAAAAGGAGGCCTGGGGCTCTTTTTAGTGCAAAATATCATGGATGAAATCGCTATTGAAGAACTCGACAAACACCATATAATCCGAATGTGTAAATATATTGCCTGATTCTACGAATCCCTTGGGCAATATCCACCTTTCAGCACGGTTTTTTTATAATTTTACACTCGGTTATATATTGACCGGTCTTTCATTCGTTACTCCGGGCGAAAGATTCTGAAAGCGTAGTTCGTTTTTCAGAGTTCGGTTTATCCTTGAACTTTAAAAAATTTATGATTTTGAGTCTATTAAGTATGGTTAGGTTATTCATGTTTTTTGCGATTCTATGTCCAGGTATTTTACTGGCTCAATCGACAGGTGCTACAAGCAAAAAAAATCTATGACTCTGATGGCTTTCGGGCCGGGCCCAGACAGCTTCAGGGTTAGCAAAGGAGAATTTGAGTATGTTTATCAAAAAAACAACGGAGGCTGGGACAAAGCAAAAAAAGCCAATCCTCAGGACCATCGTGAGTATCTAGATTTGTATGTAAAATTCCGCCGCAAAGTATTAGACGCAGAAAGCTTAGGAATGGATACCATGCCAGCCTTCCTAACAGAACTGGAAGGCTATCGCAAGCAATTAGCGCAACCTTATCTGGTCGAAAAAAACATACTCGATACCCTCATTCAGGAAGGATATCAGCGATCTTTATATCAAATAAATGCCTCCCATATTTTAATTAATGTTTCTCAGGATGCTTTGCCCCAAGATACACTGAAAGCTTGGGAGAAAATTATGTCTATCCGGGATTCTATCGTAAAGCAGAATCAAAACTTTGGCGAAATGGCTGTCCGTCATTCTCAAGATCCCAGTGCCAAATCCAATAAAGGAGACTTGGGATATTTTACGGCTTTTAACATGGTGTATCCATTTGAATCTGCCGCCTATAATACCCCTGTAGGAAAAGTATCCATGCCTGTTCGCACCCAGTATGGCTATCATCTCATTCAGGTTCAAGATCGATTCAAAGGCAAGGGAATTCAATATGCTTCCCATATCATCATCCGGGTAGGAGAAAATTATAGTGCGAAGGATACAGCTTCTGCCCTCGCAAGAATCCAGGAAATCTATGCCCGTCTTAAAAAAGGGGAAGATTTCGCTACGCTTGCAGAGCAGTTTTCTGATGATCCCGGCTCTGCCAAAACAGGAGGAGATTTGGGGGCTGCCAGGTTGCTCCCAGAAATGGAAGTGTGGAAACGCAAACTCAATATCGGGGAATTCTCCGAGCCCTTCACCACTCCCTTCGGTTGGCATATCCTGAAACTTGCCAAATCAGATCCTATCCCTTCCTTCGAAGAATCTCAAGCAGAGATTAGATCCAGAGTGCAAAAAGATCAGCGATCCAATCTCCCTCAGGAAGTATTCATGGATAAACTTAGAAAAGAATACAATCCTATTATCCTTCAACCTAATGCCGACCAGTTCATCGCAACCTTGGGTAAAGAATATTCTCAAGGAAAATTTAAACCGGATTCTACCCGCCCTGAATTGTACAAACTTCCAATTCTAGAACTCGGTCTTGCTAATAATCGGGTGTCTCGGTCTTTAAACGATTTCTATGCTTACTACAAAACGCTTCGCTCGGAATTTCTATCTGGTCCTACTATACCGGCCTCGGTAATGAGAAATCTTCAAGGATTCCGAGAAGCAGAATTACTTAAATACGAAGAAAAACAACTGCCTGTGAAATATGAAGATTATCGCGAACTCTATCGGGAATATCGGGATGGGATTTTATTGTTCTCTCTCACCGAAAAGCAGGTATGGAAAAAAGCAATCGAAGACAGCACCGGTCTGAAAGATTTTTATGAAAGGAATAAATCCCTATTCACTGCAGGGGAAAGAGTTAAAGTCCGGGAATACCGTTCTACCGATTCCTTAAAAATACTCGATGTTCAAAATTATTTGCGCCAGGGTAAAAATGAAAAAGAAATTGATAGCCTAGTGAATGAGAAATCCGCACTCAACTTGCGCATTCAATCTGTTATCATGGATAGTAAGCACCCTGATTTGCCTCCCAATTGGTTAGGTAATGCCTCAAGTGAAGTCAGTGGCATTCGTAAAAGAGATAAGCAATTTGTGATTCAGCAATGGGTAGAAAAATTACCTGCTGGGGTTAAGCCCTTTGAAGAAGCTCGCTCAGAATGTATCACCAAATACCAGGAAGAGTTAGAGGCTAATTGGAATAAGGACCTAGAAAAAAGATACCCAGTTACCATTCACGAATCTGCATTCCGCTCACTATTTAAGTGATTGTTCTTTTCTCCCATATTAGGTGTATCTTTTCCTGCAGGCAACTCTTATTTTTGCTCGTATTTGCTTTGCTTTTGCCTGCTTGTCAGACCGATTCTAATTCAGGAGAGGAAATTTTAGCTTCTGTAGGCACTATTACCTTGAAGCGAAAAGACCTTTCTCGATATCTGCCAGAAATCTGGGCGAATGAAGAGGACAGTATTCGGTTAACAAGTCAATTTATTGAGCGATGGATAGGCGAGC
>JBEIHC010000123.1:0-7793 GCA_040381555.1 Bacteroidia bacterium
ACCGTTTGTTGCAAATATTTTTACAGTATAAGCACCACCAACCAATTCAGGAATCTTAACCCAAAGGGTATTTTCTGCAGGGTTAGGATAAAGCTCCATAAAGCTAGATTCCCAATCTGTTTCATTACTAACCGGATTCAAAATATGTGTAGTTACTAAATCCGTTGTAATGGGAGGATTGTAGTCAAAATAGATATCTGCATAATTCGGAATAGAATCTCCAGCTACCAGAGTGGATTTAGGCTTTACCCGATATTTTACAAAACCACAAGAAGTAATTGGATTGGTCATGGAATCTGGCAGCATGATGCCTGGGAAGGTGAATTCAGCTTTCCCATTTCCATTTAACTGAAAGTTCATTGTGTGACTTTGAGCAACAATTTGAAGCGTGGTTAAATCCAAGTTCTGAGAAAGTGAATCTCTGATCACAACCGTATGGGCTGAATCGTTTCCAATATTTTGGAAATGTACCGTGTAAGTAAGCCAAGGGTTTTGGGCCAATTCTGCAATGGTCAGGGAAGAATCAGATACCTCTTTAAAGTTGGGGTCATAAGGACCTACGACGAAGCATAGATTGTTTTCTAAATTGTCAGAGGGTACCGTGTCATTTGTAACAGGGGTTATTTGTGCCAACGACTGAATAGAATCTCCAATCATCGCATTCGTGGGCACATTGAACATTACATTGACAGAGGTGGTAGCTTGTGGCGCTAATCCTCCTAAGTTCCAAGTATAGGTAGAGCCTGATTGAGAACTATGAGTAGGTGAAGCTTGAAGGTAACTCAGAATCGCATCTCCGGTAAAATTCAATACTGCGTTTTGAGTAGTAGTACCCACATTGGTACAAGTAATCATATAGTGCAATACAAATCCTGCCTTAGGTCTGGAAATTGGAGTTACAGTTACGCGTAAATCATTAACATTTGGTGCTGGGTACAATCCAAAATGATTAGCGGTATCAATATTTCCCATTCCAACAAAAGTGGCTGTTTGAGAAGGTGCTGTACTAAGTGTATGATATAAAGGAAGAGAAGGAATACTTGCAGAATAACTACCTGCTGCTGTAAATAATTGATAAATACCATTATTATTTGAACTGCTTACATAGGGACCTGTGTTCAGTTGCATAATAGTATTGGGTACTCCCGTTTCTCCTGTGTTCAGTACGCCATCATTATTGAAATCTCTGAAAACGGTTCCTTCAATAATGTTGGCGTGATCAGCGATTTTTGTAAGAAAGCCACTTCCGTTGGTCATATTCACGACAGAATTGCCAAAAGTAATGGTACCACTTCCAATACCTGCCATATAAATATCATCCGGACCAAACCAGTAAATTCCTTTAGCATAGGATAAGTTGCTGCTATTTGCTTGAATTACCCAAATGACAGTGCCTGCAGAGTCTAATTTAGCAGCATAGGCCATTCCATTTCCTCCTCCATTTACATTGACTCCCCCAAAGCTGAAAGTGGACTGGAAGGAGCCTGTTAGAAATAAATTTCCAGAAGGGTCAGAGAATAAATTATATCCTTGATCTGAACCAGTACTGCCGAAGTTTTTGGCCCAGCAATATTGTCCTGCGCTATTTAATTTTACTAAAAGAATATCATCATTCGCGCCAGAATTGGTTAGGGTAATACTGCCCAAGGTAATTTGCGTGTCGAAGTTTCCGGTGAAATACACGCTTCCAGCAGCATCAATAGATACACCGTAAATTTCTCCATTAAAATCTGAATTGGCAGACCAAACATAATTTCCACTATTGTCGAATTTAGTGACAAAATGGGTAGAAGGGGACATATTGACTGTAGCACTTCCTGCGTATGATGTATTGGCTGAAGTAGCAAAGCCTCCGATATAAGCATTTCCGGAAGGGTCAATGTTCATAGTCCACATAGTTTCAATATTGGAACCTGTGATGTTTTTACTCCAGTTCACTGCACCAGAATTATTGAGTTGCAAAAGGAAAACATCCATTCCGCTACCTGTGATGGTATTGGTACCAAAGGTAAAGGAGGAGGTATAAGTGCCAGACCAATAGAGGGTGCCATTAGGTAAAGCCTTTACGGACATTCCCACATCATTTCCAGTGCTACCGCCTCTTGCTGCAAATAATACCGCACCATTGACAGCATTCAGTTTTACTAAATAGGCATCCGTACCTCCTGCTCCTGTAAGCGTAAAGCTTCCAACTGTCATAGTTCCGGAGAATTGACCGGTTACCCAAACGCTTCCTTGGTTGTCATACACGACGCTATTGGCGTAATCTCCACCGGCACCCCCAAAGGAAGTTGCCCAAAGTAAATTACCTGTAGGGGAGTATTTAGAGACAATGACATCCTGCACCCCATTACTAGTGAGCGTATTGGAGCCCATTACTACCGAACCAATAATTTGCATGCAATTAAATGTGTTGCCAAAATTATCTGTAGCAACATCAATTCCCATTCCTGGCGAGTTAATGCTCCAGTCTACCGCTTGGGCATGAACCCAATTTTTTGGGATGAATATACAAAGGAGCAATAAAGAGAGAATTAAATTTTTCTGCATGATGAAATGATAAATAGTTATATTATGAATGAATTTAATCAAATGTAATTCTATCTGGTGAGAGATAAAATGACTTAGCTTTTAAATTTATTTCAATGGTCATTTTTATTAACTGACTGGTATCACAAAGTGATATTGATCAAATCGCGGAAAATATTGATACTGCAGGTCGTGTGATATTTTTCAATTCTTTTATATAATTTGCTGTTCATGCATCCAACTATTTTGCAGGAATTTGTAAATTTGACTCATGACACTAAAAGAACAAATTTCAGAAGATATTAAGCAGGCGATGAAAAGCCGTGATCAGGGGGCTTTGCGGGCCCTTCGGGCTATAAAGAGTGCTATTTTGCTGGCAGAAACAGCTTCCGGAGCCGCAGCGGAACTAAGTGCTGAGGATGAAATGAAGCTTTTGACGCGTCAAGCAAAACAGCGAAAAGATTCAATTGATCAATTCAGAAGCAATGGTCGGGATGATTTAGCTGTTGGGGAAGAGGAAGAGTTGCTGGTAATCGAGCGCTATTTACCGAAGCAAATGAGCGAAGCGGAAATTCGCACAGAAGTGCAGGCGATTATTCAATCAGTTGGGGCGTCTGGCCCAGGTGATTTAGGGAAAGTAATGGGCCCTGCGAGCAAAGCTATGGCAGGTAAAGCGGATGGGAAAATAATTAATCAGATTGTGCGTGAGTTGTTAGGTGGGGCATGAGCACTTATGACCTTGTGGTGCTGATTTTGATTGGATTGGCAGCCTTTAAGGGATTTCGTAAGGGAATGATTCGGGAATTGGCAGGGCTCTTAGGGCTGCTGGTTGCTGTTTATTTAGCTTGGCTCTGGATGGGCGATTTTGGAAATATTCTCCAGAAAATTCTTCAAAATGGACTTTCTGCAGTTCCCTTGATTTCTTTTGCCCTTTTGTTTGCAGCACTTTTGACAGCTTTCAATTTATTTGCCCGGTTTGCAACCCGCTTATTGGACATGACTTTAGTTTTAGGATTGGTTAATAGGATTGCGGGTGCACTCCTAGCTGGACTTCAGGTGTTTTTAATTGTACTTCTGGTAAATTGGTTGGCAGATAGAACAGGATTGATTTCCGACAATCTCAAGAAAGAATCCCATCTTTACCCGGTAATTTCAGGAGCTGGACCTGCATTGTATAGTTTCTCAGAGATTTTTTTTCCTCAATCTGAAAAATGGATGGATACCTTGTCTGAGCAGATTGAAAACTTCAAAAAAATACGATTGGAATCAGAGAAAGCTAAAAATCCTTAAATCTTTTCTCCGCAACGCGTTTCTGTAATTCGAACCGTTTTGGGTTCTACACTACCGATGGTCTCCCGGACAATCTTTCCATTTTGTTTATCCAATTCCCGTCCACATAGGGGAATGTTATGAACCGTGTCAACAGTAGTGCCATCGGGCGCTATTTCAGTGATGGTTTTTTGGCATACCCCACATCTTTTTTTACAAGCAGTGGTTCCGGTAAGCAGTACCAGTAAAAAGCAAAAGGCGAGCAGGGAGTAAATCGTTTTCATATTTGTACCGTAAAATTGCTAAAAATCCGGGAGATGCTAAAATATTGTCTTCGGAATTCATTTTCAAGTAGTTTATTCTGCTGAATATCTAACAAGAATCGGGATTTGATGCTGGTCTATTTACTATTAGGATTATGGGTATTGGCTTTAGAATAGGGTTTCTAGAGAAAAAGGGTGAATGGTATTTTTTTTGTCGTTTTCATATATTTCATAAAACAAAATAATAGGTGCAGCGTATATAGAATCGGGTTTTAATAATTTTTAGAATATACTATATGACACCAGAAATGATCGAAAAGGAGCATATTCCTCAATATGCACCGGTTAACCAGGATGTATTATGCGGAGAGGATTCCCGCAAAACACGGATGCAACAGTTGATGCGGTTTCTGAAAGGGGGCAATGCCTTTCAGGTAAAAGCCAAAATTGTGTTTCAAACGCTGCAGGGAATTAAAGCCGTTAGGACCACCATTTGGAATGTTTCTGAAACACATGTTGCTTTGAAAGGGGGATTGACGATTCCTGTGCATTCTATTTTAGAAGTTCAGGCGTAGTAAGGATTATCATTAGCTGAAGTAATCCTGTTTGCATTTCGTACTTTTGTGGTATGGCGAGCAAACCTTCAGCCCCTAAGGGCATGCGTGATTTCCTGCCACAGGAAATGCAAAGACGCAAATACATTTTCTCCTTAATAGAATCCGCATTTACTCGATATGGCTTTCTCCCGCTGGAAACTCCTTCCATGGAAATGCTCAGCACCCTTACCGGAAAATACGGAGATGAAGGAGATCAGTTGATGTTTCGAGTATTGAATTCCGGGGATTTTTTGTCCGGAATTACAGAAGAGGCAATTTCTAGCGGCTATAAAAAAATGAGCCCAAAGATTGCCGAAAAGGCCTTGAGATATGACCTGACCATTCCCTTTGCACGGGTAGTGGCCACGCATCAAAATGAAATTCAATTACCCTTTCGCCGGTATCAGATTCAACCAGTTTGGAGAGCCGATAGACCTCAAAAAGGCAGATACAGGGAGTTTTATCAGTGTGATGCCGATATTGTAGGAAGTGATTCCCTCGTACTCGAAGCAGAGTTGGCTACTCTTTATGCAGAGGTATTTACTCAACTTCAAATTCCTCAAGTGCAGATTTGCCTGAATAACAGGAAAATCTTAGCAGGCATAGCAGAAATATGTGGCGTGCCGGAGCGATTAACAGAATTAACCATTGCCTTAGATAAGCTAGATAAAATTGGGGTAGAAGGCGTATTACTCGAGTTGCAGAATCGTCATTTCTCCCAAGAGCAGACCGATTTATTGTTTTCTCTTAAACCTGTATTCGCTCCAGATCCTTCTCAAAAACCTGAAGATAGAATTCAGGAATTAGAACCCATGCTGGCAAAATCCGAAATTGGACAAAAGGGAATTGCTGAATTCAACACTGTGCTGGAAAATATTCAGGCATTGAGCCCCGAGCATTATGCCCTGATACAAGCAGATTTTACCTTGGCTCGAGGGTTGAATTACTACACTGGGATGATTTTTGAAGTAAAGACTAAGGCCGTTCAGATGGGGAGTATTGGGGGGGGCGGCAGGTATGATGACCTCACCGGTGGATTTGGCTTAAAGGGGATTTCCGGAGTAGGGATTTCATTTGGGGCAGATCGGATTTACGATGTGCTCCAAGAATTAAATGCCTTTCCAGATTCTATTTTGTCTAGTGTGAAAGTGTTGATTGCCAATTTTGGGGAAGCTTCTCGAAAAGAAAATCTGAAACTGCTGGCATTGTTGAGAAATAAAGGAATTTCAGCGGAGTATTATCCAGATGAAAAGAAAATGGCTAAGCAGATTGAGTATGCATTGAAGAAGCAAGTTCCTTGGATGATTTTATCTGGAGAAGAAGAAATTCAAAATGGCCAATATCAATTAAAAGACCTGAGAAACTCCTCCCAGGAGAAAGTTTCTTTAGAAGAACTCCTGAATCAACTTAACAACTCGTAAAGGAATTTATGCAAACAAATTTTGTCCTTTCGCCAGCCCCACTTAGTTGGGAGGATTTGCGATTCGTTCAATCCCATAATCCTCAATTGGAATTATCGGATGCCTGTCGGGCAAATATTCAAAAATGCCGGAACTATCTAGAGTCAAAATTAACTCAAACAGAAGGTCCGGTGTATGGAATCAATACCGGTTTTGGGGCATTACATAGCACCCGAATCAATGCGCAGGACATGGAGCAGCTGCAGTTGAATTTGCTTATGTCCCATGCCTGTGGTGCCGGTTCGGAAATTGCTCATTCTGTGGTTAAGTGGATGTTGTTTTTGAAAATACGATCTCTTTCTTACGGTCATTCAGGTGTTTGCCTGGAAACAGTAGAACGATTAATTGAATTCTATAATCAGGGCGTTTTTCCCGTTGTTTATGAATTAGGTTCTTTGGGGGCTAGTGGAGATTTGGCTCCTTTGGCTCATTTATGTTTGCCCTTGGTGGGTTTAGGGGAAGTATGGTTACAAGGAGAGAAAATAAGCGGGGCAGATTTATTGAGTCAAAAGAATTGGAAGCCGCTTCAGTTAAAATCTAAAGAGGGTTTAGCTTTATTAAATGGCACTCAGTTTATGCTCGCATTTGCCGTGCAGTGTCATCTTCAGGCTCAGCGGCAACTGGAATTATCCGATCGAATTGCTACTTTAAGTTTAGATGGATTTGATTGCCGCATAGAACCCTTTTATTCAGAAATTCATCAGGTAAGGCCGCATCCAGGACAGGTAGAAACGGCTTCAAAAATCTTCCATTGGTTAAAGCAATCTCCCATTGCACAAAGGTCGAAAACTCAGGTGCAGGATCCTTATTCTTTCAGATGCATTCCCCAAGTGCATGGGGCTACTAAAGATGCACTTGCCTATGCTGCCACTGTAATACTAACCGAAGTAAATTCCGTAACAGATAATCCGAATATTTTTCCAGACGAGGATTTAATTATTTCCGGAGGAAATTTTCATGGTCAACCTTTAGCCTTGACTTTGGATTTTATGGCCATTGCCTTAGCAGAATTGGGTTCTATCTCCGAGCGTCGTTCCTATTTGTTATTATCCGGTCAAAGAGGCTTGCCTGCTTTTTTGGTTGCCAATCCAGGATTGCATTCCGGCTTAATGATCGCTCAGTATTTAGCGGCATCCATAGTTAATCGAAATAAGCAGCATTGTACGCCGGCTTCAGTAGATACTATTCCCTCCTCTAATGGACAGGAAGATCATGTTTCTATGGGGGCTAATGCTGCGGTAAAATTATTTCAGGTAGTAGAAAATCTGGATATATTATTGGCTATTGAACTGATGCATGCTTCACAGGCTTTGTATTTTAGAGCACCAGAAAAGACAGTTCTAGAGTTAGATAATTGGTTGGAAGAATTCCGGAAAGTTGTTCCGGTAATTGAGGAAGACAGAGTGTTATCGGATGATATACGCCATGCCAGTGAATGGCTCAAGAGATAAAGAAAAAATTACGCCATTTTTCGTGTGTAAATATAAAAAGGGCTCTTCGCAATTCTTAGTGGGTAATTTTAAATTCCATTTTTTTGGCTCTACGCATTTTACAGTGGGTTCAATAACTATTTATGTAATGGGAAAATTCATCATCGAAGATTAAAAGACTTATTTGATACTATCTCGCTATCCAAATCTAGAATATCCGTTAAACCTGAATATATCAGGTTTAAC
>JBEIHC010000124.1:0-7767 GCA_040381555.1 Bacteroidia bacterium
GGGAGGGGACTCCACCCGCATTGCCACTGCCTGTTAGATTTGATTTTGGGTTATGAAATCGAGATAACTCATCTTTGCATGGACAAGCCAGGGGAGAGGGCTTCAACCCCACTGGCCACAACAATTATGTCCAGAACTTCATTAAATAAAACAAATTGGAATAACATCTAATTTGGGGATTCCTGAATCATTTGCTATTCCAAAATTTTGGAAAATGGTCCTATCAAACCCACAAAAAACGGCGTAGAGCCGTTTTTTTTAGGGTTTGGGATTAATTCCCGTTTCATTAGATTTTGAACTATTATTTCCAAAATGCTCTTTCAAAGTTGACGAAAATGCAGTATTTTACATTTATAGGAACGAATAAATGGCTTTTAATTACACTATATGGAACGAAAGATAACAAAAATATTAAAAGAATGGAAAGCATCAAAGAGCCGGCTTCCTTTACTTTTGCATGGTGCAAGACAGGTAGGCAAAACCTATACGCTGCTGCAATTTGGAAAATCAGATTTTGAAAATGTAGTGTATTTAAACTTTGAAAACAATACCGAATTACAGAAAGTTTTTGCCGGCGATATCAGCCCGAAGCAATTGTTGCCTCAATTGCAATTAATTGCCGGACAATCCATATTTGAAGAAAAAACCCTGTTGGTTTTGGATGAAGTACAAACATGTGAAAGGGCACTTACCTCCTTAAAATATTTTGCTGAGCAAGCCCCAACCTATGCTGTGGTGGCTGCTGGCAGTTTATTGGGTGTTGCCATAAACCGAGAACAATATTCATTTCCTGTAGGAAAGGTGCAAATTGAACACCTATACCCCATGGACTTTGAAGAGTTTTTATGGGCAATGGACAAAAAAGAAGCCGTTGCGATTATTAAAGACTGCTTGGATAATAGAAAAGAATGCAGTTTGCATGCCCATTTTATGGAGTTATTCCGGCTGTACATTTCTTTAGGTGGAATGCCGCAGGTTGTGAACGAATACATACAAAACAAAGACTTTAACTTTGTTATATCCTTGCAAAAAAACATTTTGAATTCCTATATTGCGGATATGTCGAAGTACGCAACTCCCATGGAAACGGTAAAAATAATGGCCACTTACACCAGTATCCCATCACAATTAGCCAAAGAAAACCGCAAGTTCCAATACAAACTCATTAAATCTGGCGGAAGGGCAAGTAACTATGAAGCACCACTGGATTGGCTTAAATCATCTGGTTTGATTGTAACAGTGCACAAATGCCATTCGCCACAAGTACCTTTAATTGCTTTCGCCTCCCCCGATTTTTTTAAAGTGTATGTATCCGATACCGGATTACTTTGCTCCAAATCGGGGTTAAATAATCAAAGTCTTTTTATTCAGCCCTTTGATTTAATTGGAATTAAAGGTGTTATTGCAGAAAACTATGTAGCGACAGCGCTTAAAACCAAGGGTTATGAACCCTATTATTGGGAATCTGAAGTCAAAGCCGAAGTTGATTTTATCATCCAAAACAAACAGGGACAAATTATTCCTGTTGAAGTAAAATCATCAGAAAATGTAAAAGCCCAAAGCTTATCCCTATTTATAAAGCGATACCAGCCTGAGTATGGGTATAAAGTATCCGCAAAAAATTTCGGGTTTGAAGGGAATGTGTATTCAATTCCTTTGTATGCTGTGTTTTGTGTTTGAGAAATTATAAAATGAATGATTGACTATAATAGAATAGAAATGAAAATATTGTTTCATTTACACTTTACATTTTGTATTTTTTCGTTATACTTATCCTAAATAAAACTTAGAAAAAAAGAAGAATAAATAACAAAGATAAACATGACTAAAATAATTCCTAAAGAAAATTTTAAAGTAACTTCTATAGAAAATGGGCTCTACGCATTATTTAGTGGGTAATTTCTTTTTATGTATATTAAGGTATTCTTCGAATTACCCGCCCGGGCACTTCGATACGACCCCCACACTATATTAATGAACGACACAATTTCATTGGGGGCTACTCAGCGACCGGGCTGTTAAACCTGATATATTCAGGTTTAACGGATATTCTAGATTTGGATAGCGAGATAGTATCAAATAAGTCTTTAATCTTCGATGATGAATTTTCCCATTACATAAATAGTTATTGAACCCACTGTAAAATGCGTAGAGCCATAAAATGGATACAGTATTGAAACGAACAATCGGTAAGTGGCTGGGAAATTTGACAGTTTGTAAATGTAGTTTTTCTGGTTGAGATTATTAATGTTGAACAGAAACGTAAACAAGCGCTGCTGAGGAGCAACTTGTCAGGGATATGTTCAACATACCGGAATGACCGACCTTTCGATAACGGTAGGCCGTTTTACATTCCGGGACCCATGCCTTAAAAAAACCTACGCCACATATTCATTAGGTGTTTGATAATTTAATGATTGATGCGGTATTATTGCATTATATTCTTTCAACCATTCAAAGGTCAGCTCCTGTATTTCCTGCAATGTGTTGAACACATTGGCACCCAGAATATCTTCTCGATACACCCTATTAAATCTTTCAATAATAGCATTTTGCTGTGGTTTTCCTTTCTGTATTCGAAACCAATTGATATTATTACTATAAACCAGCACAGCATTTCCTCAGAACGAAATTCCGCCCCATTGTCAGTCAAAGTGCCATTCGGTTTACCATATATACTGATAACTCACTCTAGCAGATCAAATCCGCATTGATGGGAAACCAACCACTACCTATACATTCGGCATGAATTATTACTTCATGATGGGCGACAACCGCAATAATTCTATGGATTCCAGATATTGGGGATTCGTAGCGGAAAATCACATCGTCGGCAAACCCATCATGGTGTTTATGTCCATCGAAGGCGGCTTTAGAATGTACCGATTTTTTCACTTTGGGGAGTGATTGAATCGAGGGCTTAAGCCCCGAGAAAGGGAGAGGCCCTTTCATGGCAAAGAGTGAGAGGGACACGGGGAAGAATTGCTTATTTATATTAGAAAGTTCCCATTTGAATTTTCAGTTGGGAATAAATATTGTTTTGCCTTATCTTATGTTTATAGTCCCGACTTCTGCATAAGGTTTTAATAAACCACTTTCTAACGGATGAGCCAATGACAATATTGGGATTTTTAAGGTGCTCTGGCATCTGCTTGATGCAAGAATAAAGAGAATCTACACCCGAATAATATTTGACATCGAAAAATAAAATATGGCTAAATTGCTGCAATGAAATCTCTATCAAAAATTGCAATCCTCATAATAGCTTTGTTTCTGCTTGTCTTGGGCATATACATTGCTCTGTCTCCAGATAAACCTCACTCATATGTTGCAACAGAACCCATTCTATCTTATGTGGTCCATCCGAAGAAACAAAAGATTCATTTTTTTTGGAAAGACGAGGATGGACAAATCCTGGAAAATTTTGACAATTTAATTCAACATGTAGAAAGCAAAAATGAGACTTTAATTTTTGCAACCAATGGCGGCATGTATGATAAAAAAATGGCCCCACAAGGCCTTTACATTGAAAACCATAAAACCCTAAAAACAATAGACCTGAGAAAAGGGAAGGGTAATTTTTATTACCAACCCAATGGGGTCTTTTATCTGACAGATACTCAGACACCCGGTATTTGTAGCAGTAAGGAATTTAAAAATACCGGTAATATTCAATTTGCAACTCAATCCGGACCTATGCTGGTGATAAACGGAAAAATCCATCCCTCAAAAGCATTCAGACCCAAATCTAACAGTTTAAATATCCGAAATGGGGTTGGCATTTTACCCGATAATTCAGTCCTATTTGCGATGTCCACCAGACCCATAAACTTTTATGATTTTGCGATGTATTTCAAAGCCAAGGGTTGTAAAAATGCGTTATATCTGGATGGCGCAATATCCAAAACCTATTTACCCCAGAAACACTACACCGAAACTGGTGGGTATTTTGGGGTGATGATTGGCGTTATTGAAAAAAATTAATCCCACCAGAAAAAAAACACCATCAGAAAGTGGAATAGACAGGGCAAGGCCATAATACCCAAAATAGAGTATTGAATGTTTCATTAAATATATTGCTGAATTCCCTCCTTCATCCCCATGTTCATAGAATAACCAACAAATATATCATCCCTATGTAATTGTTTGGTCCGGTAAGGTGAGGGGATTTCATATGGTCCTAAGGTTTTATAAAGTTAAAGCTGTTTTAACTAAACTACCGTTCCACTAATCTCGGAGTATTACACCATTTTAAAACAGCACTATTTTAGGAGTAGCAGATAAATGGATGTGGCATACCTGGAGGAATTACGCAAGCAGAATCCCAGAATTTCATTCATCTTCATTTATCACACTACCAAGGAAGGACGATTCAAGGGCGTAAACACCCATGCTCATGAAGTGGATGTGATTATTGAAGTTGGAAAGGGGGAAGCAAAAGCCACCGGCAGGTTTAATGCCGGTGGAAAAATGAAGATTACTTAGCGTTCTTCACAAGCTCTGCTTTCAACATTAGAACCAGATGATTTACATAATTTATTCGCAAACTACTTCCATATAAGAATATTTATTGGTAAGCGAATTATGGACAAACTCATCTCTTTCCTTTTTTGTCCCACAAACTTCAGCCCAAATCTTTGTTTGGTCAGGATTTTGTTTAACCCAACTAGTACACTTTACACACTTAGGTTTGCATCCGATAAAAGCCATACCGGACAAAATAAATAACAATAGATATTTTTTCATAATTCAAAAGTTTAAAATACTTCGAGCAAAAAAACTAAATGTTTCTGCCAAATAGGGTCAATCCCTTGGGAATGTTATTGTCTTTGACTTTATTTGACAAATTATTATCGCATGTTCAATCAGAACAGAATATATCGGGTATTTCAACTGATTACCTATTTGAAGACAAAGCCTGCAAAATCGGTTAAAAGCGTTATGGAATTTTTAGACACTTCCGAACGGACTGTTTACCGTTACCTGGATATGCTGAAAGAACTGGGCTTCCAGATTGAAAGAGACAGCGCCAACCGGATATGGATTACCACAGGTGGAAATTCTGATACGGTTACTTTCACTGAACAGGAAACAGATTACCTGGAAAAGCTAATAAAAACGACCGGTAAAAGCACGAAATTAGCGGAGAGCGTATTGCAGAAAGTTCGTTTATCTAGTGAGCTGCAAATAGGCGCTAATCTATTATTCAAGGCGCATTTAGGTCATATCGTTGAGCAAATATCCATAGCCATTATTGAAGGTCGACAATTGCTCATAAAAAATTACATTTCGGCGCATAGCCAAACCATTAGTGACCGGATTGTTGAGCCTATGTGTTTCACCGACGATTATGAATCTGTATCAGCTTTTGAAGTAAAGACTAAGCAAAACAAGTATTTCAATATCGAGCGCATGGCAGAGGTAGAGGTATTGGATTCAAAGATGCAATACGAAAAGGAACATGAGTTTTTCAAACCGGATATTTTCGGATTCCAGGGCAAGAGTTTGAACAAGGAAATAGAAATACAGATGAGCATGCGTGCTGCCCAGGTGCTCAAAGAAGAATATCCAATGAGCGTTCCCTACATCAAACCCATACCTGACACTGACCAGTATTACTTTATGGCGAAGGTGCAGAGCTTCCAGGCTCCCAGCAGATTTGTCCTCGGATTCCTGGAAGATGTAAAAGTGGTAGGCTCAAAGGACTTCATTCGTTACATCAACCGGATCGTGAAAAAGAACCTCTAAAAAAGGAAAACTATAAGCAGAACCAACAAAAATGGAATACTGATGATGCCGCCAAGTGTTACCATACACCCCCTGGTAGTTCTGTTGTAAAGTCGATTGTAGGCAGCTTTCCTTGGATTCGTAAACCAGCCCATTCCCCTAGGAGCCTTAAAGCCTAGGCTATGGCGAATGATCCGCTTCACCGAAGTTCGGGCAGCGATTCGCTTGGTAAGGGATGGTGTGCGGAATCCGAATTTCATATTATAGGCTATAATAGTAGTTACGAATTTTATCAGACATCAATTGCCTGCGCTCTTCAAGAAAACTGTCGTACCCATTAATGTCCAAACTGAAAATAGATTCAGGAATACAATGTGTTTTAAGATTTGACAATAGCTCATCCATCGTTTCAATTCCTCCATATATCATTTTTCCACCTTCACATTGTTCCTTTAATTCAGAAAAATAAACATCAGGGGATTTTGCGCCTATTGCAATGTTTATCTCCTGCTGCATCAAAACATAGTTCGCAATTTGATTGTATTCTCCCTTTGATTTATTATTTTTTTTAAGATAGCTCTTAGGGAAAATATGGTGAATATCTCCCTTGTACAATATAATATCAGCTACTGTAATATCTCGTGAAAGAAAACCTTTATCTTGACCCTTTACCTGTGATGCCTGGTAAACATGAAACACAGGACTGCTGCCTGCTGAGGTATCTAATCGTTGCGTTAAACCAAAATTCCAAAATGAATCTGAAAGTTCCGCTTGTTCAACGGAGGCTAAATAGTCTTTAAATGGATGATTTGCCATTTGCCTTATGTCATAATCAAAAGTGCTTTCAGGTGAACCTCCATATCTGCTTGTAATGACTGAAAAAACAAACCAACGAGAGACTAATCTTGCAATTTCACCTTGTGGCATTTTTTCTTCTCTTAGTTTTAAATAAATGATATAAGCAAAGTCTAGTGCATTTTTTGAGCGAATTAAATCCGGTGAAATAAATCCAGCTGAACGAATAATCATCACGAATTTTTTAAAATAATCTTCATGCATAAAACGCAAAGCAGATTGTTTCATTCTTTCGAATGTTTCGGCAGCTATTCTTTCTTCAAACTCACGAGTTTCAAAATTACGACCTGATAAAAGGCTTACTAAATCAGACATTTTACCTCTGGCAAATGCTGATGTAAATGAAACACGCAACATATCGGTATAGCTGGGGTCGAATAGATCATCCTTTTCGTCTTTGAGCCATGTCATGGCTTTAAAATAATCAGTGGATGCAAAGTCTTTATCGTGGTCACTAATATGTTCGAAAAATTGGGGGGCAACGGCTAGATGACAGAAATAATCGATTGCTTTTCGCAAGTTAGGTCCGTCGAATTTTTCATTAGATGCTATTTTACTCATTGCAAAATCAGCTTGAGATAATACAACGCCTTGAGAATTGATGCGAATAAATATCTCTGTAACGGTTTCAATATCTAAGTCGTGCGCCAGATCAATAGTACCAATTTGCTTGTGCTGAATAGATAATAAGTTGCTAATATTCTTTTCAATTATGGTTGAATCGGCATCGGTATTCAAATCCAAATACTGACGAACAACTTGTATGATACTTCCCGAATTCATCACCTCCGAAATATCCTGTATCCAGGCTTTATCCTTTAAAATTGCAGGGTTTTGCACTTCAAACACTTCTGTTTTAGGATTGAATGCAATCTTTATTCTAACTCGATCGTAATCTTTATTGATGACATAGTTTCCTAATACGGCTGCATTAAGAGCAGTAATGCGTTGTTGCCCGTCTATCAGAATTTTTTTACCTTCCGATAATTTGCCGTCTTTTAGCCTCACATTGGGGTTTTGCCAAGTAATCACATAACCGATAGGATAACCTTTGTAAAGACTATCCAATAAGTCACGAACCTTGGAGGCATCCCATACAAAAGGGCGTTGCACCTCGGGTATTGCTATTTGTCCATCTTTTACAAAGGCCAAAAAAGTAGAAATATGGTGTTGGTTTACTGAATA
>JBEIHC010000125.1:0-7709 GCA_040381555.1 Bacteroidia bacterium
CCTAAACACCCCTTAGTGCGGTAAATTTACAAAAATAAAAATTCAATATTCTGATATACAGATAATTACGACCGCACTAAAATTTAAGGGGACAAGTCAGGAATTGAATAGGTAAATTAAAACGAAATACAGTATTCAGCCGATTTAAGGCAAGACAAAATTTTTGGATTTATTCCAATGCAAGGAATTAATTCTTAAACCAATAAAAAGCATGCAATGTTCTGAATGCCGAATTTTTCAAAACTTCGGTAAGTCATTGCTTAGGGTAAGCCTTTGCTTAGGGTAAGTCTTTGCTTAGGGTAAGTCCCAGCTTAGGGTAAGTCATAAAAAAACGGAGCAGAAAAAATTCTGCTCCGTTAAAACTTATTACTGAATACTCAATAATTAATTCTGCTGACGCTTAATCAAATTCAAAGCACTTCCTGCCTTAAACCATTCTATCTGCGCAGCATTGTAGGTGTGGTTAGCCAGAATTTCTTCCTTGGAGCCATCCTTATGATTCAATACAAGGGTTAAGGGTTTTCCCTCTGCAAAACTTGTCAATCCAATAATATCAATGGAATCATCTTCCTGGATTTTATCGTAATCAGCCTTGTCTGCAAATGTCAATCCCAACATACCTTGTTTTTTCAGGTTGGTTTCGTGAATACGGGCAAAGGATTTTACTAGTACGCAACGCACACCTAAGAACCGGGGCTCCATGGCTGCATGCTCACGGGAAGAACCTTCTCCATAATTTTCATCGCCCACCACAATTGAACCTATACCCGCTGCTTTATAAGCACGCTGTACGACCGGCACGCCGGCATATTCTCCTGTCAACTGATTTTTTACCGAATCTGTTTTTTCATTAAATGCATTGACTGCACCAATCAGCATATTGTTGGAAATATTATCCAAATGTCCTCTGTATTTCAGCCATGGCCCAGCCATTGAAATATGATCGGTAGTACATTTCCCTTTGGCCTTAATCAATAATTTCAGCCCCTTCAAATCACTTCCTTCCCAAGCCTTAAATTCTTCCAAGAGTTGTAGGCGGTCTGAAGTAACAGAAACTTTCACCTGCACTCCACTGCCATCCGCGGCCGGAGCCTGATAGCCTGCATCTTCTACAGCAAAACCTTTTACCGGAAGCTCAATTCCCTTAGGCTCATCCAATTTTACCTGCTCCCCTTTTTCATTGGTGAGGGTATCTTTCATTGGATTGAAAGTAAGATCTCCCGCAATGGCAAAAGCAGTCACAATTTCCGGAGAGGCCACAAAAGAGTGGGTATTCGGATTCCCATCCTGACGCTTGGCGAAATTCCGGTTAAAGGAGGTGATGATGGAATTTTTACGAGTAGGGTCATTGGTATGTCTTGCCCACTGACCAATACAAGGTCCACAAGCATTCGCCATTACCACCCCACCCATTTGGTCAAATATTTTCAGCAAACCATCCCGATCCACAGTAAAGCGAACCTGCTCTGAACCTGGGGTGATGGTAAATTCTGCTTTCGCTTTTAGATTTTTGGATACCGCTTGTTCAGCAATAGAAGCTGCACGGGTAATATCCTCGTAAGATGAATTGGTACAAGAACCAATCAAGCCCACTTCTAACACCGAGGGCCAGTTATTGTCTTTTACCGCCTGAGCAAACTGAGACAAAGGCCAGGCCAAATCCGGAGTGAAGGGACCGTTAATATGAGGCTCCAGCGTATCCAGATTAATTTCAATTACTTGATCGTAATATTTTTCTGGATGTTGATTCACCTCTTCATCCGAACGAAGGTGTGCAATAATACCATCCGCTAAGGCAGCTACATCCGCCCGATCTGTCGAACGAAGGTAATCACCCATTTTATCATCATATCCGAAAATAGAAGTAGTGGCACCAATCTCAGCACCCATATTGCAGATGGTTCCTTTTCCGGTGCAGGAAATGCTATCTGCTCCCGGACCGAAATATTCTACTACAGCGCCTGTTCCGCCTTTTACCGTCAATATACCGGCTACTTTCAGAATCACATCTTTAGCAGAGGTCCAGCCATTTAATTTTCCCGTCAATTTTACCCCAATCAACTTAGGCATTTTCAATTCCCAGGCCATTCCGGCCATCACATCCACCGCATCTGCCCCTCCTACCCCAATGGCGATCATCCCCAATCCTCCGGCATTTACCGTATGAGAATCGGTACCGATCATCATTCCTCCGGGGAAAGCATAGTTTTCAAGCACTACCTGGTGAATAATTCCCGCACCCGGTTTCCAGAATCCGATTCCATATTTATCAGAAACAGAAGCCAGAAAATCATAGACTTCTTTATTGGTATCAATGGCAACGGCAAGATCCGTCAAAGCACCGTCTTTCGCCTGAATCAAGTGATCGCAATGCACGGTAGAAGGCACGGCAACTTTTTTACGGCCGGCCTGCATAAACTGAAGCAAGGCCATTTGGGCTGTTGCATCCTGCATGGCTACTCTGTCTGGGGCAAAATCCACATAAGACTTTCCTCTTTCATAAGGACTTGCCGGGGTGCCATCAAATAAGTGGGCATACAGGATTTTCTCTGTCAAGGTCAACGGGCGACCTAAGAGTTTGCGAGCAGCTTCTACTCTTGCAGGAAACTTCTGATAAGTTTCCCGAATCATTTCGATATCAAATGCCATAGAATTCGATTATTTTTTGCAAAATTAGTGAAAAACAGGGGCTACTGCAAGCCATTCCTATGGCATTGAAGTGGTCAACACCTTCGAAAACAACTCCGCCAGCATCTTCCCACCTGGAGAAATCGAATTATCAAAATCAAATCGAGGTTGCAATCCCTCAACCTGCTCCGTCATTACTCGAAGTGGAATCGAAGCAGTTATCAAATGATTCTGCCCATCGGTAATGCGGACTGTAGCTTCCAAATTATACAACCAGCGTCGATCGGTACGAATTTGATTGCTGATGGAATAAACGGATTTCTCTTGGTTTGCAAACAAAGAAATATTTTCCACCGTCAATAAAAAATCGAGCGTATCCAAACCCGCCACTCTTGGGGCTGCTTGGCCATTAGGGGTGTTGAGCACTCCCAACCAGGCTGAACTTAATTCTGGATCTGCATTGAGAAATTGTACGCTTAAGCCGGGAATTTTCGCCTCAAGCTCCCGAGTCATTAATTGGCCTAAACGCACTAAGGTCGCCAATTTTAAATCTTCCCGGGGAACATCCTCTCCTCCCAATCGGGTAAATTGGTTCAAATACTGCAGCCAATCTTGGGTGTAAGAAAAGCTTTTGCGCGAAAGGTACAAACCACCCTTTTTCCCCTTGGCCCAAGTTTCAAAACTTTGCTGTGCGTGCACAAAAGAAATTCCCAAAATACACAATACAACAAGCCACTTGCTTAAATTAGGAATGGAAAGAATGAGGGGGCGCAAAAAATATTTCAAGGGTATTTATAAATTAATTCTTTTTTTCTCTCTTGTATATCCCCGCACTAAAACGGGTGAACCATCCACGAAAGTGTATTCCCGGGAAAAATACCAAGAATAGACTTGCCCCTTCCCAGCTGCAAAAATTTCTTTGATCTCATACTGATCTACTAAAGAGCTATTTTGAAGCATTAAAGTGACCAAAAGGCAATTGGGAATTTGCTCATACAGATAGTTAAAAGTTTTCATGGTTCTAAGTTCCTGACCAGCAGAATTAAACGCATTTGCATCCCAAACAGCACCTACCTGCAGGGGCAATTGCAATACGGCCACGGGTTTATTTTCTTTTTGTTCGAACAAATAATTCCCTGCCCGATAAGCAGAGGCACGAACCTGAAATGTGCTGATAGAATCTCCTAAAGAAGTTTTGCGGTAAATATCTCTCGGGAATATTTCTACTCCATTTTGACCATAAAAAAATGCGCGAAAAGAATCGGTTTCAACCCAATGCTGAATGGTTGTATCATTTTCTAAAAAGACTGTATCCTGTACCAGCCAATGCCATACCTGTCCTTCCGCTAATGGATAATAATCACCGCTTTCATTCGTCTGAGCCGGAATGGATTCTTCTTTTTTACATCCTGAAACAAACCCGACTAATACCAGTAGAAATAAACAGGCTTTTAAATAATCCATCCCCCACCCAACAAATCATTTCCTTCATAGAAAACAGCTGATTGTCCCGGAGAAATGGCTTTTACTGGCTCCTGAAATACAACCTTCAGGTGATGATCGTCTGTTTGCTGTAAAATAGCAGCAGACCCGGGATCTTTATACCGAATCTTTACCCAAGCAGGTAATTCATCCGGCACCCGGGCATACTTAACTAAATTCAATCCTCTTACGGTAAGCGATTGACCCGCCAACTCTTCTTCTTTCCCAATGACCACCGTATTGGTTTCAGGAATTATTTTCGTTACAAAATAAGGTTCGCCCATAGCGACTAATCCTTTCCTTTGGCCAATGGTGTAATAAGGATACCCTTTATGTGTACCCACTTTTGTGCCATCAGACAAAATAAAATCGCCCCCATCCACCCGAGCTTCAAGACCCTCAACCTGACGATTCAAAAATCCATGATAATCATTATCCGGAATAAAACAGATTTCATAAGATTCCGGCTTATTTGCTAACTCATGAAACCCCATTTCAATGGCCATATTTCGAATATCCGGCTTATGAAAACCACCCATAGGGAAAATGGTGCGGGCTAAATTTTGCTGACTCACGCCCCAGAGCACATAGGATTGATCTTTATTGCTGTCAATACCTTTGGAAACAATAGCCCGCCCATTTTCACGACGAATTTGAGCATAATGCCCAGTGGCAATAAAATCACATTCCAATTTATCGGCACGCTTCAACAGGGCATTCCATTTAATGTGGGTATTGCATAATACACAAGGATTGGGTGTGCGACCGGCCAGATATTCCTCCACAAAATTTTCAATGACAAAATCCCCAAATTCATCCCGAATATCTAGGATGTAATGGGGGAAGCCCAAGCGCACCGCCACATTCCGTGCATCATTGATGGAATCTAAGCTACAGCACCCGGTTTCTTTTTTATTGCCCCCGCTATTGGCATAATCCCAGGTTTTCATGGTCAGGCCTACTACCTCATACCCCTGCTCATGCAGCATCACGGCGGCTACAGAGGAATCTATTCCTCCGCTCATGGCTACTAGTACTCTCCCTTTTGAGGACATTTTTTCAGAGATTAAAATATAAAGAAAAACCCATGCTATGGAAGCATGAATTTTCAAGTTAGTACAAAATTAGTCATTATACGGTTAGCATCTAACGGGGGGTTAGCATCTAACCTTTTCCCCTAACTTTGCAGTCCAATAACATTGATTATGTCTATTCACTCGCATCAGGAAAAAAGAATTACCACGCATGTACTTCAGGAAATGAAAATGCGTCAGGAAAAAATCAGTATGCTCACAGCCTATGATTATTCTATGGCAAGGATTCTGGACGATGCCGGACTGGATGTACTCCTGGTGGGCGATTCGGCCTCTAATGTTATTGCTGGACACGAAACGACCCTTCCCATCACGCTGGATCAGATGATTTACCATGCATCTTCGGTTGTGAGAGGGGTAAAAAGGGCTTTGGTCGTAGTGGATTTACCTTTCGGGAACTACCAAGGCGATTCCAAAAATGCCTTACAATCCTCCATCCGAATTATGAAAGAATCCGGAGCGCATGCCATCAAATTGGAAGGAGGGGAATTTGTGCAGGAATCTGTCAAAAGGATTGTCTCTGCCGGGATTCCAGTAATGGGTCATTTAGGCCTGATGCCCCAAAGTATCTATCGTTTTGGCACTTATACCGTGCGGGCAACCGAAGAATTGGAAGCCGAACAATTGTTAAAGGATGCCCTACTCCTTCAGGAATTGGGAATATTCGCTCTGGTTTTGGAAAAAATCCCGGCTGAATTGGCCAAAAAGGTTTCCGAAACCTTAAAAATTCCAGTCATTGGGATTGGAGCTGGAAATCATTGCGACGGTCAAGTACTAGTTACCCATGACATGCTGGGTATTACTTATGAATTTGCTCCCCGATTTCTCAGAAGATATGCCAATCTGAAAGAAACAATGAATAGTGCTTTTGCACAATATATCCGGGATGTCAAATCAGGGGATTTCCCGAATGAGAAGGAGAGTTATTGAGGTTGAAGCCAATCTTGGTAAATCAAACCCTTTATCCCTCTATTAAATAGCTAAACTAACAATGATAAATACTATAATTTACTTTCTTAAAGGAAGTCTTAATTAATCATTTCTATAAGCTTGACCATAAAGCGATACCTTCCAATCTTTATCAAAAAGTACAAAAACATCCAACCAGGCGAAATCTCCCCAAGAACAAGCACCATCTTGAGAGTAATTTAAAGCATAAACACTTTGATTGGGATAAAAATATTTAAGGGTATCTATCGTAAGGGGAGGGCCTAACAATTTTTCAACCTCAAACCGACTCATTCCTCTGTCTATAAGTTGAAATTTATTTTCATTAAAAGTGGGGGCAAACTTTGTATCTATTCTTGGATTAAAGATAAAATACTGTTCTCGAGGAAAGAAAAAATAAAAAGTTAAGCCAATAAACAAAATAAAATAAAGCAATAGGTTTTTCGGCATTCTCATTCTTTACAGATTTTATGAGAGGTAATAAAAAGTGCATCCCATCCTCTATCCGGTACTTTAATACCATCAATCACTTGATTATGCCTTTCAATTAGCCAATTCAAATCTTTCCATCCTCCAGCAATAAAGTTAACCATATCCCCTACGCCTTTATAATCCGGATCAACATTACCGTCTTCATCTATTTCAATAGTTACACCAGTAAACACTTTATAAATTTGGTCACAATATTTATGAGTCGCAACGCCATCAAATGGCTCATAAGATTTAGAATATGGCCCTATAGGAATTGCATCAGATCCATTTTCAGGCTTGTAAAAAACAGGGGTCAGTATTATTTTGTGGGGAGCAAGTTTTAGGTGAATAATTTTTCTAACCTAAAAAGGAAGAATTTTACATCAGTTACACCCCTTAAATTGGCTCTGAATTGCTTTATTTTTGAGTTGAATGATTCGGCATTTGCATTTGTATTTCTGTTATTGAAGAAGTTCAATATGTTCTCTAAATGATATTCCAGGGAGTTCACAACACTATTAAAGCTGTCTAATTTGAGATCCATGATATCCTGCTTCCATTGCAAAAACTTTTGCTTTGCTTTTTTCTTGCATAGCATGTTAAATATCCTCCTAAATGATTCAACTAGTTTGTATGCCTGGTATAGCATCGGGTATCTTTCAAAAAGTATCTCTGCTCTCATTTGCTGATTCTTGGTCCATTCTTCTTTGTATTTGTAGAGTAGATACCTGCTCCTTGCTAATAATTCTTTAAGAGTGTCCCCATTGCCTAATATCTCTGGTTTATATCTTTTGCCTTCAGCTTTTGCAGCTTTAATTGCTTGATTTTCTACTTCTAGAGCCTCCCACCTATAACTGATTCTTAAATGTTGTAAGGCATCTAATACTAGTCGAACAACATGGAAACGATCAATCGTTTGTTTGCTGTGCACAAAACAATTTCGAGCAGCCATCGCCATATTGGGAGCCATATCCAGTGTTACTTCATTGACGATTTCACGACTTTTCTTTGGGATTTTATCTAAAACCTCCTGTATCGTTTTTGAATCAGTCCCATTTATGATTGCGATAACTGACTTTTTATTTC
>JBEIHC010000126.1:0-7588 GCA_040381555.1 Bacteroidia bacterium
ATGTGATTATTTTCATCGTGCATAGAGGCAATCATTTTTGCCAGGATGTTGATGGGATTGGCAACGGCGCCTCCATAGACTCCGCTGTGTAAATCCCGATTCGGTCCGGTTACTTCCACTTCCACATAACTCAGGCCTCTTAAGCCCACATCAATGGAAGGGATATCATTGGCAATCATGCTGGTATCGGAAATCAAGACCACATCGGCTTTGAGCCTTTCTTTATTGGCGATGCAGAATTTGCCCAGATTATTAGAACCTACTTCTTCCTCTCCCTCAATCATAAATTTGATGTTGCAGGCCAGGGTATTGGTTTTGAGCATGGCTTCGAAAGCTTTCACATGCATGTACATTTGGCCTTTGTCGTCGCAAGCGCCCCGGGCATAAATTCTTTCATTGCGAATATTGGGCTCGAAGGCTGGGGTAGTCCAAAGTTCATCGGGTACAGAGGGCTGCACATCATAATGCCCATAGACCAAAACGGTCGGCAGGGCAGGGTCGATTATTTTTTCTCCATAGACGATGGGGTAACCGGCAGTTGGGCAGATTTCCACCTTATCGGCGCCTGCCTCGGTAAGTTTTTGGGCAACGAAATCTGCTGTTCTCAAGACATCCGCTTTAAAGGCCGGGTCGGCACTGATAGAGGGGATGCGGAGTAGATCCAGGAGTTCGTTCAAAAATCTTTCTTTATTGGCTTCGAGGTAGGCAAGTGTAGGATGCATATTTTTGGTGTATAAATTTCGTCAAACAAAGATAAAGGATTCGGGGATTCATTCAGCCATTTTGAAAAGATTGTTAACCGGGGTTGGGTGTTAACCAGGGTTAAGTGTTAACCGGGGTTAAGTGTTAACCCTAACCTTTTACCACAATCGGAAAAGCTTGATAAAATTTAAGTAACTGAATCGTTTCTGAGCGAAGTTTGGTTCGAACAAACTTTTTCATATCACTTTCCAGCAATTCGCCTAAACCGTTTAAGATGCCCTGATCCCTCATGGCTTCTAGTGTGTCTATACATTTTTGCAGGTAGTCGGCTAGGGGCATTTTCATTCTAGTTTCTACAATGCTTTGATTGATGGGCATGGATTGTTTCAAAAAAAAGTAAGCGTCAAAAATATCCCGGTTGGTTGTTTAGGTGCGGTCTAGCAACGCACATAGCTTGTTGGCAAACATATCGGATGCAATCATCGTCTTCACCTGAATGCCCAATAAATTTCTTATTTCATATTGCTCGTTTCCAAGTCTATTTGAAATTTCTACTTTCAGTTTTCGTTCGCCTGTTCCATAATTCAACACAATTACAAACCCGTAAAACTTCATGGCTTCATCGTCGATTTTTCCGTATTTGAGTAATAGGCGTCGTAGGTTTTCATAAACGAATTCTTTTTTGTCGGTATCCAATAGATTAAAGTCCAAGTCCACCGAAAAACGCGGCAGATCATAGAAGAACATCAATGCCGTACCGCCTTTAAAACCCAGCAAAGACGCCAACTGTATGTCGCTGTAGATGTCTTTTAGGATTTGAACCAAAAAGAATTTATGCTTGTTGATGTCCACCATTTTGAAAAACTTTATTTACCCTTTGGGTGAGCTTAGTTGAATTGTAAATGGGTAATAGTTCTCGTATAATTTTTTCGTCTAAGGAATGGATGTTATCAAACGAATAGGCGGCATTCAAGTACATCGTATCCAGAAATGCTCGTTCAGGAATGGCGATATTAATATTTCCGTTTCGCTTAATGCCACGCATATTGATCAAAATTTCATTTTTTATTTTGCGATAGGCGAATGAATAGGTATCCGCTTCCAGACTTCGGCTCAGGTAACTGACGGCTGTGAGGCGGCTGTCGTACTGAAATACTACGCCTGCCTTTTGAAGCACATATTCAAGCGACAGGTAAGAGGGTGTATATAGCAGACAGGCAAGTTCTTCTGGATTATAATTGGGTTTGGTGTAGATCCCTTTTCGGGGATGAAGTAATTTACCCGTGCGTACATAGTAATTCAGTTTTTGGTTGAGTGCCTGGAAATTGCTTTCTTCCAGGAGCATGGCTACTGAAGGGAGGGTAAATACGGTGTTCGTGTTTGTGTAAATTACCCAGAGCAAATTTTTGTTTGGTGAACTGAACATCTGAATAATTAGAATGTTTGGTTCACAAAAATACAAAATTCAGGGTAGCTAAGCAAATTTTTTCTTGTAGATTTACCTATGGGAATGGTTTACCCTAAACGGAGGTTTACCCTAAACCGGGGTTTACCCTAAACGGAGGTTTACCCTAAACTGAGGTTTACCCTAAACGGAGGTTTACCCTAAACGGAGGTTTACCCTAAACTGAAGTTTACCCTAATCGAAAACCCTGTATGCACCTCTTAACTAAAAATTTTTATCTTCAGGAAGATGTGGTGGCCTTAGCCCGTCAGTTGTTGGGCAAGGTCATTGAAACCCGTCTGCCCGAAGGTATTACCCAGGCCCGAATCATCGAAACCGAGGCCTATCGGGCACCGGAAGACCGAGCATCCCATGCCTGGAACAATCGCCGCACGGCCCGCACCGAGACGATGTTTCAGGAAGGCGGCATGGCTTATGTGTATTTGTGTTATGGTATTCATCATTTGTTCAATGTGGTAACGGGTCCGGAAGATTTGCCCCATGCTATTTTGGTTCGGGGCGGCATTCCCTTATCGGGCCTAGAGCATATCTCTTCTAGATGGAAATCTCCCATGAAAAATGGTCTTGTGATGCCATTAAATGGACCGGGGGTATTCAGCAAAGCCATGGGCATTCATACTGGATTGGATCGGGAGGACTTACTTACAGGTAGAATTCGCATCTGGGAGGATAGGGTAGAGGTTCCGGATTCGGAAGTCAGGGCTTTACCGCGTGTTGGGGTGGAGTATGCCGGGGAGGATGCAAAGTTGTTGTGGCGGTTTGTGTGGGCGAAATAGGTTGGGTGTCAACCTATGATTGGGGAGGTTAGTTCATGAGAGTAAGCATATAAATAGTAAAAATTTATATATTGTGGAACAAGTTTCGAGTAGCCTAATTGAAAGATTAAATTTGCAGGAAATATCGAGGGGTTAAATCCGAACATGCGGTTGGAATAGGTTCGGTGAATTTATGATACGGAGAACTACAGAAAAACAGGGTTGGTTTTAGATGAATTTTTACTTTAGTTTTTTTATTTTTCTTTTGGTAAGTAGTCTCTTCGCATGATAAACTGTCAGAATATCAATTTTGTCAATAGATTTTATCCGATATATAATGCGATAAAATCCGACTATTAATTCTCGTAAATTTTTATCGGCTACTTCCGGAATTATCCTCCCGATTTTAGGAAATTTCTGCAGGCGTGAAGCAGATTCGAAAAATTCTTCTACCTGTAATTCCGCCTATCTAACTGAATCCTTTGCAATATATGCTGCTATATTGTCAATATCTTCAAGCGATTGAGTAGTCCATCTTACTTCAACCATTTTTTTAACTTCTTTTTAGCATCGGAATGAGAATGCGTCTTTCCAGAATCACTTTGCTCCATTCCGATTTCAATTTTTTCAAGAAGTACAATTCTATCAATGAGTTCGTCAATTGAGAATTTATCGGGAAGCGATTCAATTGAGTGTATGATTTTCTTCTTTGTTAGCATGAAATAAATCGTTTACTCAAAGAAAGTAAATTTTTCAATAGAATTTTCGAATACGCATCCTAACATGCTACTTTTCGGGTAAAGTGGAGGCAGTTTACCCCTGCCTGGCAGAGCCAATTGTTAACTCGTCGAAGAAGTACCCTGGTTGAAGGACACCCTTTTGCATCCATCCTTCCTGACAGGGTACTCCAAGCCGACAATCCTAAAGCTATTCCGGACCATGCCAGGATTGATACACGCATAGTTTCCTGCAACACCCATTCTAAATCTGGAAGAATGACTGACTTCAGGATTAAAGTTTAGGAGCGATTGGTCCATTAATTGAATAGAGGTACAGCCTCTGAATTTTTACCCATTGGTCTGAAAATATTGGGGTGGGGTATAGGTTGGGCGAATGGATACTGACTACTCAAAACAGGGGCAGGGTTATAGGGATTATACCGTATGTGCTTGTTATGGCTTTTCTTTGGTGGATTCTAGTACTACTTTTTTGGTTTTACAAAGACTTATTTTTTAATTGTTCTTTATGTGCGATACCCTCTTTTGTTAATCTATATTTCTGTTTTGAACTTGTTGGTTTATCCGGAATCGTTCTTTCTATCCAATTATAGTTAATCGCTGGATTCAAATACTTATCCATAAAATTATCACGATGCTTTAAATCAAGTATGCTCATTAGTTCTTCGCGCATCATTTCACCCTGTAGTATTAAAATCGCGCGTTCAGGCTCTGTTAAATTATTAAGGAATTTCACTTGCCCGGTAACTTGCCCGGTAACTTGCCCGGTAACTTGCCCGGTATCATCATCTGAAAGGGCAGAAGGTCGCCAAAGTGTCACCAAAAATGCTTTATTGTCTTTAAAATCAGGTGATTTCAAACCTCTTTCGGCTATCAGGGCATACATTTCTGGAATACCTGTCCCAAATCGCTCAATGGCACCAGTCAGAAACATACAATTGGCCAATAGTGGATTATATGGATAGGAGCTGTGTGGTTCACGCAATCGTGAGATATCCAATTCTTTGGGTAAAGAACCTGGATTTTCAATTTCAATTCGGTCTTTAAAAACCGATATTTGAATGCTCGCTTTGCTATAATAATCTCGATGCGCAATGGCATTAATGATGGCTTCAGCTATGACGGCTCGTGGAATTTCATAGGTTGTATCTACCTGATTGCTTCTACTTCTATCACCGGTACTCAAACTGATTTTCGACAATACAAAGTCCATCGCATCATCTGCCATTTGAAATACTGTGCCTCCAAATTCCTTTTAATCCGGCATGGGTTTACTTACTGCCAATCCATGAAAGTGTGCGCATTTTATGGTTGATGCAGGAAAAAAGTATTGTGGCTTTTAGGCGAATGCCAAAAGCGCACTGTTTGTTAGTTTTCCCTCTCTAATTAAATTTAAATGTGCCAATATTTTTTCAGGGCTGTCTGTTTCTTTTAAAGGGAAATTTCTTTTATACCTTGCTGCACGAACAAACTCAATAATGGCATCATTCGATAAATCTGGAAAGCTGGCTTTTTGATGAGTAGCGCTATCAAAATCATCGGCATCTATTTTTCCGGTTTGCTTCAAGTATAAAATACAGGATCGGTAAAGCTCTTTCTGCAATTCTTCTAAACTTCCAAATCTCTTCCGAGAAACCAATCCTCCAACTTTTTCTATAAAGGCATCTAGTTTAGGGTGCCGCTTTATGGACTGATTACCTTTGAGAAATATCCAGCAATGTTTATGAGCCCGCTGAGCAGCGTTAAATTCTCTTTCGGTGGGAGAAATACCCTCTGCATCTTCAAAGCCATATTCAGTGCCCAATAGGCCTAGATAGATATCGCAATCATTTACCTTTTGTAGATAAACAGTCTCCGGAGAATGGCCGGTAGCAGCACTTTCTTCAAAATGAAAGGGTTCGAAGAATAACTTTAATAATTCATCTTCACGAATATAGGCCGCCAAAGCTTGCCGCTCCTGGGCAAACTCTTTTTGTACACTTGATAGGAAAATGATCTCTTTCAATTGTAAATTGTTTTTCTAAACCCCAAATTCTCCATCCAGATCTTTCTATAAAGATAAGTACCCACCGGGCTTCTTCCTCCTCCCCCGACAGACAAAGTTAACCCAATTCGGATACCCTGTCAAGGCAATTGTCTATCAGCGTAAAGGGTTTTGTTTTTTCTGTGGCATCCATCCTTCCTGACAGGGTACTCCAAGCCGACAGTCCTAAAGCTATTCCGCACCATGCCAGGATTGATTCACGCATAGATTCCTGCATCAACCATTCTAAATCGGGAAGAATGACTGACTACAAGATTAAAGCTTAGGAGCGATTGGTCCATTAATGGAATAGAGGTACTGCCTCTGAATTCTTACCCAATGGTCTGAAAATGGGTGTATGAGAATTGTTTGGTTTGGTTGGGTGGGGGGATGGTGTTATCGGATGGATACGGTTTTAGGCACAAGGCTTAATTGTTGTCTGTGTATTGCGCTTCTTGAAATATTCCACTATTTCTACTTTTGTCCTGTTGGATAACTTCTCACTCAATTGGTCTCGTTGTTGACGCATAAATTTTACTGCGTCAAATGTTTTTTCAGTCTTCATCCTATTTTTCAAATTCTCTAGGGGAACGAATTTCTAATTGTCTGTAACCATTTTTTATGTTGATCTGTCTGCTCACCGAATCGAACTCAAAAGAAAATTAGTAAGAAAAACCCTAATAAATGCCCTGGTTCTTTTTAGGGTAGAATTAAGATCCCAAATCAGAGGGGGCAGTTTCGTTCAGATTAATGGTGCAATTTGGAGAAGATTATACAAATTCATTTTTGCTCCAACCTAACAAATGAAATTCAAAATGAAAATTACCTCTAATCCAATGACCCCATAGGGGTCAACTAAACTATTTATAGCCCCACGAATGTCCGGACATTAACCGACCCCATCGGGGTCGATTTTTAAAATGTTGTCAATCCTGTTCTATAAATATTTGACCCCGTTGGGGTCATTGGGTCGAGTACTATTGAAATTGTCAGAAATATTTATTTGAATAAATTAGTTTTGCGTTAATTTGAAAAATGAAATTCAAAATGAAAATTACCTCTAATCCAATGACCCCATAGGGGTCAACTAAACTATTTATAGCCCCACGAATGTCCGGACATTTACCGACCCCATCGGGGTCGATTTTTATAATAATGGCAACCCTGTTCTATAAATATTTGACCCCGTTGGGGTCATTGGGTCGAGTACTATTGAAATTGTCAGAAATATTTATTTGAATAAATTAGTTTTGCGTTAATCTGAAAAATGAAATTCAAAATGAAAATTACCTCTAATCCAATGACCCCATAGGGGTCAACTATTTATAGCCCCACGAATGTCCGGACATTTACCGACCCCATCGGGGTCGAATTTTACAATGATTGCAATCCTGTTCTATAAATATTTGACCCCGTTGGGGTCATTGGGTCGAGTGGTTCTAAGTCATTAATTGGGGGTAATTAAATCTTATATACACCCTGTATTATGGTTATATATTTTCTTCTTAGTTTATCAATAAGGGATACCCTCTCCCTCCCCACACCTTTGGAGAGGGTTAAACGGGCATTGATGGAATCTTCAACTCCTCAAGGATATTCAATTTATCACTTAAGATTAAATTGCCCACAATTAATGGCGTAGATCCCTTTTTTTGCAATCAGTTGAACCTGTATCTATCAGGTTTAACAGCCCGGTCGCTGAGTAGCCCCTAATAAATTTGTGTCGTTCAACGAATTCTAAATGGGGGCGTATCGAAGCGCGGGCGGGTCATTCGAAGAATCGCATTTAAAAAAAGCTTCGCCTTTCCCCTGGGCACTTCGATACGGGCCTTCCCTAGCTTTCTTGAATGCAAAAGATACTTTCTGGCCCTACTCAGCGACCGGGGGATATTAAAAAGATTTTTTA
>JBEIHC010000127.1:0-7511 GCA_040381555.1 Bacteroidia bacterium
AGCCTGTGCTGAGCCTGTCGAAGTACGCCGGGTCTCTCAGTTCTTCGAACGAGAAATTTAATGGAATTCTTTTATTCCCCCCACCGGCGCTTCGATTAGGCGCCTCCCCAATAAAAATATAACAAAAGACATAATTCTGGCGCCCACTCAGTGACCGGTTGATACTCAGGTCGCTTAGACTCTATTCATTTTAAACAATAAATTAAATAGAGTTATAATTTAGGCTTATCTCTAAAATTTATTTAAATCTTTACTTCGTAGATTTAACCATTTTCTTAAATCCTGCAGGATCAAATACAAAACGGATAGAAAAAACATGAGAATATAATACCCGGGAAAAATTTCCAATATTGGTTAAAGCATAATCTACACTGAGATTTTTCAATACTAATCCTACCCCTGCTGTTGGAAACACACTAAAAACCCGCTTGTTATCTTGATTAATGATACGCTGTAGATTTTTATATCCGCCCCGTAGAAATATTTTTTTCTTATAATTCAACTCCGTGCCGGCATATGGGTCAATAGAAAATCTTCCTGCATTAATCAGCACATTTCTTTGACCATCAGTATAAAGCCCATTATCCAAACAAAAAAGCACCCCAAATTTTTTATCGGGAAAGAATTGATATCCTGCTCCAATTCGAAAGGAGGGAAGTGTCAGCTCTAAAGAGTTTTCAGGGATTTCATTTCCTGTTTGAAGAAAGGCTGCTCCAAAGGACGAAGTATTAAAACTCCAAGCATTGAAAGTAGAAGTGGCATCACTCATCATTAATCCGAGTCGAACCTTCTTATGTGTGTACTGTGCGCCTAAATCAAATCCAAAGCCCCAGGCATTGGCGAAGTTTCCGATTCTTCTATTGATTATTTTGGCGCTACCCCCTAGGCTAAGGCCTTTCAAAAACCAAGCCTCCCGAGCATAGGAAAGAATAAGAGCAGAAGAGGCATCTGAAAATTCCTCAATATTATTGTAATTAATATTTCCACTGGCATCAATCAAATTGAGCGTATTGGGAATATCATCAATCCCGAGACGGATAAAAGAGGCTGCGAATCGTCCACCCGCTTTTACCGGAAGCGCAAGTCCTGCATAATCGTATTTAGCTATACCAGCGAAATACTCTGAGTGCATCAGGGCGAATTCCGGTAAGTCTGGTCCGTGAAGAAGCCCTGCAGGATTCCAATAAGCAGCTGTAACATCTGATACAACAGCAGATTGAGCGCCACCCAAAGCAGCTGCTCGGGCCCCTACCCCAATTTGCAAAAATTCATTGCTATACTTAGGTGCAGATATCTGTGCCTGTAAGCTCCCCAGACAAAACAGAAATGGCCACACCAACAGTTGGAATAGCACTCCTGGAGAAAGCGGATATAGAGAAGTTGTTTTCAAGATAATTCTTAAAATTACAGTATGCGGAGCAACCGGACAAGACAAAAATTATTACACTGAAAAATCAAGACAAAGGGTACAATAGTTCGGACAAGGTAGAAATTTCCTGAAATCCCTCCGGATTGGCCTTTTTTTGAGGGTTGAAAAAGATAGGAGTCATACCTGCTGCCTGTGCTCCTAGCATATCAGCCTCGTAATCATCCCCAATATACCAATGTTGTCGCTTAGGGCTGCCTGAGCGCTTCAAAGCATAGTCAAAAATTCGAACATCCGGTTTGCGATATCCAGCAGACTCAGAACTAATCATTTCCGTGATATATTCCTGCAAGCCAGAGTATTCGAGTTTCACCCGCTGCACTTCTTCAAATCCGTTGGTGATGATAAACAAAGGGGATTCTTTTGCCAAAATAGAAACTGTTTCTATTGCTCCCGGAAACAAAGCACCCTTCTTAGGACATTCCAATGTGTAGCGCTCCGCAAATTCTGATAACCAAGAACCCACACCAGTATCAAGCAGGCATGCCTTAAAGGACTCTTCAAATCTTCGGATTCTCAGCTCTGTTTGAGTAATTTCATGCTTGCGATACAACTCCCAGCATTTTTCATTTATTCTGGAATAAACAGGAAAGAAAGCTTCGATTTGAATATTTTCACCAATAGAAGAAGAATAATCCAACAGTAATTCAGCTAGGGTTTCTCGGGAGTTTGTTTCAAAATCCCAGAGAGTATGATCTAAATCAAAGAATATGGGTTGAGAGAGAAACGAGTTCATTCAATGGGTGAATTAGGTGGCAGGTAATCCTATAAAATTACTGTAAACTCATGGAATAGCTGCCCAAACAGACATTCTATTTCCTGATTAAGAACAGTATGTGCAACAAACAGACTCATTGTACTCACAAGTCCATGTTTTCGATTCTTAATTGAGAGTATCCCGCCGAGACCCGAATGCACAGGAGCGGAAAGGCAATCTAGACAAATCAAAATTCCTTGTAATGATCGATAACGAAACAGGTGAATTAGTACATCCTAGATTAATCGTATCCTGTTATCCTGATAATAAAACCCTTGACAATAGGATTCCTAAAGGTTAACCTAGGAAAAGCTTTCAAACTTAAATCATGTGTAAATATCAAAAAAAAGTGCGTAAGCTTTCGCATTACGCACTCAATCTGATTTTCGTAGCGGGAGCAGGACTCGAACCTACGACCTTCGGGTTATGAGCCCGACGAGCTACCAACTGCTCCATCCCGCATTATGAGTACAAAGGTAAGACATTCTGGGAAAGAAACCAATATACAACTACGAATTGTTATGAATATATTTTGATAATTTTGTAGAGAGCTGTCATGCAACCCTTTTCCTTTCATATTCATCTTCTTGTTAACTTCTGATGCAGGCGCAAGATATCAGGCTTGAAGAATCTGTCTTGGTGGATGGCTGTCTCAAGGGAGATTCCCGAAGTCAGGAAGGTTTGTACAAACGGTATTCTAAACTAATGTATTCTGTTTGTTGCCGTTATGCTCGTGACAAAGATATTGCTGCGGACATTCTGCAAGATGGGTTTATTCGAGTGTTTCACTCGTTGGAATCTTTTAGAAAAGAGGGTTCACTAGAAGGTTGGATTAGACGCATAATAGTCAATACAGCCCTTGAATACCATCGCAAGAATGCAGGAATTACTTGGATTGAGGAACCTGAAGATAAAGATTTTGCCCCTGTGGTAGAAGAAGCGAATGGTAGTTTGGAGGCTGAAGATTTGATGAAGTTAATTCAGAATCTTTCACCAGGCTATCGAATGGTGTTTAACCTCTACGCAATTGAAGGCTATAACCACAGGGAAATAGCAGAAATGTTGCACATAAGTGAGGGGACATCGAAATCACAACTGGCGCGAGCTCGAAGTCTGCTCCAGCAACAAGTAGAAATATTATTCGGCGAAAAACCGCATGCATACTGATCAAAATCCCATAGACGACCTGTTCCGAAATAAACTCGGAGATCAGGAAACGACTCCCCCTCTTGGGGTATGGGAAGAGGTGCGTGCTCAAGTTCAACTCGATCAGGTTTTTCACCAAAAACTTTATACCCATGAAAAGGCTGTTCCGAAACGAGTTTGGAAGGGCATTCGTGCAAGTCTGCATCCATCTGCACACAAGATTTACTTTCTTTCATCCTATTTCCAATATGCGGCCGCAGCTGTGCTTATCTTGGCAATAGGATTATGGTGGTTAAACCCAACGAATGAACCAAGTGGGATAAAACTTGCCAACCTGAAACCTCTCTCCTTGGCATTTCAGGCACAAATGAAATCGAGCCAATATACATCCAGTGAAAAAGTTACTCAAGAAAACACAGGCAATCCTTGGTATAGCTCCAGAAACAACCCTCGAACAGATGTTCCAACAGAAAGTCCAGTGAGTTATTCCTCTTCACCAAAACAATTTTTTTCTACTGAAATCCAAAGAGAACTTTCATCGAATTCTACTGAAAATGAATCTACTGAAAATTTCGATTCTGCTTCTGATGTTTCTAAAAATCCCACTTTAAAGAATTTACTCTTTGACTCAAAACTTATAACTCAGGATTCCAAATCGGAAGCAATTCCCTCTAGTACTCAACCATATCTATCCTCAACAGCAAATTCTCGAAACAACAACAACAAAACATTACCCTGGACGGTTTCATCCTTATTTTCACCCGATGTAAATTTTGCTTCGGCTCGTAATCTTGGAAATGAAATTAACAATCAGCAAGGGAAGATTCAATATACAGCAGGAATTCGATTGGGTTATTCTTTGAATGAGCGTTGGACAATACAAAGCGGGGTTCAATATGCGGATCAAGGAACGATGCAAATTCCCAGAGGAGAGCAGGATAATTACACTGGTACCTCTTCCTTCTCAAGACTTGGTCCACCCATGGAGGTAAAAGCACAAATTATTGATGTGCCTGTAGTGGTTCGGTATCGAATTTTAGGAGATAAATTGCGGTGGTATGTCAATTCAGGTTTTAACGCAAACCTTACTGGCGGGGCAAGTTCTATCCTCTTTGGTACCGGAACAGAGTTTCGTGCAAATCCCAAAATCAGCGTCAGTATTGAGCCTACTCTGCGTAGAACCATTGAAACGATGCCCAATTTAAAACCCAATACACTGGGAATATTCACCGGGATAAATTATAAATTTCAATAATAATAAACTCTAGAAGAATTTCATTTCTCCGAAACCTCAGGGAAATATTCTATCCTGCTGAGTTTATCCGGGTTCAGGTATTTTGCGGAACAATTCTGGATTTGATCTAAAGTAATAGATTTGATTTTTTCAATATATGCTTCAGCAGGTAAGAATGCAGGTTGAAAAACTTCCCTTAGGTAAAAGTGTAATAAGCTCTGTCGATTATCCTGTTGTAACAAGGCATTGCCAGTGAATTGTCGAATTGCCTTATCCAATGCGTCTTGACTAATACCTTCCTTGAGAATTCTATTTAATTCATTTTGTATCAATAAGTTTACTTTTTCACGCTTTTTTTCTTCTGAAGAGAAATATATCCCCACATAACCGGTGTCTTCAAAAGAAGTATAGGTGCTACTAATCTGGTAAACCAACCCATATTTTTCACGGATAGATAAATTCAATCGAGAGTTCATTGCCGGTCCTCCCAACAAGTTAGTCAATAACTGAAGAGCCCAATGATCTGGGGCATTTCGGGAAGGAGCAGAATGTCCCATAAACACATGAGACTGTTGAAGTGCTTTTGAGGAAGTCAAATGAAACTGCTTTCTAACTGGTACAGCCTTAATATGCTTGGGGGCCTGCTGCCGGGTAAGCTCCCCGAAATGTTTTTCTATCATGTCGAGGGCTTTTTCAGAAGGAATATCTCCACAAATCCCCACAGCCAAAGTATTGGATCGATACCAAGAACTGCAATGCTGTACCAATTTTTTTTGGGTTAATTTTTGCAGTGAATCGCGTGTTCCTAATATGGGTCTACCTAATGCTTGATTTGGATACAAAGCAGCTTCAAACTCTTCGATAATTGTTTCTTCAGGATAATCTTGATACATATCGATTTCTTCGGCAATAACACTCTTTTCCTTCTCTATTTCCCCTTCTGGAAAAACAGAATGCAAGAGAATATCTGACAGTAATTCTATCGCTCGCTCGGAATGCTCCTTTGCAACACTTGCATAATAACAGGTTTGCTCTTTTGTAGTATAGGCATTCAACTCTCCTCCAACAGAATCTAATCGGTTGAGAATATGGAATGCTTTCCGTTTTTCGGTTCCTTTAAATACCATGTGTTCGATAAAATGGGAGACTCCATTTATGGACGAATCCTCATCTCTTGTACCCGTATTGACCAAGACTGCAACATACACTGCCTGACTACCCGGATTGGGGAGAAAAATTGTTTTTAATCCAGATTTTAACTTCCGGATTTGGGGGCTTAGATTCACAATACAAAAGTAATATTGGAATTGGCATGGTGGTAATTTTTACAATTTACCTCATAGGGCCCTAATGAATACATTCTATTTTTTACCCTTGAGGTACTTGGGTTTTTACCTAAACGCCTGCAGGATTTCCCATTAATTTTACTGTCCGAAATAAAAATATGGCGCTTAGCGGAAAATAAACAATCCATGAAGAGAAGCAATTATTAGCTAAACACGATTACCATTGTGGGATGAAATAAGGAATCTGGGATAGGAAATCCCATGAAATCTCAAAATTTTATCGTAACTTCACGAATTGATTTATACCGTATTCTAGCGCTATACCTTATGATAATCAGCCGTTTGGTTAGAATTCTCCCCCTGTTGGTTATATTAACCAGTTTTTATTCCTGCCGCACGACACCAACTTGTGACGATGAAGGCTCTACAAAATATGGACTACAGGAATTTAATGTCATCTTCACAAGGACAGATTCTGTGAATTGCCCGCCGGACACTTGTCTAATCAAAGATGTGGTGTTGGGCTCTAGCAAACAGCCTAGTTACAATGCAACTTTAATTACTGTTTTGTTAGATACGACCGGTAATACTGGTTCCAATATCATTTTTGAACAGCCCAATAGTTTTTGTGACAACGGACTTAGAAAATGTGGTCCTTATCGGTTTGGCACAGAGGATCGGGTTGTAGGTAGGGATTACAATTTTGTTTATACATTTATACATAACCAAACTCAGCCTATGGGCAGGGTGAAAGTTAATTTTCAAATGCGAGCAGATGGATGTAAAACTTTCTTCAGCAAGGTGAATTATTACTTCAACAATGTATTATTGCCTGAATATAGCTTAAACCCCAAAGCCAGTATTGAGTGCAAATTGGCCCCTACCAGGTTTAATTAGGTTCATTTCTATTGGAAAACTCTTATTGCAGGTGATTGAGGGGACAACTTCTCAAATCGCGAGTTGTGCAAATAAAAAATCAACTTGAATCGGTTGAGGGATTATTACCGGGTCGAAATAACATTTTTGACCTCAAGGACTATATCGTTTTAGTTCCAGATTAAAATTGAATTTCTACTAAGGGTTATTGAAGTCCACCAAAAGGAAAAAACTGCTCACTAGTGGGTGTTTTAAGACAAATTACCAGGGGGTATTGGGATATAAATTTCGCGAAGAGGAAGACGATTAACCCAATCGTATAAGGTAAAATAAGGAATTTGACCTTTTTTGAATATTAATTACCTAACCAAGGGACGCTTGTCCAATCCTATAATAAGACCAAAAACCGGGCAAGGGACGCTTGCCTAATTGGTTTAATTGGGAATGACAAGGGACGCTTGTCCAATCCTGTAATAAGACCTAAAACCCAGCAAGGGACACTTGCCTTGCTTACGGGAAGGAGCTAAGCTTGGCAAGGGACACTTGTCCAATCCTGTAATAAGACCTCAAACCCAGCAAGGGACGCTTGCCTTGCTTACAGGAAGGAGCTAAGCTTGGCAAGGGACACTTGTCCAATTGGTTTAATTCGGAATGACAAGGGACGCTTGTCCAATCCTGTAATAAGACCTGAAACCCAGCAAGGGACGCTTGTCCTAGCTTACAGGAAGGAGCTAAGCTTGGCAAGGGACGCTTGTCCAATTGGTTTAATTCGGAATGGCAAGGGAC
>JBEIHC010000128.1:0-7491 GCA_040381555.1 Bacteroidia bacterium
CGTTCGGCTTGGGTAATATCCCGCCACCGCTTTTGAATGATTCGCTTCGTTCTTGTTTCCATCTTTTTAGGTTTTAAGGTGTCAACCTATTTCAGGACAAGACAACTTGTTAGACTTGAAGTTGCATGATATTGGCGATAAGGTTTGTGGTATTTTCTGTTCTCGTTTTTCGGCTGCCCTTGCTCCTCCCTATTTAGGAGCGGGCTAGGCATGGGGATAGACAGTTGAGAAATAATAGAATATTCACTACAATTCACTTTGATTCTTCTCCTCTCCTATGTCAATCCCAAGATCTTTGCATAGACAAGCTCCATTGGAGAGGGGAGGGAGAGGGTATAGCCTTTTTTATAAATTAAGTAGAAGATTTATAATCATACAGGGTACTTCTAAGATTAAATTACCCACAATTAATGGCGTTGAGCTAATTTTATTTAGGTTTCGCAGAGACGCACAATTGTGCGTCTCTTTCCTAATTGTATTTGGGTTTTGTAGAGACGGGCAATTGGGTTTTATAAAGACGGGCAATTGCCCGTCTCTACCGATCCATAATTTCATTCCAATCACCATTTTTTAGGGATTTAGGTTTCATTATCCCGATTATTAATTCAAATACCCTTGCATAATTTTATCTGGGTTTCGTAGAGACGCACAATTGTGCTTCTCTTTCACAATTGTGCGTCTCTTTCCTAATTTTATTTGGGTTTTGTAGAGACGGACAATTGGGTTTTATAAAGACGGGCAATTGGGTTTTATAGAGACGGGCAATTGGGTTTTATAAAGACGGGCAATTGCCCGTCTCTACTATTTCCCCAATCTCAACAACCCTCTACCAACTTGGCTTCCCATCTCTTTCTGGCCGATTTTTAACCTTCTTCCGCAATTGCTGCAAAAATTGCTGCTCCTTGGCAGCCATCTCTTTCAGAATCTTTTCTGCCTCGGCATCCGTCACAATCGGATTGTTACTTTGGTTGCCGTTTTGCTCTGTTGGCTTGGGCTTGGATCCTTGAGCCTGATTCTGTTTCTTCTGGTTTTCCTGCTCCGGATCGGGCGGGGGAGGAGGGGGATTCGGTTGAGGCTTCCGCAATAATTCATAGTTATACCGAGCAAGGTCATTTCCCGGATATTCCCTCAATGATTGTTTCAGTAATTCCATGGCCTCCCCAATTTTATTCTCCTGAGCCAGAAATACCGCACGATTATTTAAGGACCTAGAACGAATCTCAGCATTGCCAGACCTGGATAATTGCCCATATAAGGCCATAGATAAAGAGGTACTGTCTGACTTCATCCAAGCCAGCGCTTCATTATAGGATGCTTCAGATTTTAGCTCAGGCCATTTTTCAGAAGCGGCTCGATACAAACTCCCTGCTTTTCTATATTCTTTGGATTGGTATGCTTCAAGTGCCAAGTCTGTTATACTCGGTGTGCTGCCAGGCCAAAGGACCAGTAGAAATAATAAATAAATTTTCATCTTCTAACTGGGGTAAAATATAAAGCCACAAAACAGAATAATATTGCCAAACCCAAAAACCATTGGTATTGGTTGGATGCAGATTTCTCTTCTCGCTCATCTACCAAGGTTGCCGGTAGATTCTTGAGTCTTTGTCCTAGATCCGATAGGTTTTCTCCAGTAGAATTAATACTGAATGCCTCTTCTCCACTTTGATTGGCAATTTGTTGAATAGTCTCTACATTAACTTTACTTATAGCCATTTGGCCACCAGCATCCGTATGGAATTGATTGCTTCCTGCCTCCAAAGGAATAGGTGCCCCAGAACCGCTGCCTACAGAAATAGGTATGACTCTTACTCCTTGATTTTCTAATCTCAATAGAACGGATGTGTACTTATCTCCGAAATCTTCCCCATCAGTTAATATTACCACTGCTCGACTGACTTTTTTTCCTTTAATTCTAGGCTCTGCGGCAAAACGCTCCAAAGTTTTCGATAAACCTGCCCGTAAATCAGTCCCTGTATTGGAGAATTGATTGGTCTCCACCATGTTTAATAGCAAGGTTAATAATTTTGAATCAGTTGTTAAGGGGCATTGCACAAAGCCTTGTGATGTATAAACAATCAATCCCATCTTGTCTCCTCTCATTTGTCGGATTACCTCTGTCAATTCTTTTTTGACTTTTTCTAGTCTGGATGGTTTGAGGTCCCGACAATTCATGGAGGCACTTATGTCTAAAAGAAAATAAATTTCCCTGCCCATTATATTGACCTCTCGATTCGCATTCCCCCAGGCAGGTCCTAATAATGAAAGGCCAACCAGACAAATAGCTCCTGCCATTAGGAAATATTTAGCAATCGGATTGTGTTTTCGATACTGTGCTGGATTAAACCAATTGTTAAAAACCTTCTCTGAGCGATGTTGCACAATAAGCAATAATACCAAAATCAATGGGATGCTAAGTACCCACCACAAGTCTTCTAAGTTTGCCCATTCTATCACAGAGGAAAATTACGCAAAATCAGTATTCATCGGGTTACTGGGTGAAATATCCTGAGTCAACTCATTCTAAAACGAAGAATTAGCTTGAGGGGAATTTAGGGTCAAAGTAATCTCGAAGTTTCTCCCCGAAAATATTAAGGGAAAATAAGGTGAGAAATAACGCCAGTCCAGGCCAGAGTGCCATCCACCAGGCGGAAAGGTCTTTGCGTGCTGAGCTCAATAAATTTCCCCAAGAAACCACATCCGCCGGCTCTCGAATAAAACTCAATGAGGCTTCCGCCAAAATCGCCCCTGCTATAGAAAAACTGAGTATCGCCCATACAGGTGCCAAGGCATTGGGTAAGGCATGGTATAAGAATACGCGCATACCTGAGTATCCTAAACCTTGGGCCGCTGTGATATACGATTCCTCTCTCACCCGAAGTAGCTCTCCTCGCACAAACCGGGCAATCGGAGGCCAGCTGGTTAGGCCAATCCAAAATGCGGTCATTCCTGCATCTGGTTCGGTGATGGCTGCAACTGCCAGTATCAAAAATAAAGTGGGAATGGATTGCTTGATTTCAATCATTCGGGAAATCAGTATATCCATCCATATACTTCTTGTTTTACGCAAAATTTGAATTCTCTGAAGGGCCTTACTCAGTCTGGAAAATCCCCAAAGGATGAAAACAAAAATTACAATAGAAATGAAAATTTGCCCGATGAATGAAATTACTCCTTGCTGTAAACCTTCCCCTAAATCTTTCATTCGTACCTGAAAGCCATAAAACCAAGCCATCAAAACTGCTGGCCCAGAAAGAAGCAGACTAGCAAGAGATACTCTTAATCCTTGATCGCCCCAATACCCGGAAAGTCCACCAAGTGTGAGTCCGATAATCAGTGCAATTAAAACGGAAAGGATACCTGTAAATAAGGCCGTACGACTGCCATGGATAATACGACTGAATAAATCTCTGCCTAATTCGTCTGTGCCTAATAAATGCTTGGAAAAGTCTCCTTTCCCTTCAAAGTCAAGGTCTCCTGGGTCATAGGGAATCAGAGTTCGAATGGTTTGGGGCGCATTGTAGTTCTTCCAATCAATTTGGGCCCATTCTCCGGGAGTTTCCATTCCTAGCCAGTATCGAAAGGCAGGATGCACAACTTCTCCCTTCCATTCTGTTTTCAAGGGTTTGGAGGTGGCAATCAATTCTGCCAAGCCAGCACTAATTACCCAAATGATTAACCATATACTTGCCAGCCCAGCTAACCAAGAGGAGGAAAAGGAAGCGAAATGAAGTTTCTTTCCTTTCATTTTTTATCCAATCGAATTCGGGGGTCTGCCCAATGATACAATAAGTCAGCTAATAAAACTCCCAGAAGAGTTAAAACTCCCGTCAGCATAAAAACCGCAATAACCACCGGATAGTCACGGTGGCTAATAGCCTGCCAGGTAAGCATTCCCATTCCGGGTATAGTGAAAATGGTTTCGAGTATTATAGATCCACTAATCAGGCCGGGAAGAATTTGACCCACTAAGGTAATTAAGGGAAGGAGAGAATTTCGAAGGGCATGTTTCCAAACAACCCATTTTTCAGATACCCCTTTAGCGCGAGCAGTGCGTACATAATCAGATTGCAAATTTTCTAACAGGGCATTTCTTATTTGCCCAGATAAAAAAGCAAAGGAACTGTAAGCATAGGCAAAGGTTGGTAGTATTAAATGCCAGGCGATGTCGCTCATTTTCTTCGAAAAGGACCAACTTTCCTGACTTCTAATGTCTGATATTCCTCCTGCCGGAAAAATGTCGAAAATCAATCCGGAACTGAAAATGATTAACAATAATGTAGCCACCCAAAATGCAGGAAGGGAATACAGAATAAATAAAAATCCATTGAGCAGTCTTTCCCCTACACTTCCATATTTCTTGGCCGCATATACTCCAGCAGGAATAGAAACTCCAAGTGCAAGTATCAGCGAAAGGAAATTGACTAAAACAGTCCAGATAAGTGCTTCTGGAAGTTTAGAAGAAACCGGCCGTCCATCCCGAAAGGAAGTACCTAAGTCAAGATTGAAAAGTCTGATCAGCCAGGTATGAAACTGATTGTTCTGTCCGTACCAAACCAGTTTAGGGTAATATTGTTTCCAAGTGTTTTCAGGGTTGAAATCTGGAATCGCCCAATGCTCCAATCCATATTCTGGATACTGAGTGGCGAACTGTTGAACGCGTTCCTGAATCAAGTTCAATTCCTCACTTCTGATTTCTTGAAAAAAAGTAAGTAAAGAGGTTCGATTTGTATCTGATTTTGCAAGGAATAACTTACCCTCGGCTTGCTGCAAGCTACGGTAAAATGCTAAGGCAAGCGTCCCTTGCTGACTTTCTCTGGCCATTGTTTCAACCCAAGCTTTATCCTGGGGAAAAGGGACGGTAAATAGTGAATCTACCTCATCGCCTCTGCATAAGGCAAAGTAAAAAACAGGTTGATCGAGTTTTAATTCTTTCCATTTTCGGATATAGACTTCAGGCCCACTCATAGGGTCATTTCCTAAACGGATGCCTTCCTCACTCAAGGTTCTAAGTACTGGGTCGCCTGGGGTGTTTTGCGTGAGCCAAAAGGAAAGTAATGCCAGTACTGTCAATACAGGCAAGCCAAGTAGTATGCGTTTCAGAAAATATGCGCCCATTCCCGACTAAATTGTTGGCGATGGGGTTGCCTTATTGCTCAGTGTATTTCGATAGATTTTTCGGAATCCACATTCGAGACAGTAAGAAATTTGGGCGGATGATGGTCGTTTGTACGCCTTTAATTCTTCGGCTTACAGCAAATAAGTTTTGAGACGATAATAGGAAAATACAAGGAGCTTCTTGATAGATAATCTCCTGAAATTTTCGAACCTTTTCTGCACGACGAGCCGGATTGATTTCTTTTTCTATTTCCCCTAACATTCCATCGGTCTCCTGATTGCCAAAGCCCATAAAGTTAAATCCTCCATTGAGCCAAGAGTCTGTATGGAATTGTTCTTTCAAATCACTTGGACCTGGACCTGCCGCTAAGGAATGATACATCATGTCAAAATCATGATTGGCCATTTTTTCTCTCAATACAGCATTCTCATAACCGGTTACATTAATTTTAATTCCCGCTTTACGAGCATCTTCCGCAAACATCAACCCGATGTTTTTTCTGACCTCTACATTTTGACCGAAAGCAAACTCTACCTCAAATTCTACTCGCTTGCCTTCAACCATTTTATCTAATGTACCATTGCCATTGGAGTCTTCCCATCCTGCCTCTTTCAATAATTTCCGGGCCTCTTCAGCATTAAACTCTATTGGATTCAAACTGGCATTGTATTCATCTTTTTTAAGATACGGAACCGGCCCACTGATACGACGCGCATACCCAAATACAAATTGGTCAATGGCTTTCTCTACATTCATTAATAATTGCATCGCTTTTCGAACTCTCACATCGGTAAACAAAGCTTTCCTTTTTTTGCCCGGTTTCATATTCATTCCTACAAAAGAATAACTAAACATGTCTGACCGCATCAATTGAAAGTTTTTCGCCACTTCTGGATTTTTCTCTAATTCCTGAAACACATTGGGTCGAATGGCATAACTTAAATCTACTCTTTGTGCCTTCAGTTCCAAGATGGCAGTATTCATGTCGTTGATGATGCGGAATACCAGTTTTTTGGGCCAAGCCTGAAATTCTTCTCCCGTCTCAGAATCTCCCCACCACTTGGCTTTTCGCTCCAAGACCACTTGTTGTCCACTCGTCCATTCTGCCAAAGCATAGGGCCCGGAGCCAATTACATATCCCTTTTCCCGACGATATTTTTCATCCAAGTATTCTTTTGCAAAAGCCTCCAAATCCGGATTGTTGGCCAATTGTTCTGCATTTTCTTTGAGTTGTAGGAGGGAGAATTTATCTAAAATGCCTTTGGAATCGTAGTGATACTTAGGCATTACGGGCAAATCTGCAATGTTCATCTCATTATTTACCCCTGCTTCTTTCGTGATAACAGTGAATTTTTTCGGATTAGTTGGGTCTTGTATCACCTCTTCAATAAAATCGATATATAGGCTCAGCCTAGAATTTACTCTGGGATTCCGTATAATTTTCAAGGTCGTGATAAAATCCTGGGCGGTTACTGGGGTGCCATTATCCCATTGAGCATTCTGACGGATGGTAAAGGTGAATTCCTTGCCACTTTCGGAGATTTCTGGTCTGCTTTCTGCCAAAATGGGTAAAGGCTGCAATGTTTGAGGGTCAAATTGCATCAAACTTTGAAAAATATTTCCGGTACAAAGCATATCTGCCGAAACTGTACTATAATGCGTAGGCAGCAGCATATCTGGCTCCTCTAACTGATGGACCACCAGCCAATCATTGATTTCAGGCTCTGTCTGTTCCGAAAAATACTTATCCTCAGTCTGGGAACCTTGAGGATTGCATGCCCAAAGGAAAAAGGAAAGAATCAACAGAAACAGGGTAATAATAGGTAGTTTTCTCATATTCAAAAAGGGTATAGAATAATCAGGATAAATTTAGAGAGAATTGTCTTGTCCCGGGAACGGAATTCTTGAAATTCCATTTTTAATTTTCCTCCTTACTTACTATCTTTGCACTTTCAAAAGGAGAGGTGCCTGAGTGGCCGAAAGGAACAGTTTGCTAAACTGTCGTACGGGTAACTGTACCGAGGGTTCGAATCCCTCCCTCTCCGCAGAACGAAAACGAGACTGAGAACGAGTATGTGCCTACTCTCATACTCGTTCCCAATCTCAGTCTCGTTCTAACCCAACTCTCATACTCGTTCCCATTCCCAGTCTCATTCTAACCCAACTCTCATACTCGTTCCCAATCTCAGTCTCGTTCTAACCCAACTCTCATACTCGTTCCCATTCTAACCCAACTCTCATACTCGTTCCCATTCTAACCCAACCCTCATACTCGTTCTCAAACTCAGTCTCGTTCTAACCCAACTCTCATACTCGTTCCCATTCTAACCCAACCCTCATACTCGTTCTCAAACTCAGTCTCGTTCTAACCCAAC
>JBEIHC010000129.1:0-7463 GCA_040381555.1 Bacteroidia bacterium
AAAGAAATTATATCGAGAAGGATTGTATCGCTCCGTATCGAGGTAAGAAGGGAAATTATAAGCAGGGAAGTTAGGACACGGTTGTATAAGTTTTCGCCAGTCTTAACTCGATAAGGCACTAATGCTTTCGTGAGGGATTTAGTTTTGTTCGGTGCCTACTCGGTATGACTGATAGAGTTTAGAGTTTTGATTTTTCATGTTTTGTTTTTCCAGTTTCATTTTTCTTTTGCTTAATCCCCAAAATAGTCATACCGAGTAGGAGCATAAAGAAACTATTTCGAGAAGGGATGTGTCGCTCCGTATCGAGGTAAGACGGGCTAGGGAGGATAAAACCTTTTGGAAACAGATGCGTTCTGTTTTTATTATTCTTAATTTTACCGAATGGGATTTAACCTTCGCATGAATCATGGTAAGGGCAGCATCATCAGGTGCTTGCTTTCGATGATTTTGTTTTTGGGTTGTTCTATTCCTTTTTTTCGATTGTTGTGTGATTGCAACAGTACTGAATTTTCTTCTCAATACGAGTTTTCATATTTCCAGAATCAAACCCAGGCAGTTTCAGTTGGTGTAATGGATTTACTTCCATTTGAGGAGGATGTTGATCCAGATGAATGGGCGACAAGCCTTAGTAAGTCCGACTTGAAAGAATTCCGTTGGGAGATTCCTGCACTGTTCAATTTTCTGGTGTATGTGGAGGCGAATTCTTTATGGCTACATTACCGGAATATCCGGATTTAAGAATCCATATTTTTTTGGCAGGCAGGATTCAGCCTTTATAGAATCATCCCCTCAATAATAGCTATAATTTAATTTATTGAATTTCTCAATCATGAAGAAGTGGATGCTATTTTTTATGCTATGGAGTATCACAACGCTTATGGCACAATCTATTCGTAAAACCGAAAGGAATGATATTGGCTGGTATGTAGTGACCAGTACAATTAAACTAAGTGAAAAATTTAAATTAGCAGGGGAATACCAGTTTCGTCGTACCCATTGGGGCGAAACTTGGCAGCAGAGCCTACTTCGCACAGGTCTCCAATATCAGGTTAATTCAAATTTAAAGGTACGGGCAGGATATGCCTGGATTGTTACTTTTCCTTATGGCGAAACATCCCTGAATGCGCTTGGTCGCACCTTTCCTGAGCATCGTATCTATCAGGCTGTTCTGACAGAGGCACCAACTGGCAAATTACGCTTTAGCAATAGGTATATGTTCGAGCAAAGGTTTGTGGGATATTTTCACTCAGCAACAGATCCGAAGCCTTATGAATACAGGATGTTGATGAGAGCCCGGGCATTGGTTCGGGCAGAAACAACTGTGGGATTTTTGAGCAAAGGAAAAATGCGAACATATATTGGGGCATGGGATGAAATATTTATTGGCTTTGGCCGGAATGTAGGTGAAAATGTTTTTGATCAGAATCGGATTGCGCTGATTGCTGGCGTTCAGCCAAATAAACATTTCCGGATTGAAGGCGGATTCTTTGAACAGTTCGTTCAGGTAGGCAGGGAGATTCACAATCAAAATGTGTTTCAATACAATACAGGAGTGAATCTGGTAGCCAATTTAGAATTTTAACATAAAGTTAATATTGCCTCTTCAAAGATTATTTTACCTTTGTAGCATGATTCAGAACAGTACCACCCTTTCCATTCAGAAGATGATGCATTGTTGTAAATGGCTTACAAGTCAGAGGGAGCGTATTGTTCATTAATTCAAAAAGAATAACAGAAAATACACATAAAGCCCTCTGAGAAATCAGGGGGCTTTTTTATTAGGAGAAAATTATGTTAGAGTTAACTACACCCGCTTTGTTGTTTAGCACCGTATCGCTGACTATGCTGGCTTACACCAATCGCTTTTTGGCATTGGCAAAATTGATTCGTGATTTATACGATCTGTATAGCCGTCAGCAGGAAGTAGGATTGTTTCGCCAAATTTATATTTTAAAACATCGTTTAAATATGGTCAGACAAATGCAAATGCTCTGTATTCTTGCTTTGGCAAGTAGCATGATTAGTATGCTCTGTTTGTTGGTAAAAAACGAATTCTTTGCTCAAGGATTCTTTGGATTAAGTCTGGTATTGTTAATTATTTCATTAGGCTTTTCTGTCTATGAAATTTCCTTATCTACTCATGCGATAGATATTTCTTTACAAGATATCGATCGTAGGATGCCGAAGACCAATACTGCTTTACAGATATACCGTAAAATAATTCAACTGCCTACAAAGTCTCGGTAATAAATAATTTTAGTTTCATTCCCGGTTTTATTCGGTCATGGCTTAATTGATTAAGTTTCCGAATTAAATCTCCACGGGTATCATATTTCTTTGCGAGTGCCCATATTTCTTCGCCCCTCTTTACTTCATGTGTGAGCCATACGCTCCGAATTACCGGAAAGGGTTTAATTACATCCGGCATACTGACTTTACAAACAATACCCTTTCCTTCCGGCTGACAAACTACTGGCATGCGCGAGGTTTCTGAGGGCAATTTGTACAATTCTTCTGAATTCAAAGCGTAAAACTCATTCATTTTACTTTTGTTCTTATCCTTAGTTGGGGATTGAAGAATTGTGATTGTCTTGGGTGCTTTTTCCTGTAGAAATATTTTTCTGCCCTGTTCAGGTTTAGAAGCCTGTGTTTTCTTAACCCGATTGAGTTTTTTTATTTTTGCTTCCGGAATTTCCGTTAGGGCGGCAATGAGCTCCCAGCTATCTCCTTCTTGCACAATCCAAATAGGCGAACTTTTGGGATCGGTTTTGCGATACCCTTTTTCTGATTGAACTAAGCCATTGGAGGGAATGCCTGGATTCCATTCTTTTAGTTCAGTTAGCTCGATTCCGGCATTAGCCGCTAACTGCTTTGCGGATAATGGTTTTTCTAGATAAATATATTCTGAACGGAAATCATCATCCCATAATAGATAAGAAAGATGAAAGGGTTTTCCATCTCCTGTTAAGGGCTTAGAGGGAATTGTCTGAGGCAGGGGAATTTCCGGACCAGCATACGAAGGAATTAATTCGGGTAGTTTTCCATTGTGAATGGGAGTTCCTGTCAGAGATGCCTCTGGAATTCTTGGAATAAAGGCTACTTGTGATTTGCCTGTTGGGGGTAATTGAGGTTTCATCATCCATAAATTATATTTTCTAAAACTATCAGGATGAATTTGAAACTCTGTACAGATTTCCGGCAGTGATTTTCCTGGAGATACATATTTTGCTTCTAGCCATACTTGGGGAGTTGCGGCTGAACGAATGTAATCCTCAAATACAATTTTATGTGCCAATGCCTTTAGAGGATACCAATGGAAATCGGCTTCAATGGTCATTTTTTTTGCTCCGAAAGAAGTGGGATTGACATACGCCATGGAGCCTCCTCCTCCTGCATAATAGGCTATGACGGCATATAGGTAATTGTCGAAGTATCGGTTATTTTGATAAAAATATTTAGCAGCAGCTATCGTTGATTTATAGAGATGCTTTCTTTCGTCCAAGTTTTCATTAATAGTCAAACCCATTTCGCGTGCGGTAAAATCTTTAAACTGCCAGAATCCAACTGCGTTGGAGGAGGAAACGGCATCTCCCACAAAAGCACTTTCCTGTATGACGAGGTATTTTAAGTCTTCGGGTACTCCACAGCGTTGTAGGGCATCTTCTACCCAAGGCATGAAGATGCTAATTCTGCGCTTGAGTTCCTGATGATAGTCTGCACGATGGGTTAATTTATCTACCGTTTTTTTTATTTCTGCTCTTGCTCCAGGGGTGAGGGTTAATTCAATTCCACAAAAGGTCATTTGCTCCGGAACAGTCCAAGTTTCATCCGATGCGGAAAGTTGGGGACAAATCCAGAATAGAAGCAGTGCAACTTTCAGGTGCAGCCATTTTATATTTCCTTTTTTCATGGTAAGCAAAGATATTAGAAATACAGGAAAGCTAATTCTGGATATCCATAGGATAAATAGGTGCTAAGTACAAGAGTTATAATTTTCTGATAAAACTGATGCCGTCCCGAATAGGCATCAGAACAACCTCCACTCTTGGATCTGAGGCTATTTTCTGATTAAATGCTCTTACTGCTATGGTTTTTTTATCCTGAGCTTCGGCGTTGCATACCTGTCCGCTCCACAGGACATTATCCGCAAGTATTAATCCACCTGAAGGCATTTTAGGTAAGACCGCTTCGAAATATTCAGCATATTCATATTTTTCAGCATCCATAAAAACCAAGTCAAACATCTCCGTGAGGGTCGGGATAATCTGCAAGGCGGCTCCAGTGTGCAAAATCACCTGACTCTGCCGTTTGGCCTCCTGAAGATATCTTTCTGCGATACTTTTTAATTCGGGATCTAATTCTATTGTGTGCAGAATTCCTTCAGGCGGAAGTCCTTCTGCCAGGCATAAAGCGGCATATCCGGTATAAGTGCCTATCTCTAAAATTCGCTTAGGTCTTATTAATTTAGACACCATAGAAAGTAACCTTCCCTGAAGAACCCCTGAGAGCATCCGGGGGTACAGGTAATTTAAATGGGTTTCTCTTCTTAATCGGCCAAGTAGCTCAGGCTCGGGGGAAGAATGCTGCTCTGAATAAAGTTGAATGGTCTCAGGAATGAAATTCATACAACAAATTTAGGCAATTGAGATTGTATTGCCTCAAACTTCGGTTTTACTCTTTCCCATTCAATTCTAAATTTCGCAGATTCAGGAAATAAAGTATTCTATTTCTCCAATTTATTTCAGGGAAGTGCTTATTTTTGAATTATGAAAAATTTCCTGTCGCTTCTATTACTTATTCCCATTTTATCCTTCGCCCAAACCAGAGTATTGTTTTTGGGAAATTCCTACACTGCAGTAAATGATTTACCGGGAGTATTTGATAGTTTGAGTACCAATGGAGGGGAGAATGTATCGACAAGTTCTGTTACTCCTGGTGGCTTCACCTTTCTGCAACATATGACCAATCCTGCTTCTCAATCGGCCTTAGGTCAAGCCTGGGATTTTGTGGTATTGCAGGAGCAAAGTCAGAGGCCGAGTTTCTCTCCTTCTCAAGTTGCAACAGAAGTCTATCCTTATGCGCAGCAGTTAGACAGCATTGCTGCATTATCGGATTCTTGCACGAAGACTATTTTTTATATGACTTGGGGGCGTAAAAATGGGGACGCCATGAATTGTCCTGTCTATCCTCCTGTCTGCACTTATGCTGGTATGCAGCAACGGCTTCGGGATTCCTACCTTCAAATGGCCAATGATAATGGGGCTATTGTTGCTCCTGCTGGGGTGGCTTGGCAGCGCTCTATTATTCAGGACCCTTCTCTGAATTTATATGATCCGGATGAAAGTCATCCCAATTTCTCCGGAACTTATCTGACCGCTTGCGTGATGTATGCAACGGTATTTAAAAAGGACCCTGCCTTATTGACTTGGAATGGAGGATTGGCTCCGGCACAAGCAGCTTTCCTTAGGGGCATTGCTTCTCAAGTGGTATTAGATAGCTTGGACCTTTGGAACCGGGATGTGTATGATGTAGCGGCAAACTTCGGTACGACGGTTACTAATTATTCCGTGCAATTGAGTGATAGTTCTGTGAACGCTGTGAATTATCTCTGGGCTTTTGGAGATGGTAATACAGATACTCTTCCTGCCCCATCCCATACCTATCAAAATTCTGGCACTTATACCATTCAACTTATCGTTAGCTCCCAATGTGATGTCGATACTTTCAGTCGTCAGATAATTGTGTTGGATACTAACACCGTAAAGTCTTCTGCAGATTTAATTTCCGGTCTTCCCACGGTATATCCTAATCCCGGAAAAGAGGAAATTTCCTTATCTAATTTACCCACAGAGAACTGCACAGAGATAGGCATTTATAACCTTCAGGGAAAGAAGGTCTTGAGTTTGCCTAAATCTGAGGAAATAAATTTCCTTACTATTTCAGTTTCCGGATTGACTCCGGGCTTGTATTTTATTCATGCTGGAAATGTGATTCTATCCTGGCGGAAAATAGAATAAGATTTAATTCTAAAAGGAATTGTATCTGGCTTGAAACCTAATTATTGGATTCTACTTTAAGGAGTAATGGCTCTACGCCATTGATTGTCGGTAAATTCAGAGTTTTAATTAAAACGAATTTCCGTATTCGGCCTATTAAACACAAGATAAAATCTCAGGAGCTGTGGCTTGCGGGTGGCGTGCCCTCTCCTTCGGGGAGGGTTAGGGAGGGGGTAGAGCACATTTGAGAGGGAAAATGGAGTTCGGCAATAAAAAAAGTAATTTATAATTACCTATAATTAAGGCTTCCTCAGAAAGTATAAACCTCACTATAGCTTAATTACAAGCATCTAATTGTTATTTAAATTCAAGGAATTATTATATGATGTAATAAAAAGTATGCATTAGGTTGAATGCTAACCCAAAAAAATAATAACATCTAATCCTTGTTAGGTAAAACCCCGGTTTAGGGTAAACCCATTCTCTCAACACTAGGGTATGAACACAATCTGTTTCTGAGCAAAAAGCAGATTGCGGATCTAGGAGCAAATGCAAAAGAGAAGGAGAGGCCTCACTTGGTGGTATTTTGGAAATGGGTAGAAGTTTCTGATGAAGATACCCACGAGATTCTGAAAGTTCCATTCCTTAGGTTCTATTATGTGTTTAATGTAGGTCAATGTGATGGAATTCCATCCAATCTCATTCCTACCTATCCTGAACCAGTATTAGACCCAATTCCAACCTGTGAGAGAATCGTTGCTAATATGCCCAAGCCACCAGAATTGAGGCATAAAGAAAACGAGGCATATTACAACCCACTGCTAGATTATGTGAATATGCCTAAACCAAGCAAATTCAATGAAATGACTGCATATTATGCAGTTCTATTCCATGAATTGGTTCACAGTACAGGTCATTCAAGTAGATTGGCCAGGAAAGAAGTAATGCAGCAGATTAAGTTTGGATCGGATCGGTATTCTGTGGAAGAACTTACTGCTGAAATTGGTACTTGTTTTCTGAAATCATTTGCTGGGATAGGGAATGAGCAATTTGAAAATAATGTGGCCTACATTCAGGGATGGTTGGAGAAGCTAAAGAATGACAGGAAGTTTATAGTCTATGCCAGTTCCTGTGCACAGAGAGCTGCTGACTATATTCTTAATCTGAAGCCAGAGGAAATTGCTACTGAAGAAGCAGAAGTGGTGCCTCAGCCGGTAGGAGACGATCTTCCTTTCTAAACAAATCAAATCCCGATGGTATTAAGTACTGTCGGGATTTTTTTGAATCGATAAAAGGCAAACTAAAATGAAAATATTACATATATGGTGTTGTCTGCTCCCCCAAAAATAGTACTGTTTTAAAATAGACAAAAAAGTCTAATTTTAACCAGTTAATATGAAAAAAAGTAAGTTCAGTCCCAATCAGATTGCCCAGATTCTCAAGGAGTTCGAAGAAGGCAAGTCTGTA
>JBEIHC010000130.1:0-7413 GCA_040381555.1 Bacteroidia bacterium
AAAGTTTAGCATCTGAGCCAAATGCATCTTAGTTGCGCCAGGGTTTATAAAATGCATGATGTGCCAGGGCCAGCATTTCCCGGTCGCCTTTACTGTCGCCATAGGCATAGATTTCAGTATAAGCATCCAGTCTGGGAATGCGATTCTTTAGCCGGCGTACCTTTTCAGGACCATAACAATTGGGGGTATCGTACTCCCCTGTAAATCGCTCCTCTTCTTGCTTAACTCGAGTACAAATTAGCTCCAAGTCATTAGCTTCGCACCAGGGTTTGATCCACCATTCTACAGAAGCAGAAATGACAATCACCCGATGTCCTTGTTTTTTATGCCAGTTAATCGTTTCTAATCCGGCAGGTCGGAGATATTGGGGTAATTCCTTTGCACAAAACCCCTCTCCGGATTGTTGTAAGGACTCGATAAATAACCCTTCCAAAAAATATCTCAGAACCAACATTTTGGCTATATAGTTAGGTAGGATTTTCAACAAATAGAAGGTCAAAATGGGCGAAAGCAAGAGCATTCCCAAACGGTATTTTCTTTTTCCTACCACAAATTGAATAAAGGCAGGAAAGGTGTCCCGATTGGTCAGTGTACCATCAAAATCAAATAAGGCGAGTGTCGGCATTAGAGCTTAAGCTTTTTAAAAATCCCTTCTGGAATAGTGCAAATAATCAGCATTATCCACTTCCACATCCAAAGCGTATAGAGCACATTTTTCTTTTTCTTCCAAGCGGAGAGAATGGATTGAGCAACCTGTTCAGGTTCCGCAGTAAGAGGAGCGGGCAAGGGCAATCCTTCTGTCATTTGAGTTCTAACAAATCCAGGCTTTACCGTCAGCACATGAATGCCCTCATGCGCCAGACGATTCCTCAAGCCAGATAAATAGGCGGTAAAACCAGCCTTTGCACTTCCATAGTGATAATTCGACATTCGCCCTCTATCACCGGCTACTGAGCTAATTCCAATAATGCCTCCTTTTTTGCGCGCAACCATGTCGTTTGCCGCAATATTTAGAATTGACACGGCTCCAGTATAATTGCTCTCCAAAATAGTCAGGGCTTCATTCCAATCCTTACAGGCATTTTCCTGATTTCCTAAATAGCCAAAAGCACACAAAACCACATCTGGTACCGCTGGGAGATTTTGATAGAAGGACGCATGACTAGCATAATCGCGTGCATCAAAATAATGAGCACTTGACTCAACTTGAAATCGAACTGTTAAATCAGCTGATTTTCGGCTTAAGGCATCTATATTTCTTCCAGCCAACAGAATACGATTTCCTCCCTTTGCCCATAAAGAGGCACAGGCAAAAGCGATATCACTCCCAGCCCCCAGCACTAAAATAGTTTGAATAGAATTATGAGCCATACATTTTAAATAATTTGAAGTCTTTGTGATAGGGCAGATTGAAACTGTTTTTCCGGAGCCAGTTGCTGTAATTGTTGCTGAAATTGTTTCGCCGGTTCTGTATAGGATTGATGAAACATCTGAACGGACATTCGGGAATCTTTGGCCAAATAAATTCTGCCCTTTGCTGCCAATACCAATACATCGAGCTCTTTCAAGAAGTCAATCAATTGATCACTCACCGGAAAATCTAAAGCTAATGTATAGCCTTTCATGGGGAAAGCCAATATACCCTGCTGTTCGCCTAATACTTTTAACACGGTTAGAAAGGAGGCAAAACCCCGCTCAGCTATGGTTTCTAAAATCTGCTGCATCGCCTCAGCCCCTCCTTCAAAAGGCAATACAAATTGATATTGGATAAATCCCCTTTTTCCATAAATACGATTCCAATGTTGGATAGAATCCAAGGGATAAAAATAAGGTTCAAAAGGTGTTACAAATTCTGATTTCCTACTCAATTGTTTGTGATAGTATAATAAATTAAAAATTTTTATACTCAACCTGTTCAAAATAAACTCCGGAAAAAAGAAGGGGATTTTAGGTCCGGATTTTTTGATTTGAGTATATAGATTCTTAATGCCTTTTGCTTCTGCCTGCTTTTTGCTGACATGTTCTCCTAGCATTAATATTCCTCTCCCGGCTGATTTTCCTCGGGCCAAGCAATCTACCCAAGCAACCGAATAGGTTGCAGATTGATGTTGCTGAAACAACTCACAGAGCTCAGCAAAATTACGAACCTTAATATTAGTTTGCTGTATCCAGGATGTTTCAATTTTTTTAAGTTTCAATGCCACTCGGAGTATAATACCGCTCAATCCCATTCCGCCCCGGGTTAGATTAAACCATTCAGGATTTTCAGTAGGAGAACAACGGATAATTCCTCCTGATTCTGTGAGTAAATCTAGGTAAGCTACATGATCACAAAACGAACCTTCACTATGGTGGTTTTTACCATGTACATCGGCTGCTACTGCTCCACCTAAAGACACGAAGCGAGTGCCAGGAGTAACAGGCAAAAAATACCCTCTTGGCACAAATGTTTCTAGAATCTCAGAGAGGGTAACCCCACTTTCTGCCCATAAGATTCCGCTCTCTTCCTGAAATTCCAGCATGCAGTTGTGCCGGGTCATGGAGCATATCTTTTTTCCGAGAGAAGCGTCTCCATAAGATCTACCCATTCCCCGGGCTATGATAGGTTCGGAATCTTTAGGCTGCCAATTCTCTTCCCCAGTGAAATCCTGTACCTCACAATCCATCACTGGATAATTTCCCCAATTGGCCAGCCGCTGAATCATTAACTTTTATAAATAAATATATAATAAGAAACAATCCAAGCAATTACGGTAAACTGAATAAACCGGTCTTTTAATAAAATCTTAGTTGGCGAACCACTTTTATTCTCTACCATCGTTATTTGCAAATAGCGTAGAATGCCCAACATCACAAAGACTGTGGTCAGATAACTATCCGGATGCTTACTACTTACTCCGGTATCTTCGGCCATGGTGTACATTAAATAGGCAACAATAATCACAGCAGACATTAAGCCTAATGAGATATTAATAAAATCGAGGTTATATCCATCGATGGATTTACGGGCTTTATTGCCAGAGGCATTAAAAAGCAATACATCTTCCCTTCTTTTGGCAATACCCATAAACAAGGCCAATAAAAATGTCATGACAATAATCCAGCGAGAGAGCTCCACATCTGCAACAAATCCGCCGGCTAAAATGCGCAACAAAAATCCGGTTGCAATAATGGAAATATCTAAAATGGGCACATGTTTGAGTTTGATGGAGTACAATACATTCAGTACAAAATAAATACCTATAATTATTGCTGCATGGGTATCTAATAACCAGGCTCCCGTCATTCCCACACTCATCAGAAGGGCGAATAAAATCAAGCCTTCAGTAGGAGAAACTTCCCCAGATGCTAATGGACGCAGTGATTTTTCCGGATGTTGCCGATCCGATTCGCGGTCCATATAATCATTCAAAATATAAATACTGCTAGCAACTAAGGAGAAACAAATGAATATACCCCCTAACGCTATTAATGCCTCCGGATCGCTCAACATCTTCCCGGCAAAAAACAGAGGCAAAAACACAAATGTGTTCTTAATCCATTGATAAACGCGTATGAGCCTTATATATGCCATGTACAGACAAAAATACACTGAATATGCCAATCCATCACCTTTCAAACAATCACTATTCAGAACTTCCCCAGAAAACAATAGATTTTGAGTCTAACCAACAATGACGCTAGCATCCTAACTAGGGTTGACACCCTACCGGGGTTGACGCCCAACTGAAGTTGAAAACTCCCTAATTCTTTGAGTACTTTTGCACGATGCACCCGGGCTTGCTTGTCACAGCCGATGATTTCGGTATCACGGAAAAAATTTCCGAAGGAATGATTTCCTTAGCTCGTCATGGTATTGTCAACCGTCTCAGTCTGTTGTGCAACATGCCCGGTACGGATAAGGCAATAGAATTATTCCAACAAACCCCAGCAATTTCTATTGGTCTTCACTTTAATCTCACTGAGGGAAAAGCCCTAAGTGGGGTTCTGCCCGGATTAACAGATGCTGCAGGTAATTTTTATAATAGAGAAAAATTGCTGTTTCGGATTCTAATGGGAATGGTTTCCAAAAAGCTGATTATGAATGAATTTCAACAGCAAATTCAAAAAATGGAATCTGCTGGCATTTCTCCGAATTATCTCGATTCCCATCAGCATATTCATGTGTTACCAGTGGTGTCGGACTGTCTTCAATCCTATGCTCTGGCAAAAGGGCTTAAGGTTCGTTATCCAAACCCGCTCATTCAGAGGTCTGGATTTATTACCAAACATTTCCTGTTAAAATTATTTCTGCAACTTAATCCCCTCCCTTCAGGGCTTGCAGCAAGCCAGACGCTGTCCTCTGTATTTGATTTGGGGAAAGACTCTATTGTGCTGGAAGATTACCCCAAAATCCTTCCCTCCTCTCCCAATGCAGCCTGGCATGAGTTAATGGTGCACCCTTATGTAGAAGATGTGGAAGGATTAAAAGAAGTGTACGCTCCAAAAAAATATCGGGCCAAGGAACCCTTTTTAAAAATGGCTTTTCAGGAATGGAAAACTTTAAACACCCCAGAAGCTCAGTCTTTTTTTACGCAGAATCTCGGGAAATAGCCTGAGATGTTTTACCGAACACTCGCTTCACCCCGTATTGGTTAAGTGCAATCAAGGCTGTCAAGAAAAAGGGAAGCGAAGGCAATCGATACCTTAACAAGGTTCCAAAATTGGAAGTGGAAAGACCAACAAAGCAGGAAAACAGCAGGGAGAACAGGAAAAATGCTTGAAGGGCTGGTCTGCCTTTTAGTCCAGAAAATAGTTTACTCAGGGGAGTTCGTATAATCCACCGAATAACAAAAAATAGAATCAGGGTATTTTCCAGAATAGCGGGAATCATGATTAGGCTTTTTCCGTCTAGCAAAGAGGGTCTAAAAAGAGCAGCAAACAAGGCCTGAGGAATCTTACTTACTATGCCCGAAAGTGTTGGATCAAATTCCCCAATATCAAAACGACTGCCTCCACTCCCTCCATAATACTTATCGGTAAATAAGAGCTCATTTCTATTGGCAACAATGCTTTCCATCAATAAGTCCCAAGCAAACTGAGGATAAAAAACGGTTAGGATTGTGAGTAATCCTCCGCTCAAGCCAAAGCCAATAATCAGGCTGTTAATCAGAAACAACTTTCGTTTTTTCGAATTGGAAATTCTACCCGCCCGGTCGATTATTACCCAGAATAAGGCAAACGGAATCCATACTAGTAGAATATAAACCTTGAAAAAGAACAACCCGCTTGCCGCAAGCCCCAAGATTACCCAAGCTATTAAGGAATTCCCACGGCTTTGAATTAGAGCATGCAACGCCCAAACCCACCATCCACAGAATCCCAATGTCAGAGGGTCTTTAAACAATCCCGAACCCCAAAATAATAAAGAGGGTAAATATAATACCGCCCACCTTAACCACTTATTTTGATCTGGCAGATAAAATTGAAGGGTTCTATATAATGCCCACACACCGGTAAAGGAGAAGAAGGAAAAAAATAGACTATTGGCATAATAAGAGTTCAGCGTAAGCAGGGACAGGACAGCTGAAATCCTTGCCACCAATAGGGCTGAGGCCTGATGTTTCCAATAGGGAATAAGCAAGGCAGCTTCTTTTAAATCTGCAGGGACTTCATCTGTATTCCCAAAAAGAAATAGCATTCCGGCATAAGGATCTTGGAGTAAATAATCTCGAATAACAGAACCAGAAAAGAAATACCTCAGCGTATCTCCATATCCATAATAAAATTGATAGATAAGGCCTAATACAATTCCGGAGAGCATTTTTAACAGCAGGACGATAAAAAAATCTTTGCCTGTATCCTGAAAGAGTTCAAACCGATTGCGTAACCAAGCTGCAAATAGGAAGAGGAGTGAAGCCCAAACCGGCACTGCCCATAAATCCTGTAACTGCGTAAACATAAGTTAAAGATAAGGATTATGGCGTGCAGCAAGCCATAAAATTTCTACCTTTATTCTACAATTCATTTCTACACAAAACTATATGAAGTACTTTAAATGGTTAAATTATTTTGGGCTGAACACCTTGACCCCAAACATTCTAATTCCTCTATTGCTTATTGGTCTATTCCCATTGCATACAAGTGGTCAATCTCTGGAGGCAACTGCACAAGATTCTATTTCCAAAAAATTCACCCATGACATTGGCATTGCCGGAGGATTTACCACCGGTGTGGGCTTGTCTTATCGGGTTTGGCACGGCAAATGGGGAGCACAATTGGCTTTTGCCCCAATTAACACAGGAGATTTTGAGTTCTATAGTGTGGGATTCAGTTATATGTTAGCCCTTAAAGCGAATAATATGAATCGCTTCTTTTTATATCAGGGAAATCATTTTGTGAGTTTAGTGAATTATACTCAGGCCAGTATCGAATATAATTATACAAATGGAGTGGGGGTTCCAGGCACTACTATTCCAGCAAAAACCGAAGGAAACAGGTACTTTAATAATGGGTTTGGCTTTGGGTATGAGTTTTTCGAGAACGAAGGAAAGCCTGCTCAATTTGGCTTTTCTCTGCAAGCCGGACTTGCTGCCTATCAAAATTTTACCCGAGCCAATTTAACCGGAGAAGCCTCACTCATGTATCGATTCCGGTAAACGAATCCACTAATTTTAAAAAAGCAATCCCCTTAACAACTAACCACTAATAACTAACCACTAACCACTACCATCCATCCACGCCACAATACGCTCCATCGCCATTCCACGAGAGCCTTTTATAAAAATCTGATTCCGGTCTTTGAAAAATTCTATCATTTCCTCTTTAGATTTTTCCAAAGTTTCAAAAGATTCAAAAGTCCGCAAATTTCGATGAGCTAAAATCCCTCCGGCTTGATGAAAGTATTTTCCGCAGGCAATGAGTTTAATTTCATTTTGCTCCAATGCCATTTCCAATATTCTTTTGTGCTCAGATTCAGCAAATTCGCCCAACTCAAACATATCTCCCAGAATAACGGCTTTTTGATTTCCGGAAACACTATAAAAGAAATTTAGTCCTGCTTCTACAGAACTGGGATTGGCATTGTAGGCATCTAATAAAACTTGCTTTCCTGACAATTCAATTACCTGACTCCGATTGTTTGCTGGCTGATAGTTGGCAATCGCGTGAGCAATTTTCTCCGGAGAAATATCAAAACTGTGGCCTATTGTCCAAGCTCCTACAATATTTTGCAGGTTGTGCCTGCCTGCTAAATGGGTGGTGACCTTCATTTCTGAATTACCATCTGATGAATACAAGGAAATATCCATACCTGTAAGGCGAATAGCGTTTGTTCTTCCTGTAAACAATTGATTTTTACCATATTGAATTGTGGTTATCCCCGAAGCATTCATTTCATTTACAAAAGGGTCATCGCAGTTAATCCAGGCAGTT
>JBEIHC010000131.1:0-7409 GCA_040381555.1 Bacteroidia bacterium
CCTAGGGTATGAATTTAATGAATCAGGAAATATTGAGCTAAAAGTACTTTCTTATGAAAAATTACCAGAGAATATTGATTCTGCTTCTGAATTGGAAAAATGGTTAATCGATAACTACTCCAAATCGTAAATCTGGGAAGATACCCTCACTTTTGAACGAGCGCATGTCTTACTGAACACCAAGTAAATTTAGTAGGGTGCTGCACCCGATTTTAATCCGGTGCTGCACCCTAGTCCAACATTATGTTCTCTGATTCTGACGCACTTTTTCTATTAAGAGCTCTTCAATTAGCTCAGTTGGCAGGTAATCAAACCTCCCCGAATCCTCTAGTAGGGGCTGTTTTGGTTGCTAATGAAAAAATAATTGGGGAAGGTTTTCACGCAAAAGCCGGATTTCCCCATGCGGAACCTATGGCTATTTCATCAGTAGAGGATAGTTACTTGCTCAGAGAATCAACTTTATATGTTACGCTCGAGCCCTGCAACCATTTTGGAAAAACGCCTCCTTGTACCGAATTAATTATTCAATCTCAAATACCCAGGGTGGTTATCGGTTGCCAAGACCCAAATCCCCAAGTGAATGGATCTGGTATTCTTCGACTTAAAGAAGCTGGTGTTGAAGTTTTACTAGCACCCGACCCCCTTCCTTTTCAGTATCTCATTCGCTTATTCTCCTGGGCACATTCTACCCAATCTGCTTGGGCAATTTTGAAATGGGCTGAAAATCAAGAAAGGTATATAGGAGATACTCATGATAGGATACAAATTAGCCATCTTCCATCTTCCGTAATCGCACATAAGTTACGATCTGAATTACCCGCAATTTTGGTCGGTGCCAACACCATCCTAACTGATTCTCCTCAACTGAATAGCCGATTGGTTTCTGGAAATAATCCAGTTAAAATCGTCCTGGATCCACAAGAAATAATCCCTCCCTCGCATCCTTTTTTCAAACTTCCGGGGAAAATGCTGCACCTAACCCTTAAAAACCTTCCGGCAAGTTGCTTTCAAGATCCTCGGAAATTGCTTCAATGGATTTATCAAGAGCATGCACTCAACGCCGTTCTGGTTGAGGGGGGAGGGTTCATCCTCAATTGGTTCATCCAACAACAGTCTTGGAATGAAATATACCGAATCCAGTCTCAATCTGATCTTCCTAAAATATCTCAGCCTGTTTTGGCTCCCGATATTTCCTCCTTGCCCGAGCCTACTCAAATTACAGAATTTCAGGAGGATAAAGTATTCTATTATACTCGAAAGTAGGAGAGCGCTCCTTAATCTTAAGTTTGTTGAAGCAAGACATTATAATTGTTGAATTGCCTTTATTGAAAAGAACCCTAATTTTGAAGGATAATTAATTTATGAAAAATATTCTCATTACCGGAGGTGCCGGTTTCATTGGTTCGCATTTGGTACGACTGATGGTGCTCAAATATCCTGAGTACCGAATCATCAATCTGGATAAATTGACTTATGCAGGTAATCTCGAAAATCTTCGCGATATAGAGCAGCAGCCCAACTACTCTTTTGTGAAAGCGGATATTTGTGATGAGAAAGCCATTACCCGAATTTTTGAAGAACATAAAATCACCGATGTCATTCACCTGGCTGCAGAAAGCCATGTGGATAGAAGCATTTCAGATCCACTTGCTTTCGTACACACCAATGTTTTAGGAACGGTGACTTTACTCAACATTGCCCGACATTTCTGGAAGGATTTAACTAATAAACGATTTTATCATGTTTCTACTGATGAGGTTTATGGTTCTTTAGGAAATGAAGGGTTCTTTACTGAATCCACTTCTTATGATCCAAGAAGTCCTTATTCTGCTTCAAAAGCAGGTTCCGATCATTTCGTGCGAGCTTATGGGCATACCTATGGACTTCCAGTGGTGATCAGCAATTGTTCCAATAATTATGGGAGCTTTCAGTTTCCTGAGAAATTACTTCCCTTATTCATTCACAATATCATGACCAACAAACCCTTGCCCGTTTATGGAAAAGGGGAAAACATCCGGGATTGGTTGTGGGTAGAAGATCATTGTAAAGCGATCGATTTGTTGTTTCATCAGGCTGCCAATGGTAGTACCTATAATATTGGGGGGTGGAATGAATGGAAAAATATTGATTTAATTCATTTGTTAATCCGTATTATGGACCGGAAGTTGGGGAGATCTGAAGGAGAATCGCAGCGATTACTTTCCTATGTAACAGATCGTCCGGGGCATGATTTACGCTATGCGATAGATGCCTCTAAATTGGAGAAAGACTTTGGTTGGAGACCATCCGTTACCTTTGAGCAAGGACTCGAAGCCACTGTAGAATGGTATTTGCAAAACCCGGAATGGGTTAATCGCGTTACATCTGGAGAATATCAGAAATACTACGAAAAACAATACGCCAATCGTTAACCCCATGTATTCTAGCATTAGAGTAATCTTTTGCTTGATTTTCTGGGGGCTTTTTTCCTTTTCCCCTGCACAGGCTCAAGTCTTTCAAGATTCTATTTTCCAAAAGAAAGCACTGAGGGGAATGGACTTCCTCTACAATATGGAATTTTCCAAGGCTCAGGAAATTTTCAATGCTCTCAAGAAGGAATATCCTCGTGAAGCAGCTCCTCATTTTTTAACGGCTCTTAACACTTGGTGGAAGTTGTCTATTTCCAGAGATTTTTTAGGCTATGATCGGGTATTCTTAGCAGAAATAGATTCAGCCTTAAAAAAGGTAGAGTTATTAGCTAAGAAACCAGAACATAGAATGGAATATGCTTTTTCCTCTTTTAATACGCTTGCATTTAAAGCGCGCTATTATGGGATGAGAGAAGAGTGGATGACGGCTGCCAATACTGCAAGGAAAGCCTTGCCGTTTTTATTGGAAGGGCGCAAGTATTTGGAGAAAACGCATGAATTCCACTTTGCCCTTGGCCTATACGATTACTTCGCAGTATATTATCCAGAGAAACATCCTGTAACGAAACCTTTAATGGTCTTTTTCCCTGAAGGCAATAAACTCAATGGCATAAAATTATTGGAGAAAGCCTGCGTCGAAAAAAATCTGAGTCGTAATGAAGCTCGGTTTTTTCTCATGCGAATTTTAACCGATGATGAACCTGATTTTCCTAAGGCTCTGGAAATGGCTAAATTCTTAAGCCGAAATTATCCCAACAACACAGTTTATCGGTCCTATATGGGTAAACTCTATTACCTAAATGGAGATTTTTCTTCCGCTCGGACCATTTTTCTGGGAATGGAAAAGCTACATTTGGCTGCTCTGGAGAAGCTCAAGTCCCGCGTTGACCAAATTCATTCTCTTTATACCAGTCAGGTCATGATTGAACCCTGGTATTATTTAGGCAGGTCATATCAGGATCAGAAAAATCCTGCCTATGCTTTGGTCTATTTTCGAAAATGTGAAGGCCTAATGAATCAATGTGCAGAGAAAGACCCTATGTTGGTTGCGGATTTATACTTTCAGATAGGTAAGTGTCTAGAAGGTTTATCGGGTTGTGAAGCTGCTATACCGTATTATCGGGAGGCATTGAAAAAAGCTCAAACATCCAAGCAAAAGCAGGAATATTCAAATCGTCTGAAATATCCTTGCACAGAATGAGTAGTACGGATCATTCATTTTGGGTACCAGAGAAAACTGGGCAATCATTACTCAAATCCCGAAATTCTAAATTTATCGGTATTGCCTATAGGGTAAGCAGCACGGATGACGCAAAAGAGAAGTTGCGGGAAATTAGAACGACTTATCCGGATGCCACACATGTTTGCTACGCTTGGGTTTTGGGCGATTCAGGAACGGTTCAAATGGCTGCAGATGCTGGGGAACCTGCCCATTCTGCCGGAACTCCTATCCTTAATTCTATTCGTTCTTCTGGTTTAGTATGGACATTGGTTGCCGTTGTTCGGTATTATGGAGGTAGTAAATTGGGGGTGCCAGGCTTAATCGAAGCCTACTCTGAATCTGCTAGACTTGCTTTGATGGACGCCGGCAAAAAGCAAGAGGTGCCCCAATTTGAAATCCAGCTCCATTTTTCTTACCCTACTATGCCCCTGATAGAAAAAATTATCCATCAATTTCAAGCTGAAATTTTAAACAAGGATTTTCAAGATTCTTGCAGGTATTCTCTATCTATTCCGGTGAAATTTCAGGCAGATTGTTTTCAGATTCTTGCTCAAAATAGCAATTTAATCCAGGTGATTTCTGGAAAACACTGAGCACTGATTCAAGGAATTATGGTTTACCCGCTCATTTAGGGAAATACCCGGTATATTTGTGTTATAAATCAGGGCCTCGGTTGAGCGTATTGCTTCCCTCTATCTAGCGTCAGATAAATAAATAAACATGGAAAAACTATTTGTGCAATATGGTTGTGGATTGTCTGCACCAAAAGAATGGGTAAACTTTGATGCCTCTCCTACATTACGCATCCAAAAAACGCCCATACTGAATACGCTACTCAAAAGCCAATTGAATGTGCAATTTCCGGATAATGTATTGTATGGGGATATAGTGGCAGGCTTACCCATTGCGGACAATTCGGCCGATGCGCTGTATTGTTCGCATGTACTGGAGCATTTGGCTTTGGAGGATTTTAGAATCGCGTTGCGTCATTCATTCAAGGTGCTCAAAAAAGGGGGGATATTTCGTTGTATTTTGCCTGACCTAGAGTTTGCCGCCCGGGAATATCTGAAATCCCTAGATGCTGGCAATGACGAGGCCAGCTTGGAGTTTATGGGACCCGCCACCTTATTAGGCCTTACTAATCGGCATAAAGGAATTAAAGGAATGGCAGCCTCTTATTTTGGAAACTCCCTCCATCTTTGGATGTGGGATCGTAAATCCCTGACTAAAGAATTAATGGATGCCGGCTTTGAGATTGTTCGTCCCTGTAGCTTTGGAGATAGTACCGAAAAGGCTTTTTCTTTCGTTGAAGATGAAGGTCGATTTACGAATGCCCTCGCTTTAGAATGCCGAAAATAGGAACAGAAATTAAAAAAATACTCAGCAGAATGAAATCAATCCTGTATAAATCTCTTTTTTTCTGCTTCCTATTTTTGAAATTCACCTTTCCAACTTTTGGACAAACACAATCTTACACTTATCAGATACTTCAATGGGATACTGTTTCGATTCTGGAAAGCCCAGGCGGTAAGATTGTTAAACTCACTCAATCGTATCAAAATATCCCGATTTGGAGAGCCCAAGCATGGGTATTCATTCATTCATTGGGAGAATCCTTTCAACAAAACAACTATTGCAAAAAATCCGCTCTGGTTTATTCCTTTCCTCTATCAGACAGTAAGGTAAATCAGGAGTTTGTTCATCGATATTTAATCCAGCAAAATTATTCTACTGGTATCTGTTCTCAGAAACCCGTTTGGTTTCCTTTAGGAGATTCGCTTTTGCCTGCCATTCAATTTATCACCTGTCCTGGTTCCCAAACGGCGAATCGCGAGATTGTGGTGCATGCGCTAAGTCCAATCGTGCTATCAGATGAATCTCGTTTAGCTTTTGCCACTCAGGATACAACTGTGCGCGCTACGGTTTTTAATCCAGATCCCTTAACTAAAGCCGGAGTTTCTTATGGAGGAAATTATACCGACCAAAATGATGGCGATGTACCGGAATTAAATGCCATGAGAGACACTGTTTCCTTAAGGATAACTTTGGTCAATGATACCTTCTATTTGAAGGGTGACTATATTGAATTAAAAGATATTGAATTGCCTTATGATTTACCCGTTCGGCAGGATCATCCTAATTTTTATTTTACTCGTGCTCAACAAGGATTCGAAGATGTAACAGTTTATTATCATTTGCAGCAGTATCAGCATTATATTCAATCTTTAGGATACACGAATTTATGTAATTTCCCTTTTTGGGTCGATCCTCATGGGATGAATGGAGCGGATAATTCTTATTTCTCTCCGGGTTCTAATCCTTTTGATGGCTATATCTCATTCGGAGAAGGTGGGGTAGATGATGCGGAAGATGCCGATGTTATTGTACATGAGTATGGGCATGCATTATCCGATGCAGCTGCTCCCGGAACTAATTTTGGTACTGAAAGAAGAGGACTTGATGAAGGGATTTGTGATTATATCGCAGCCTCGTATTCTAAAGATTTATATCAATTTAAATGGAATGAATTATATACCTGGGATGGGCATAATGAATTTTGGGCAGGTAGAATGGCTGATCAAAATCTGATTTATCCGATAAGCAGTTCTAATATTTATAATTTTGGCTCCCTTTGGGTTACGGTAATGATGGAAATTCGGCAAGCCCTCGGAGCAACCCTAACCGATCGCCTTCAATTGCAAGCACTCTATTTAAATGTTGGAAATTTAACTCTACCTCAAGCCGCCCGGAATATTATCATTGCAGATACTGCCTTATATGGCGGGATTCATACGCCTACTTTATTGCAATATTTTTGTACCCGTCAGTTAATTACAGGAGCAGAGTGTAATGGAATAAATAGGTGGGAAGATACTTCTCAAGAAATCTTGACCATTTATCCTAATCCCTCTAAGCAAAAGTTTTTTATATCAGGAAATGACTTGCCTTGGGAGGTAAGCGACTTAAGTGGTAAAATTATTCTCCGCGGAAACAAGGAGGAAATTGATTTGGGAGAATTTCCTAATGGCGTTTATCTGTTGAAGGTCGGGAATAAAGTAGGGAAATTGATTCGAGAGTAGTTTTGAGTATATGTCCTTTAATTTGGAAGCCAAATTAAAAAATCTCTAGAATATCTAACTTAGGTTTAGGGTAAACCTCGGTTTAGGGTAAACCAAGAAGCCCTAATTAATGAAATTTTTCCTTACCCACTTTTCCAACTCAACTCCATGAAACACAACCAATGAAGCCATTATGCACATGCCTAACTCTTTTATTGTAAGTGCTTGAGTCGAAAATAATTCTTGTAGAAAGGGGATATAAATTAAGCCAAGTTGTAACACAAATGTCAAGATTATTGAACCTATAAGTGCTCTATTACTGAATAATCCCATTTGAAATAAGTAGGAATGTCGGCTCCGAATGGCGAATACATGGCCCATTTGGCTAAAGCAAAGTATGGTAAATACATAGGTCTGCCATTTTGGATCCTTATTATAAATGGCCCATGCCTGAATAATGATGCATACTGCTCCCATTAATAAGCCTACCCAGAGAATATGCCATCCCAATCCATGTGCAAATATATTCTCTTTGGTTTTTCTGGGCGGTAGATTCATGATGCCTTTTTCTGCCGGCTCATTTGCCAATGCGAGTCCCGGTAAACCGTCTGTCACCAAATTAATCCAAAGAATATGAATAGGCAATAGTGGAATGGGAAGTCCTGCTAAAGGTGCCAGGAAAATTGTCCAGATTTCTCCTGAATTGCTGGTCATGGTATA
>JBEIHC010000132.1:0-7385 GCA_040381555.1 Bacteroidia bacterium
AACCGCGCGACATTATAAAAGCCGGAGATGTAGGATACATTATTTCAGGAATTAAAGAAGTAAGAGAAATCAAAGTAGGAGACACAATTACCTCCTTTGATAATCCGGCGAAAGAGGCAGTACAAGGATTTAAAGAAGTCAAACCGATGGTATTTGCCGGTATTTACCCTGTGGATACAGAAGAATTTGAGGACTTAAGATATTCATTAGAAAAATTAAAGTTAAATGATGCTTCGTTAGTATTTGAACCGGAAACCTCTTTGGCTTTAGGCTTTGGATTCAGAACAGGCTTCCTGGGTATGCTTCACATGGAGATTATTCAGGAAAGATTAGAGCGTGAATTCAACATGACAGTAATTACTACTGTTCCCAATGTGGAATTCATCGCAACCATGACGAATGGAGAAGTCCTTGAAGTAAATAACCCTTCCGACCTTCCAGATCCTACCAAAACTGCCTATTTGGAAGAGCCGTTTATAAAGGCTCAAATAATTTCAAAATCAGACTACATAGGAAATATCATCAAACTCTGTATGGATAAACGAGGTATTTTTAAAAACCAGAATTATCTTACAACAGATCGAGTTGAACTTATTTTTGAATTACCCTTAGCTGAAGTTGTATTTGATTTTTTCGACAAATTGAAAACCGTATCCAAAGGATACGCGTCATTTGATTATGAAATAATTGGCTTCAGAGAATCCTCATTAGTCAAAATGGACATCATGCTTAATGGAGAACCAGTAGATGCATTAAGTGCTATTATACATAGAGGCAAAGCGGAAGAATGGGGACGCAAACTCTGCGTTAAATTAAAAGAATTAATTCCTCGGCAACAGTTTGATATCGCAATTCAAGCAGGTATTGGAGCAAAAATCATTGCACGCGAAACAGTAAAAGCCTTGCGTAAAGATGTTACGGCTAAATGTTATGGGGGCGATATTAGCCGCAAAAGAAAATTATTAGAAAAGCAGAAAAAAGGAAAGAAAAGAATGCGTCAGGTAGGAAATGTGGAAGTCCCCCAATCAGCTTTTATGGCGGTATTGAAACTAGATTGATGCTGTGCGCCTGAGCAAGGCTATTCCTTTTATCCTGATCTTAATTGGGCTACAATTCTGTGGTCAATCGAGAAAAATAATTCCTACAAGCAAACCCGACTATCTAGTAAATATGGATAGCATATTCTATTCACCAGAATTTCATCGAGAGATTCGATATGCCACTTCCAATAATTTCCTGCAGGAAAAACTATACCCACAAAATCCTGGGCTCTGGCTTGAACGCTCTACAGCTAGAGCGCTCCGTCAGGTAAATTGGGAATTATTGAAATATGGAGTTCAACTAAAAATATGGGATGCCTACAGACCCCACTCTGTAACAGTACTACTCTATGCCAAAAGCCCCAAGAAAAAATATGTAGCGAATCCGGAACGCGGTTCAGTTCATAACCGAGGCTGCGCAGTTGACATCACCCTAGTAGATTTACAAGGAAAAGAATTGGAAATGCCTAGTGATTTTGATGCATTTGGAATTCAATCCGTTCCCAAATATTTAGGAGGAAGCGTCCGTTCCAGACAAAATAGAGACCTATTAATAAACAAGATGCAGCAATATGGATTCACAGTAAATGCTGCGGAATGGTGGCATTTTGAATACAAAAACGCGTATCAATTCCCCCTGCTCGACTGGCACTTGGGTGCAGCACCTTAGTCAAGCACCGAGCCATTTTCGAAACTCCGACGCCCGATCACGGCTAACATAGATATCGCTATCCTTGCAAGACTTCAATGTCAACTTCAGTTTTCCATTTAAATGCAAACGAATATCCTCTAAACTGCCCCGGGTAATTAAATATTTTCGATTAACCCGGAAATACATATCAGGATTCACCTGCGCGGACAAAGCATCTAGGGTAACATCCATCATGTACTGCTGACCATCATTGGAAACACACAAGGTTGTTATATCCTCACTCATAAAAAAGGTGGATTCAATTCACCAATGCAACACTTCCACAAAGAACATGAAAAACAATAATACATTTCTGAAAGTATCCCCAGAAATGAAGGCATTCCAATTATTGAGTAAATAATAACTCGACAGAATTGAACCGATCTCCACAACTGAACCCATAAAATTTATATCAGGTACCATAAACATTTTAATTAACTGGACTAGAATTCTACAGTATTCAATAATATCACCTGCCACTAAAACTCAATCCTGTAATTAAATACCGGAAATAAACCCAACTGATACACTGGGATGACTTCATTCTTTAAATTATCATAGGACTGATTAAAATAATTTTTTCGATTGGTCACATTTTGAATATCAATAAAGAAATGCTGCGAGGTTTTGGGTCTATTAATTCGATAGCCCACTTTAAAATCTAATCTAAAATAATCTGGAAATTGACCCTCCCATTCCTGAGAGAAATCAAGTTTTGTTTCTCCAGCTATTCGAGAAGCTACCGTATCTATTGGAGTAAATCGCCTGCCACCGGCCCAGGTAAATTTAATATCTGTCGTAATCACACTATTACCTTTTTTACCCATTTTAAATTCCTTCCCGGCCAAAGCATTTACCACTCGTTGATTGTTAAATGCTGTATTTCTCTCGACTCCATCACTTCCTTTATAATTAGATTGAAAAAGTGAAATGGTTGTTAAGAAATAATACTGATTACTAAAGAATTTTTCGATAGTAAATTCTGTACCATAATTCATCCCGGTTCCGGCATTGATTAAACTGTCTACATCCGGCAATACAAAATCAGCCCCAAAATTCAAGCTAGAGAATCCTGTGAGTCGCTGTTCCACTGGCACTCGATCTAATTGCTGCACATAATTCTCCCATTTAAATCGTATATTTTTACCAATACGCAAATCGTATCCCAATACTACATGTTGACTGCGGGTTAAATCCAGATTACGATTGGTCTGAACTTGAGTAAAATCGGGCAATCTCGTTTGAAAAAAATACAATGCCATTGGTTGATTTTGATAGTGCAGTCCGTATCCGGCGTTGAGTTGGTGTCGAGTATGTATTTTCCAGGAGAGCCCCATTCGAGGTCCAATTCCTGCTGTATTATTTAAAAATAATTGCTGATAATGTAATCCGGCTGTTGCAGAGATTTTTTCTGTAAAGCGATACATAAATTGGGAATATAATTGCAGCATTGAGGCATTTCCTTCGAAATTTCTACGAATTCTCCAGATACCTAAATCCTGAATTCGACTTTGCATATCTATATCAAACAAATCTGCAATAAATCCAGACTTCCAGGTACTACGGGCACTAAACTTATGATTCACAAAACCAGATGCTGTATATCTGTATTGCACAGTTTTATCTCTTAACCAGGGTGCAGCAATGCGATCAGCCTTTGGAAGAGCAATATCCGTTGTATCAATATCACTTAAATTATCTTCCCGAGAAACAGCAAGTGTCAGATGAGAATAGGTTTTCTTACCAAAGAAATAAATATGATTCAAGCCCACGGTTCCCATTCTGGAGCCAAAATAAATATCCAATCCATTTCCTCCAAAAATATCTTCTGTAGATTGGTCTTTGTCTAGAATTTCAATTCTGCTTACCCCCCCTACCCCAAACATAGAGAAGCTTCCGAACTTAGTATTGGGGAAATTTAATTTAAAGGAAAAATCCTGATATCGTGGTAAAGCAGCAGTACCAAAAGATATACCAACAGCCTGAAAAACCTCTAGGGTAGAATAGCGGTAGGAAGCTAAATAGGAAGATCCATTTTTTTTGCTAATTGGTCCTTCAGCCATGGCTTCAAACCCATTAAATCCAACCTGTCCGGTAAATTCATGTTTTTCATTATTTCCTGGACGCATTTTTAAATCAAAGACTCCGGAAGTAGCATTTCCATATTCAGCAGGAAAAGCGGAAGTAAAAAAATCAGAAGTTGCGAGTAAATTATTATTTAAAATCGAAACCGGTCCGCCTGTGGTTCCCAATCCAGAGAAATGATTGGGATTCGGGATTGCGACACCCTCTAATCTCCATAACAATCCAATGGGAGAATTTCCCCGAATAATAATATCATTACGCGCATCATCTGCCCCACTCACTCCGGCAAAATTTGCAGCCATTCTCGCTGGATCATTTCGATTTCCTGCATATCGTCTTGTTTCATCGATATTAAAGGTTCTAGCAGAGATAAAGGCCAATTCATTGTTTGTTTTATCCTTTTCTGAATCTGCAGAAATCACTACTTCTTCCGTTTGCACAACCTGTTCTTCCAATTCGACTGTCAGAATAATTTCCTTTGCAGACCCCACTACCAAATCAGAAATAAGCTGTTCCCCATAGCCAACATATCGAACTTTTATCGTTCTTCTACCTACCGGTACCTGAGACAGCCTAAAATTCCCTTCCTCATCGGCTATTGCACCTAGTGCAGGAGACACATCCAACACCTGAACACTGGCTCCTGGCAAAGAGGATTTCGATTGTTTATCAATAACTTTCCCTCGAATGGTTTGGGTGAGGGTTTGTGCGCTCAAAGAAGTAGTACCTAAAAAAATGAGAGCCGTTAAAATTAGAAGTGCATTCAAATTGACCATGAGTTTCATGATTCAAATATGTGCGAAATTTTAATCTCCGAAAAAATAATTCTGACCAATCAGGGAAAATACCGGATGAGCGCCAAAAATCCCGGATAAAATCCCACTTGGGTGCTGCACCCAATAAAAAAGGGCACAATTGCATGTGCCCTTTTTCAAGGAATTAACTTCAAATGACTAAATAACTACAATACCGTAACTTCTAACTTTTTGTCGGGGTATTCCATTCTTTCTAAACTACCGATATTTTTACGGGCAGAACCAGGTACTTTAAACTCTGTTCTGGAACCATGCATTCTAACATCAGTGATGCTTCTTTCGGGCAATCCGGTGGCTAGGGCAACGAGTTTTGCAACTTGTCTTTTTCCTAATCCATCCTCAATACCAAGGTTCAAGCCGATTTTAACTGTATCAAAACTACTGCGATCTACCCCACCCCGAGATTCGTAGCGAGAATCACCCCGAGATTCGTTGCGCGAATCGCCACGGGATTCATAAGCCGGACGAGCATCGCGCTCTCTTCTACCGTAGCTGCTATCACTACTTCCACGGGAAGAAGATCTGCGGTCATCATTACCTCTGGAAGAAGAGCCTCTGCGGTCGCGGTCTCTTGAACCACCCCGATCATTGTCTCTGCCTCCACGGCCTCCTCTTTCTCTGCTATTATAAGTATCGCCTTCACGACTGCGGCTTTGAGCTCTGGCTGTAGCTTCTTTACCCACCCATTTCCCGAAATGCAATTGCATAAAACGAAGTAGAATTTCTTCCGGCTCAACATCTTGAATCAATTCATGAATCTGAGGATATAAAGGTCTCCAAACGGATTCATCCAAAGGCATTGCCTTCAAGGTATTGAAGAAATTAGCCATTCGCAGACTTAATACATCTTCCTGAGTTGGGGGTTCGCTTACATCAAAGACTTTTCCAACCATTTTCTCCGCTCTCTTCAATAAGTCTGAGCGACTTCTGGAAGCCAGTACCAAAGAAATTCCTTCTTTACCAGCACGAGCAGTACGACCAGACCGGTGAATATAAACTTCTGGATCATCTGGCAATGTATAATGCACCACATGCGTCAGGTCGTTAATATCAATACCCCGTGCAGCAACATCGGTAGCAACCAACAACCGAATGTCACGATTTCTAAATCGGGTCATCACCCGGTCTCTTTGTGCCTGACTTAATTCGCCATGCAGCGCATCAGCAGTATAACCATCTCTCAATAATTTTTCGGCCAACTCTTGCGCGTCTTTACGGGTACGGGTAAATACGATACCATATAAATCGGGAACGGAATCAATAAGACGCTCTAGCAACAAAGGCTTTTCATCCTGACGGCACCACCAAACTTGGTGCTTCACTTTATCAGCTGATTGATTTACTCTTCCGATAGTTACTTCAAAAGGATTCTCCATGTACCGCTTGGTCATTTGACGAATCTCTTCTGGAAGTGTTGCGGAGAACAACCAAACTTCTTTTTCTTCGGGGAGGTATTTTAGGATTTTCTCGAGTTCTTCTCTGAAACCCATATTCAGCATTTCATCAGCCTCATCGAGTACCAAAGTCTGAATCTGGTCTGTTGGAATCTTGCCTTTGCTGAGGTGATCCATCAAACGACCTGGGGTAGCAACGATTATGTCTGTTCCTCTACGAAAAGCCATTTCTTGTTTTTCATAAGCAGCACCACCATATACAGGGGTAATACTGATACGATCCATATAGCGAGAGAATTTTTCCAGCTCACGAGTAATCTGCAAGCAAAGCTCACGAGTAGGACATAAAATCAATGCTGTTGGATTTTTAGAGCCCGGTTGAATCCTTTGCAATAAAGGAATACCGAAAGCTGCTGTTTTTCCTGTACCAGTTTGAGCCAGTGCAATTAAATCTGATTGACAAGAATTCAAGTAAGGAATCACTTGAGCCTGCACAGGCGTTGGATTCTCATAGCCGGCTTCATCTAAAGCCCGCACCAAGGATTCATTCAAATCCCATGAATGGAAATTTTCCAATGTTTAAATAAGTTAATAATACATACTGCAGCTACGCTACCGAACGAACTTGTTTCTGAGCGCTGCCTATGTACTTCTGCATCTTGAATAATTTATGCAGAGACCGTTTCCGAAGAAACCCCGGGCATTGCTGAACCAGGTTCAAATGGCAAACCTTAAGTTGCAATTTCGATACAAAAGTACATAAAAGTTTTATCATTTCAACAAAACTAACTGAAATACTGAAAGTTAATCCAACACCGTTCGAATTGTTCGAAATTCCAACTATCAAATTATACACTATACTGAAACAATAAGCTCCGGTATTAATAACGCGAATCTAAACCAAGATAGGACTTCCTAAATTTGCAAGGTTTACCCTAAACCTCCGTTTACCCTAAACCTTCCGTATAACTTCCTTTAGCTTATTTTATTTGGTAGCCAGCCAAATCGCAATTGAGCTAGAATTTCCCCCAAGAGAGATTCGCTTCGCTATTCCTTACTGTAAAATGGCTGCCGTTGACTCCCATCTGTAGATTATTAAGAAGCTAGCAAAAAAGGACAATGGATACGATTAGCATTAAACTCAATTTCGATGAAGGGATGTTGGTTTTGGTTTGAATACTAGACAATGAGCGAACCTACAAAGATTGTAGCCTCTCTAAAGTTGCAAAATCATACATACGCAACTTCTGAGAAAATCTACCAAAGCCAATTACAATCAGCTATTAGATAGGCCAGCTGATCTTGACATTCAAGTAAAAATAAACTATTGCATAAATAATGCAAAATTAAATTATATTGC
>JBEIHC010000133.1:0-7357 GCA_040381555.1 Bacteroidia bacterium
ACCTTTTTCGGGTTTCGGGTGGGGTGAGGGCAATTCGAACAAAGCCAGTATTAACGGCTCCAGACCCTGTAAATCCGGGTGCTGTAACGGTGAGCAAAGCTCTTTTCTCAGGAATAGAATCTGTTACAAAATCAATGATATCATAAATGATGGCATCGGTATATTCAAAGGAAGCACCTTCAGGAGCCGTAACGATCAAGCGCATCCAACTTCTATCTTCTAAAGGGGCAAGTTCTGAAGGGATTCTTGGGTAGATAAATGCAGTTATTCCCAGAACAAAAACCAGAACGACCCAAGCCATATATTTTACTTCTAGGAAGCTGGATAAAGCCCGAGAGTAGGCGTTTTCCATCCCCTGAAAAAAGGGCTCCGTTGCCAGATAGAATTTACTTTTTTGTGCAGGATTTTTCCGAACCATTCTGGCATTCAGCATAGGGGTCAGGGTAAGGGAAACAAAGGCTGAAATCAATACAGCGCCTGCAATCACCACCCCAAACTCCCGGAATAATCTTCCCACAAATCCATCCATAAAAATTACGGGTAAGAAAACGGCAGCAAGGGTAATGGAAGTGGAAATGACTGCGAAGAAAATCTCTTTTGAGCCTTCAATAGCAGCCAACTTAGGGTTCATCCCTTTTTCAATTTTCTTATAAATGTTTTCCGTGACCACAATGCCATCGTCCACTACTAAGCCGGTCGCTAAAACGATCGCCAACAAAGTGAGTACATTAATGGAATAGCCCATGAGGTACATAATAAAAAATGCACCCATTAAGGAAACGGGAATATCTATCAAAGGTCTGAAGGCAACCAGCCAATCCCGGAAGAATAAATAAATGATGAGTATTACTAAGATGATCGCAATTACTAGGGTTTCCTGCACTTCCGTAACAGATTGCTCAATGAACCGGGTATTGTCCATGGCTATATCGAGGCGATAATCTTTGGGAAGATCCTTTTTCATTTCTTCGGATCTTTTATAAAATTCTTTCGCAATATCCAGATAATTCGCTCCGGGTTGAGGGATTAAAGCCAAGCCAATCATTGGGATACCGGATTCCCGAAGAATAGTTTCCTCTGCTTCAGATCCTAGTTGTGCAGTTCCTATGTCTTTTAGGCGAATGAGGGCAGTGCCAGTATTGCTTATAATCAGATTCTCAAAATCCTCTTCTGACTTTAATCTCCCAACTGTTCGGATGCTTAATTCTGTTTGGTCACCTGAAATTTTTCCACCCGGTAATTCTACATTTTCTTTATCTAATGCTCTTTTTACATCGGAGGGGGTAAGGCGATAGGCAGATAATTTTACTGGATCTAACCAGATACGCATGGCATATTTTTTCTGTCCCCAGATTTGAATACTGGATACACCGGGAATAGTTTGGAGTCTTTCAGCGAGAACATTTTCAGCAAAATCACTCACCTCCAATTGAGATTTTGTATTGCTTTGAACCGTGAGGGCAATGATGGCGTCTGCGTTGGCATCTGCTTTACTGACTACAGGTAAGCCATCAATATCTTGAGGCAAAGAGCGCACAGCTTGCGACACTTTATCTCTTACATCATTTGCAGCGGCTTCGATATCTGTCCCCAGATTGAATTCAACGGTAATGACACTAGACCCTAAATTACTGGCAGAGGAAATAGTCCGAATCCCTTCAATTCCATTTAATCCTTTCTCGAGGGGTTCTGTAATTTGAGACTGCACGATATCGGCATTGGCACCAGCATAGCTGGTTCTCACCGTAATGACGGGAGGGTCAATGGATGGGTATTCTCTGACTCCGAGAAAATTAAATCCAATGAACCCAAACAATAGAATGATTAGATTGAGAACGATGGTAAGTACGGGTCGGTTTACACTGAGGGTGGATAAGGAGCTCATGGTTTGTATATCTCCTCTTCTACAATCTTCACTACAATCGGCATTCCGGGTTTTAAGGACATAATTCCCGAAGTTAAAACCGTGTCTCCCTCATTTAAACCACCTAGGATTTCAATCGAATCTTCCGCACGCACTCCAGTAATTACCTGTGCTTCCTCTACCTGTCCATTTCGACAAAGTAGGACCTTTTGACCTTTTAGAACAGGTATAATGGAAATAGCTGGGACCACCAGAGATTTTGATTCTTTATTTGGTTTAACCTGAACTTTCGCAAATGCTCCCGGTAAGAGTGTTCCTGTATTCCCTTCACAAACAGCCCGCACTTTGAGCGAACGGGTAGTTTCGTCAATCATGCCTTCACTAGCCAATATTCTGGCTGTATAAATGGAACTATCCTGTTGTACTTGAAAATGAATTTGGTTTCCAGTTTGCACCAGATGAGTATATTTTTCAGGTACAGTAAAATCCAATTTGAGGGGTTTCGTTTTTTGAATGCTTAAAATTTTAGTAGTAGGGGAAACGCTTGCTCCTTCACTGATATACCTTAAGCCCACTATTCCTGAATAGGGTGCTCGTAAAATAGTTTTGTCTAATTGTGCCTGAGTAAAATCTAAATCAGCTTGCAGGGTTTGTAGTTGATACGAAGCCGTTTCATATTCATCTTTACTCACCCCTTGCACGGCTAATAGTTTTTTTAGCCTGGATTCTTGTAATTGAGCAAGCTCTAGCTGGGCTTTGATTTTTCTATACTGAGCTTGTAATTCCACATCTTGGATTTTCACTAAAACATCTCCGGCTTTAACCTCACGCCCTTCTTTGGCAGAGATACTAATTACTCTACCCTGAATTTCAGCATATATATCTGTTCTTTCATTAGGCATTAAGGTACCTGTTAGGTGCACCTCGTTTGAAATATCCTGGAACTGTGTGATGATTCCATCCACTTGAGTGGGACCTTGTGCACCTTTTGACTGAGCCGCATTCTGATTTTCTGAGGAGAAAAAAATCAGCTTCAGACCGATTATTACGGAAATCAGTAGGATAAACAAAAGGGGCAACTTTAATTTTTGAATCATGAAACAGAGCGTGCAGAAAGGGTAGACAAATTTAAGGATAATGTTACACCTCAGGTCTATGTTCACTCAATTAAATGTAGATACATGATACCATGACCTACAGCCAATATATCTGGCTTAGAAACATTATGCCCGAGTTCTCAAAGAAATATACGATTTCAATTTTCCGGGCGAGGTTCTGGGATATTCTCACGAACTCCTGCACACGCACAGGAGTCAGTAGCAATGTTTTTTTTGAAATAATGCAACTTACACTAAGCAGCACCTTTAGTGGCTTGAATTATTAACTCAGTCCGGATTCCAATTTGTATGTGCGTGTAAATGCATTGGATACTATCAGTATGTAATTATTACCCTTACCTCAGGCTGGATTTACCCGAGTGCGTGATAAACTTGAAGTGCAGTTTACGAATTCCTCTTCGGATGAACTATCCTGGCAGTGGAGTTTTGGGGATGCCTTTTTTGCTAGTAGTGCCAATCCTTTAAAAACCTATTTAACTGCCGGTTCTTATTTCGTTCGGTTAATTGTAGCAAATGGCTGTGGCTTGGACACATTGGAGCAGATGATTACGGTCATTCCGCCAGATACCGTCACCTAGGTTTTTCGTTTTTACAAAGCGAAAACTGGAAAATCTAGCCTACCTCAATCCGTCAAAAAAACTATTCCTTGAACTCTCAGAAGGTATTCGCTCACAGGAAATTCAGGTACTGGAAAACAGGGCCATCCACTATTTTCACCTACGCATATCCTACGGGAGGGGTTAATTCGTTTAGAATTAGGAAGTCTCTGGACAGTCGTTTATACAGTTTGGGTAAAAGAAAGCTGTGCAAAGCGTTTCATTTGCCTTCCGGTCAATCCTTGAATTCTGTACTTTTGCACTAATGGTATTCCTCAATCCAGCATTTCTTTGGGCAGCATTTGCGGTTCTCATTCCGATTATCGTCCATTTGTTTAATTTTCGCAAGCCTAAGCGATTGAATTTCAGCAGTGTGGCTTTTGTGCGCGAAGTAAACCGCTCCGTTGTGCGGCGAATGCGTCTTCGTCAGTGGCTTTTGTTGGCTACCCGAATTTTGGCCATTTTGTTTTTGGTGCTGATGTTTGCAGGTCCTGTTTGGGTGAGTGGTCCAGATCAGGCTGGGGTAGGAGGCGCTCGATCGGTGCTGGTATTAATAGATGATTCTCCGAGTATGCAGGTTGCAGATTCAGAAGGTTCATTTGAAAATCAGGCAAGCCGCATGGCAAAAACCATTCTCGAGAGAGGCAGTGCCCAGGATGAATTCTTAGTCTTGCCCTTTTCCGAACTTCGGCCCGGCCAACCATTTCAAAAATCACAAGAAGCACTTTCCAGATTAGACCAGATTGGAAAAGGGCATAATAGTGTGCCCATTTCAAAGGTCATACAGATATTGCCCGGTTTGCTGGAAAAGGCATTATTACCTGAAAGAGTCGTGTATCTATTATCTGACTGTCAGCAGAGTATTTTACAGACCCCTGAAAATATTCTTACTCAAACGGAAGGGTTTACGAACACCAGAGTTATCGTTATTCCAGTAGGGCGGACAAGGCCCGCCAATCGTTATATCAAAGAAGTTGCCTTATTGGATCCCATTTTAGAAAAGGGACAGGCGAATGGGTTAAAAGGCATTATTTATAATCAGGCAACGGAGAAAATAGAAGACCTTGAACTAAGTCTTCATTTAAACGGGAAATTTTCTGGATCTACTCGGATCAATCTGGAGCCAGGTGATACAGCCTCATTTGTTATGAATTTTACTCCGGAAAAAAGCGGGTGGAACAGCGGCTATTTGCTTACCGGGGATGGAGTTACTGCTTTTGATGACCAAAGATATTTTGCTTTTAATCTACCCGATACCAATAAGATATTGGTCGTAAAAGGGGAAGGTCTTGAGGACAAGTATTTAACAGCAGTATTGGATAAAGTGTTGAAGCAATTTGCCTTTACTTGGGTATCGGAGAAAAGGATAGGGGATGAAGATCCTTCTAAGTACAATGCCGTGATACTCGCAGGGGTAAAGCAGATACCTGCTGGGGTTGCCCGTAAGTTTGTAACCTGGGCAGATGAAGGAGGAAGTTTATTGTTGATTCCGCATCCAGAGCAAGACTTAAGTGGCCTGAATACCTTGGTTCAGGCTTTATCTATTGGTCAGTATTTGCCGAAGAAAGAACAGAAAGAAGGATTGGAGATTAAGCCTCCTGATGCATCACATCCTTTATTTGATGGCGTATTCCGAAAAGGAAAATCTGCCAAAGCAGAAGGGCCTATGGTATATTCTTGGTTTCCCTTTCAAAAAGGAACGGCTTCAGGTTTGCAGGAGGTAATGAAGTTTCCGGATGGTAGTCCTTTTTTATGGGAATCAAAAGTAGGAAAAGGTCAGGTTATGGGCTTATCGGTGTATCCGGATAGTAAAATGAGTGACTTACCTCTCAAGAGTATTTTCCTGCCTATATTATATCGTTCTTTACTAATGCTCACTCATTCCTCTAGGGCAGATTTAGCCTATGAGTTAGGGGCGGTTCAACCCGTTATTGTAAAATCCTCTGGCATAGAAGTATTGAAGTTACTGGGTGAAAATGAAATGGAATTTGTTCCGGAGCAATTCAATCGGCCTGGGCAAGTGGTGATGAATTTCAACCAACAATTTCCTGCACCGGGAGTATATGAAATTAAAGGTCAGAATATTTCTGGGGAGAAACTAGCCTTTAATTATCCTACAAACGAATCGGATTTAAGCACCCTTAGAGGAACGGAATTAGAAGCTGCTCTGGAAACTCTTGCTCCTGCTGAATTACCTGTGCAGATTTTGGAAAGCAGTTTAGATAATCTATCGAAAGATTTGGAAATTAGGGAGACTGGCGTTCCATTATGGAAATGGTTTTTACTTTTTGTGCTTCTTTTTCTTGCCGTCGAAATGCTGCTGTCCTATTGGAGTTTGCGGAAATCTACGGATGAATTGCTTACTGAACCTAAAAGCTCATGGAAAACAACTGCCTCCTAAAAGGAGTACATTTTGTGGAGGTTCCCAATACTTCGAAAGGAAAACCTGACCTAATAGATTTGCGCATTCAGGATGGGGCGATTGTAGAAGTGGGGGCGATGCTTTCAGAAAAGCAGGGAGAAACAATAGTGAAAGCCGAGAATGGTCAACAGTTTTATATTTCTTTGCCTTGGATGGATTTGTTTAGTGTGGTCACCGATCCGGGTCACGAATGGAAAGAGAAATATTCTGAATGGAGTAAGCAGGCTGCTTTAGGAGGATTTGGAGATTGTTTGGTAATCCCTGAGACGAATCCTTCTGCAGATAAAGGGGAGATTATTCAATCTTTACAAAATAGACAAAATCCCTATGGGGTTCGAATGTCGGTTGCTGCGGCGATTACTGCCGAAAAGAAAGGCAAGCAATTGGCCGAAATGCGAGATTGTTTTGAAGCCGGTTCACGGATATTTTCGGAAGGATTAAAACCTTCTCTTACCTCTCAGCGCATGCGGATTGCTTTGGAATATGCGCATGGATTTGGCGGTAAACTCCTGACCTTTCCTCAAGATGCGGATTTAGCAGAAAATGGACAAATACATGAGGGCAAAAGTTCTTTGGCAACCGGATTAACTGGGATTCCTTCTTTATCGGAATCCTTAATGGTGTATCGGGATTCTGAGTTAGCCTTGATGACTGGCACAGATGTTCATTTTTGTGGGATTTCATGTGCTGAGTCTGTAGATATATTGCGCAAGGCAATTGAAAAGGGAGCACCCGTTTCTGCTTCTGTTTTTGCTTCCCAGTTAATCTTTACCGAAGAGGATACGGAAAATTTTGAATCAGCATTTAAAGTGATGCCTCCCTATCGATCGTCTAAAGATAGGGAAGTTTTGCGCCAGGCTGTTGCAGAAGGGGTGATTCAAGGGATTGCTTCCGGACATGTACCTACCACCATTGAAGAGAAGAATTTGGAATTCCCCTATGCGGCTTTTGGAAGAAGAGGCTTATCTGATTGTTTTCAATTGGCTTGGGATGCCTTAGTAAAATCCGGAAAAATGAATGTTGCGGAATTGGTGCAGCGAATGGTAGAGTATCCAAGGGCATTGACAGGAACTCTTTTTCATACTGAAACACTGAGCTTTTGGATAGTGGACAAAGAACAATCGGTGGAGCAAGTTCATTTATTTAGAAATTCATCTCCGTGGTTTAATTAAATTGGCTATACGCATTATTTAGTGGGTAATTTCTTTTTATGTACATTAAGGTATTCTTCGAATTACCCGCCCGGGCACTTCGATACGCCCCCCACACTATATTAATGAACGACACAATTTCATTGGGGGCTACTCAGCGACCGGGCTGTTAAACCTGATATATTCAGGTTTAACGGATATTCTAG
>JBEIHC010000134.1:0-7158 GCA_040381555.1 Bacteroidia bacterium
GGCTGGTATTCGGTATACCTATCGCAAGCATCTGATTATTGGAGGTATACTTACTTCCTTTTTCGTGGCTCTGCAGGTATGGGGCGGGCACCCTCAAATTACCTACTACCTATTATTTGCCATCCTCTGTTATGTTTTATCAGAAGCTTGGATGGCAGTTCAGGAAAAAACTTTACCCCATTTCATAAAAGCTTCTGGCATTCTCCTAATTGCGGCAGTATTGGGTGCTGCATCTTATGCCGGGCATTTATACATCACCTACGACTATGCCAAGCATACCATTCGAGGAAATTCAGAACTCAGCAGTAGTGGGAACGAAACAGGAACAGGGTTAGATAAGGATTATGCATTTGCCTGGAGTTATGGCAAGGCTGAAACATTTACCCTCTTAATTCCCCGTTTTATGGGAGGATCTTCACAGGAGGATGCCGGAAAATCTAGTGAAGCATATAAGGTACTGGTGCAGAATGGATACTCAGATGTGGAAGCGCGTCGTTTGCCAACCTACTGGGGAGCACAACCCTTTACTTCTGGTCCAGTGTATGTGGGAGCGGTTCTGATATTTTTATTTGTATTAGGCGCATTTCTTTCCCCGGCACCAGTTAGAGCCTGGATACTCGCCGCAACCTTACTCTCTTTTATGCTCGCTTGGGGTAAGAACCTCGACTGGTTCAATTATTTCTTGTTTGATACTCTGCCGATGTTCAATAAATTCAGAGCAGTTGCAATGGCCTTGGTCGTTGCATCCCTGACAATTCCTTTGATGGCTGCATTGGGATTAAAAGAGTGGACCAATGCTCAAATTGGAAAAGATAAAAAAATGAAAGCCCTAATGGGAGCAGTTGGAATCTCCGGGGGTATTTGCCTGATATTCCTCCTGATTCCGGGTGCATTTTTTGATTTTTCCGGACCCTCAGATGGTCAAATGGGTGCATTGGCGAAATACCTGGTCAACGATAGAAAGGCCATGCTTCAGTCGGATGCGGGTCGCTCTCTTGGATTTATATTGGCTGCAGCAGCCATCGCTTGGGTGTATTTAACGCAAAAAATAAAACTGCCTATATTCTTAGGTGCAATGGCCTTACTGACCATAGTGGATCTTTGGACTGTAGATTTACGCTATCTCGGGAAAGATGATTTCAAAACATCGCAACAAGTAGATAAACCCTTTACGCCCACCGCTGCCGATCAAATGATTTTGGAAGATAAAGACCCGAACTTCCGGGTATTGAATACCACTGTCAATTCATTTAATGATGCCTCTACTTCATATTTCCATAAATCTGTCGGAGGGTATCATCCTGCTAAACTGAGAAGATATCAGGACATGATTGAGAAACATATCAGTCAAAACCATTTCAATGTACTGAATATGTTGAACACCAAATATATTATACTTTCACCTCGTACAGAAGGGGGAATGCCTCAGGCACAATTAAATCCAGGTGCCTTAGGAAATGCCTGGTTCGTGCAGAATGTACAATGGGTTGAAAATGCAGATCAGGAAATTGCAGCCCTGAATCCTCCTTTTGCTCCTGACACAACAGCTGTAATTGATGTTCGTTTTAAAGAAAATGTAAGCACGACCTGGAGTGCTCCCCAAATGGGCGATACCATCTTGCTACAATCTTACAAGCCCAATGAATTAATCTATACCAGTAAAAGTGCAGGAGAAAGATTAGCGGTATTCTCTGAAGTATATTTCCCCAATGGGTGGAAAGTATGGATAGACGAACAGCCAGCAGATCACTTCCGGGTTAATTACATTTTAAGAGCCATGAATATTCCTGCAGGCAATCATACAATCAAATTCAGATTTGACCCTGATGATTATACCAAAGGAAACACCTTAGGGGATGTCAGTTCTGGGATTATTACTATATTACTATTTGTAGCCTTATTTATGAATTTCAAAAGTTCGAAAAATGGCAATGACTAATACTTCCACCGCAGATAGTAAAGGCTATACGGATGACTTTTTTGGCGAAATGGTTACCACTTCCGGAAAAGCAGCGGAATTCATTGTTCCTGACTTGATACAAAAAACCAATTGCCAATCTGTTTTGGATTTAGGCTGTGGGACCGGTGAATGGTTGAGGGTTTGGCAGAAGTGCGGAATTAAAGATATATTAGGGGTTGATGGAGATTATATTTCGAAAGAATCAATCAAGATAAGTGCAGACAAATTTCAGACACATAATTTAGAAACAAAATTCGATGCGGGCAGAAAATTTGATTTAGCCATGTCTGTCGAAGTGGCGGAACATTTACCTGAATCCGCAGCCGATACCTTTGTGGATTCTCTAACCCAGCATTCAGATTTAATCCTATTTTCTGCAGCAGTTCCGGGGCAAGTAGGTACTTGGCATATTAATGAGCAATGGCAGGAATATTGGCAAAAAAAATTCGAATCGCGCGGGTATGAAACGATAGACTATATTCGAAAAAAATGGTGGAACAACCCCCATATTGTTTGGTGGTATCGTCAAAATATCCTGATATTTGTCAAGTCTGATAAATGGGATAAATATCCAGAATTAAAAAAAATGAAATCAAAATATGCGGGTAAAATAATGCCTAATATTCATCCTGATTTTCAATTTCACTTAAATAAAACAGAAGGGTTACTCAATCAACTATTGGCCAATCCTACCTACCTAATTAGTAAATATTTTTATAAAGTATGGTATTCACTATTTTCTAAAGGTTAACATGCGAGAAAAGAACCTTCAGAGATTAAGTGAATCAGAAACAAAGATAAGCAGTAGTGAATATTTAGTTTATAAACCACTCTTTAGTGGTTTACAATCTGCTATTAACAGCTATTCAACTGGGAAGTTGTTGGATATCGGATGTGGCAACAAACCCTATGAATCTTGGTTTGAGACAAAAACAACGGAATATATTGGATGCGATATAATTCAATCCAATTTAAACAAGGTCGATGTAATTTGTGCTGCTCAATCAATACCACTTCCCAATGATACATTTGATACGGTCTTTTCAACCCAAGTGATTGAGCATGTTGGAGATCATGAAGGAATGTTAGCAGAAGCCTTCCGCTTACTAAAGCCAGGAGGCAAACTGATCTTATCAGGTCCATTTTACTGGCCATTACATGAGGAGCCTCATGATTATTTTCGATATACCAAACATGGATTTAGGTTACTATTAGAAAAGGCAGGATTCAAGGTTTTAGAAACAAACCCTTGTGGCGGAAAATGGGCAGTAACGGGTATCATGATTATCTCCTCTATTCCCTATAAACCGAAGGTTATTAGTTTCTTTTTAAATTCAGTCTTTTCTTGGTTAGATAGAAGATTTTTTGATCCTATCATAACATTTAATTATGTGATCGTAGCGGAGAAACCATGAGTCAAGTTATTTTATCAGTTATTATACCCTGTTTTAAACATGGCGCCTATCTTCCTGAAGCTATAGAAAGTATAGAGAAATATACTGAGCATCCTATAGAAATAATTATCATAAATGATGGCTCTCCAGATGAGTTAACCAACAACACGATAAAATCCTATCAAGAAAAAGGTTATCATATTATTGACCAAGCGAATCAAGGTTTAGCAAAATCACGCAATAATGGCATTCTTGTTAGTTCTGGTAAATACCTATTACCCTTAGATGCTGACAATAAAATCATACTAGAAAATCTGGGGGAGGCTATTGAGATTCTGGAGAAGAATCCATCCATAGATATTGTCTATACGGATAGAATATTATTCGGGGATCAAGAAGCGTATGATTCTGTCGGTTCCTATAACTTACAAAAACTCATGTTAAGCAATTACATCGATGCTTGCGCGATGTATCGAAGATCTGTATGGGAGGAATGTGGAGGGTACGACCCCAATATGCCCGCAATGGGAGCTGAGGATTGGGAGATGTGGCTTCACGCATCCTTCAAAGGCAAATCTTTTTATTATTTACAAAAACCTATCTATGCCTACCGATTATTAGGGGAGTCTATGGCGAGGACTATCACAGGTCCAAAATATGGAAAAATAAAGAATTACCTCCAAGATAAGTATCCGGACAAATTGGGCTTTACCCTAATTGAGGACGCAATTGAAATGCGATTTAAAAGGAAGCCTTTTATGTTTATAATTAAAATCATCCTTCGTGCTTGGTTTAAAAATTTCTATAAAAAATTACAAGATCAGGGTAAAATTCAAGAGAACTAATGAGCTACCCTGTACCCATACTTTTTATTGTGTTTAATCGCGTAGATACAGCAAGTAGAGTATTAGATCAATTACGAATTATCAAACCTACAAGAATCTATTTTGCAGCAGATGCCCCAAGAGTTGATAGAGGAGTTGAAGAGATTAATGCCTGCCAATCTGCAAGAAATCTAATTAATACTATTGATTGGCCATGTGAAGTCAAGACCTATTATCCTGAAACTAATATTGGGGCAAGACAATTTATTGGAAACGCAATTAGTTGGATGTTTGAATATGAAGAAAAAGGAATAATCTTGGAACATGATTGTCTTCCTCATATTGACTTTTTTGGTTATTGCGAAGCAACATTGGATTGGTATCAAAACACAGAACAGGTAATGCATATTAGTGGCACCCAATTTAAAGATACTGGAAAATCAGTGCCGGAAATATACTTCTCCCACTATAACCATATATGGGGTTGGGCAACTTGGAAACGAGCTTGGAGGTACTATGATTTGGAAATGGGAGGATTCAGTAATTTTGATTTACATAATAAAATAGAACAAATATTCCCCAGTACAACAGAGCAAAATTATTGGACGAAGAAACTGAGAAAAGCACAAAACGGCCAAATTGGTTCCTGGGATTATCAGTGGACATTTGCGATTTGGAACAATAATGGGGTTGCGGTAATACCGGGATCTAACTTGGTAAGCAATATTGGATTTGGTGCTGGGGCAATTCACACAAAAGATGAAAGCCACTTTTTAGCCAATAGACCTGTATATGAATTTCCGATTAAAAAAATTAATAAACCGGGTCAAATTACAATCAATCGCATTTCGGAAAAATATGACTTCAGGAAGGTATTTTATCCTTCTATCTTCAAAAGAGTTACCAATAAAATTAAACTAATTCTATCCTCCATTTAATACACCTAACTTCATTACCTCTTAATTGTTCTATTGATGAGGCAAGTTATTTTGAATCAAATTTTTCGCCTCTTTTAATAATATAGGCAATATCATTTCTCCATTGACAAACCCGGTCATTCAATTTTTCCCGGGTTAAATAATCATGTATGGCACGGCTACAACCATCCCAAGTATGATAGTCATCGATGATAATAATTCCTCCTGGTACCAATTTAGGGTATAGATTTTCCAAACAGGTCATGGTAGACTCATACCAGTCTCCATCTAATCTTAATATGGCAATAGGTTTATCATCTGAAAAATTTGGAAGCGTTTGATCAAACCATCCTTTTACAATAGTAAAATTTGTCACCCCACTTAGTTTCATAGCACGCTCTGCCTCTGCCATCTCAGCCTTACAATTGTCGAAAAAATAAGGGGATTGGGTGTCATTCTGCCAGGCTTGAGCGTTTTCTCCATCTATTGGTTTAGCCTCTGGCAAGCCCTCAAAACTATCAAACAAATAATATTCTCGGTTATTACCCAGAATGGCAGCAATACCCGCAATCATTCCCCCTCTCCAGGTGCCACACTCTACCACAACTCCAGGCACATGTCGATATTCAAAAGCAAGATCCAGATTTTTGATAAAGGGCAATCTTGGGGTCATGGTATAACTCCGAAACTTCCGAAACTGCCAGTACAGATGCGGAAAACGAAGCATGTAATACAACTTCTGTAACCGTCTGTAATGAATAGATCGCAAGGGTTTGACAACAAATTTCATACTGTTACAAAGATAGAAAGGTATCCTTAATATTCAGTATTCTTTCTATGTTACCGATTAATTCTTAATCAGTTTAAAGTAAAATCAATGCTGATTTGACTCTAAAATCAGGAATTGTGCCCTCTCGACAATTCGTTGGATAACGGCTGTATGCCATTCGTTATGGGTAATTAAATATTAGAAGTAGCCTGTATTGTCGTTTTATATCTTTTCCTTAATTCATAAATAAGAGGATACCCTCTCCCTCCCCTCTCCATTAGCGATGGCTTCAGCCCCTCTGCCAAAACAATTGTGTCCAGAAATTCATTAAAAAAACAAATTGGAATTGTATTTCTTTTGGGTTTTCTGAATCATTTGCTATTCCTAAATTTGGGAAATGGCCCTTTCAAATCCACTAAAAACAACCAATACCCTGGATAACAAGGTAAATAATGCTTAGTCGGCCATCAAACCTGCACCATCATACAGAATGCACCCTTTGCTATCCAATGAGCTGAAAGAAAACAGAGCCTTATTATTTCAAAACTTGCTCAATCCAGAGTATCCTCAAAAATATCCTGACGACCACATTGAAAACGGTATCCTCTCCGGTATTATAAGATCGAATGCGCTAAATTTCTAAAGTATCGCCTTAGCTAATATAATATATTAATCCGCATCCACAATCTGACACAAGCAGTAAATAATTCAATAAAACTTTTGGATACTACAATCAAGGAGAAAATATTTAATTAATTGATTGTTATAAATCCTATCCTTGATTTAAAGGCCGAATGAAACAAAAAACCTTTTACCCCCTAAACACCTCCACCAACACATCCGGACTTCCAGGTTGGCGAAAACCTTCGATATGATATCGGTAATAGAGCATGAGTCTGTTGAGGATGTCATTTTTATCTTTACTACTCAGGGGAATTTTCTGGCAGTGAGAGGCTTCACAATCGATAAATTGCAACACAAGATGAGAGGTACGGTCATAAAGTAGCGTATTTTCTTCTACCCTGCCTGCTTCTATATCAAAATAAATTTTGTCCGATTGAATACCTGCAGCAACGGAGGGAGAAAACCCAAGGTATCCGGTGAAGTGTAATAGAAACCATATCAGCAATTGCACTCTTCCTTCTTCTGCAGCATCCATTGCCTGGAGAGAATCCTGTAAAAATAAAAACAAGGCTTCATTTCCTTCTTCTTCCTTTAGACAGGAACGAACAATTTCCAAGAGATAACAAGCAATGGAAATGGCTATGGGGTCTTGATCTAAATGCCGGTAATA
>JBEIHC010000135.1:0-7148 GCA_040381555.1 Bacteroidia bacterium
AGTGTTAATAAGGGGAGATAACTCGTAGAGTTATCCTCCTTATTAACACTCTTTTCTTTTTTGCTCCTTTTTTCTTTTGTGAACATGTTGATATCTACGCGGCTGATGGGATTTGATAAAGTTCTGATGGCTTCTTTCGGTCGATTCCCTGGTGACTCTTTTTGAAATTATATTTTTCAAAGAACGCTTTCAGTCCATCTTCCAAGGCATATCCATCTTTGGGTGGATGTAAATATACAAAATCATATTTTACAGTTCTCCATAACCTTTCAATGAATGCATTGTCGGTTGCTCGCCCCTTTCCATCCATGCTTATTTGGATTTCTCTATTCTTGAGTTCCTCTATCCATGATTCGCAGGTAAATTGAGATCCTTGGTCTGAGTTGACAATCTCTGGTTTACCATAGCGTTTTATAGCCTCTCTTACTACCTCTATGCAGTTTTCTCCTGTCAGACTATTGCTTACCTTCCATCCTACAACAAAGCGGCTGTAATGGTCGATTATAGCTGTCAAATAAAGAAATCCTTTTTGCATGGGAATATAGGTGATATCTATCCCCCAGACCTGATTAGGGCGGTTAACGGACAGGTTTCTCAGAAGATAGGGGCGAATGTACTTTGCCTTGCCTAACTTGCTAAGATTAGGCCCAGGATACACACATTGAATACCCATTAACCGTATCAACCTTCTGACTTTGGATTCACTTACGGAATAGCCAATATCCCTCAAATAATCCTGAGTCCTTAAGACACCATGTGTAGGTTCTGCCAGATGATGTTCATCAATCTTTTTCATTATTTCCAGATTTAATTCGCTTTCACCAACAGACTTGTAATACATTGAGCTTAAATTGATTGACAGCAGTTTGCATTGCCTGCGTATACTCAACTGATGATTCGGTTCTACCAACTCTTTTCTGTCCTTCAAAGGCCGATTTTTCGCAAGCTTTTTTTTAGAAAGTCATTTTCCATTTCCAGCTGTCCGATTTTCGCGTAAAGACTGTTCGCATCCATATTCTCGGTGCTCTTACCTGAATGATCCTTTTCAAAGAATTTTTCAGGATTCTTCACAAATTCCTTTTTCCAATTGCTGATCATGGTTTGATGAACTTCGAACCGAACTGCCAGCTGAGCCAGTGTTTCGCGTTCCTTCAGAGCTTCAAGAACTACCTTGAATTTGAACTCCGGACTGAATTTTCTTCTTGTGTTTGACATGGTACTACGGTTTTATAAAGTTAAAGCTTTTTAAGCTTAACTACCGTTCCTGTTTTCTGGGGGTATTACACTACTGCATACCCTGGCAATAACGCACCAATTACCCCATCATCCCGAATTAATTTCCCCTTCGGCTTGGGCATTTCAGTGGGAAGTCTTATTTTTATATCTTACTCCGATACTCTGGCAACAGATTATCCAAAATCGTACACGCCTATGCAAACGCTCATGCAGATTCCAGTTCAGAAAACAAGCCACAGCCGCTTATCGCAAACAGATTTTAAAAACCTTGAATTCGGTAAATATATTGCTGACCACATGTTTACCGCCACCTGGAATCATGGCACTTGGGAAAATAGTGGTATTGAACCCTATGCACCTATCTCTGTGAGCCCTGCTGCATTGGGGCTACACTATGGACAAACGGTATTCGAAGGCATGAAAGCCTATCGTATGCAAAATGGAGATATTTCGATTTTTCGCCTGGAAAGACATTCTCAAAGATTCAATAAATCTCTGGAAAGAATGTCCATGGCGCCCGTGCCGCTCGAACTTTTCAAAGAAAGCCTGCTTACCCTCATCAGCCTTGATAGCGAATGGGTACCTAGAGAAGAAGGCTCCAGCCTTTATATCCGACCCTTCTGCTTCGCTTCTGAAGAGAGATTAGGCATGAAAGTGTCGGATGAATACAAATTTATGATCATCAATTCCCCTGTGGGTCCTTATTATGCCAAGCCACTTAAAGTAAAGGTCGAAAAACATTTCGTCCGCGCTGCGGAGGGCGGTACAGGCTATGCCAAATGTGGTGGTAACTATGGCGGTGCTTTTTATCCCGCTGCCCAAGCCAAAAAAGAAGGATTTGATCAAATCATTTGGACACATGCCTGTGGTCATGAGACCATAGAAGAAGCCGGCACTATGAATATGATGTTTGTACTAGACGGAAAACTCATTACGCCGCCAACTTCATCGTCTGTTCTGGACGGGATCACCCGAGACTCCCTCTTAACCTTGGCCGGACGCTTGGGTATTCCCCAGGAAGTAAGACCGGTGACCGTTTCTGAAATCCGGGATGGCTTAGAAAATGGTAAACTTCAGGAAGCCTTTGGCGCTGGAACCGCAGCGGTTGTTGCTCCCATCAGTCATATATCCATTGACGATACCCTGTATGAAATCAGCGGATCACAGGAAAATGCCATTTCCCTGAATCTAAAAAAGGCTCTGACCGATATTCGCACCGGAAAAGCCGAAGACTTTGCCGGGTGGAATACAATTCTGAAAGCGTAAACTTTCCTTCCCTTGCGATTGTTAGGCATTTAATCCCCTAATCTTGATTCTATCTGGAAAAGAGGGCAATTTTAAATTTTAATGCTATGAATATCCATGAAATGCTCAGCCGCGCTGTCAACCTCGAGCCTCTGTCTCAGGAAGAAGGCGTCTTTTTATATCATAAAGCCCCCCTCGCCTCTCTGATGTACGCTGCCGATGCTATGCGACGCATCAAAAAGCAACATACCGAAGGCATCGTCACCTGGCAAATTGACCGCAATGTCAATACCACGAATGTCTGTGTGGCCAATTGTAAATTTTGCAACTTCTATCGCATCCCCGGCCACCCGGAATCTTACATCACCGACGATGAAACCTATCGCCGGAAAATCGAAGAAACCTTTGCCCTCGGTGGCGATCAACTCCTGCTTCAGGGCGGCCATCATCCTGAGCTTGGGATTGAATTTTATGAAGACCTCTTCCGTAAACTCAAATCCTGGTATCCGGAATTAAAACTCCACAGCCTTGGCCCACCTGAGATTGTGCATATTTCAGAATTGTCCAAGCTATCCTATTACGACACGCTGAAACGCCTCAAAGAAGCCGGTTTAGATTCCCTGCCCGGTGCCGGTGCAGAAATCTTAAATGACCGCGTGCGTCGTCTGGTCTCCAACGGCAAGTGTTCCGGTGAAGAATGGCTTGAAGTCATGCGTCAGGCCCACAAGCTGCATATCCCCTCGAGTGCCACCATGATGTTCGGACATGTCGAAACCATAGAAGAACGCTTCGAACACTTAGTGCGCATTCGGGCCGTACAATACGAAAAACCCGAAGATGCCGTAGGCTTCTCCGCCTTCATCCCCTGGCCATATCAGGATGATGGCACTCTACTCAATCGGGTAAAAGGCATTCGTAACAATACCCACGCAGAGGAGTATGTACGCATGCTTTCACTCTCCCGTATTATGTTGCCTAACATTGAAAATATCCAAGCATCCTGGCTTACAGTAGGTCCGGAAGTAGCTCAACTTTGCCTCTACGCTGGAGCAAATGATTTTGGCTCCATCATGATTGAGGAAAATGTGGTTTCTGCTGCCGGAGCTCCGTATCGCTTCACTGCTACGCAAATTCAGGAAAGTATTCTCAATGCCGGCTTCACGCCAAAACTACGCGATCAAAAATACCGCTTCCGGGAAATCCCATCCGTTCTTCAAGGACAAATACTTGCTTGAGAAAGATTGTAGGTTTTAGCTTTCACTCATCCTCTATAGTTAGCTATCACAACCCACCTATTCGCTAATCAAACAAGTGGCTGCCTTATATAAAGCAAGCCTACACTGCACGAGCAATGGCCTGCAGGGCTGGCTCCCCTCCCCACCGGGGAGGGCCAGGGAGGGGGGAAGAGCGATAACGATAACGATAACGAAGGAGAGAAATAAGATAAACACGAGAATAAGGAAACACATGAGTAACCTCAAACTAATCGAATGTCCCAGAGATGCCATGCAGGGCATCAAAAACTTCATTGACACAGAGGTAAAAATTGAATACCTCAACGCCCTGCTCAAAGTTGGCTTTCATACCCTGGACTTCGGGAGTTTTGTTTCCCCCAAAGCCATTCCCCAAATGGCAGATACGAGGGAAGTATTAGCCCGTCTAGACATCGAACACTCCTCCACCAAACTCCTGGCCATCATTGCCAATCTGAGAGGTGCTGAAGATGCCGTTGCCTTTCCCGAAATAAGCTATCTCGGCTTCCCCTTTTCCCTCAGCGAAACCTTTCAACAACGCAACACCAACAACTCCCGGGAAAATGCCCTGGAGCTTGTTGCCGAAATGCAGGACCTTTGCAGCCGCAACCGGAAGGAACTCGTCGTTTATTTATCTATGGGCTTTGGCAATCCTTACGGCGATCCCTGGTCCCCTGAACTTGCCCTGGACTATGCCCGTCAAATTCAACAGATGGGCGTAGGCATAATCTCTTTGGCCGATACTGTGGGCGGTGCCGAAACAGAGAGTATTCGGGAGGTATTCCAACTGATACAGCATGAATTACCCGATACAGAAATAGGCGCACATTTCCACGCCACACCCTACAATTGGGAAGCCAAAATCGCCGCTGCCTACGAATCTGGATGCAAACGATTTGATGGCGCCCTTAAAGGTTTTGGGGGGTGCCCATTTGCCAAAGAAGAACTGACCGGCAATGTAGCCACCGAGAATATTATAAGATATCTGGAAGGGAAAGGGGAAATGTTAGGCTTAGACCTCAATGCAATGCAGGTTGGGTTGGAAATGTCAGGGAAGGTGATGGGGTAGAGGGGGCGACACACCACTCAGGTCGAACAAACAAGAATGGTAGAACCATTTCCAAGAAAACTATTCTGTTGTAATAATTACACTAACCTCAAATCTCCATTAAAAATTAATGTATTAAAACAAAATTTCATAAATTTGATTTATGGATAAACTGGGTTATATCGAGATTAGAATTACTGGATCAAAAGGCAATTTTGATCTTTCTCCAGATAACTTTGACATAAAGGATATAATGTCCTTGCTTGATAATGCAGAAAACCTATTGTACCCAGGAGATAAAAAAGACCGACCCTCCATCAGTTACAAAATAGAAGCAGGATCTGTTAAACATATTTTTAAAACCTCCATTCAACAAATCATCATGTTGAATGCTGTCATTGGCCAGGTAAGCCAGGAACAAAGTATAGATTTTCTTGATTTAGGGCCAGCCAAGGCATTTGAAAACATTCAAGATCTTGCGAAGAAGCGCGACTATACTGTTAGCATCACGACTTCTTTGAATAATACCAACGAGGTAAGAATTGACCATGCAACAAAATTCTACCGCACGGAAGCTATCTGGGCAGATGCGGAGTTCTATTTTTACGGAAAAGTAACCAATGCAGGAGGTAAGGATAAAGCCAACATTCATGTATTAACCGAACAATATGGGAGTTTAAGAATTCAAACTCCTATCAGCTTTCTGGAGCAATATGATGAAAACCTACTATACAAAACCTTTGGAATCCGGGCGACAGGGAAACAACATTCCGAAACAGGAGAGATAGATCCATCCTCATTACATTTTTTAGAGTTAATAGACTATCAACCGAAGTACGATGAACCATATTTAAAAGCCCTTCGTGACAATGCAAAAAAATCCTGGCTGGGCAACATCAATCCAGATGAGTGGTTAAAAGAAATTAGAAGAGGATATAATGCATAGGAAGGAAAATAAATATACAGGAACGAAATATCATCCCGAACGATACCAAACTTTTTGCTCAGGCCGACTGCGAAAAGGCAATAGAATTTTATCTTTCTTCTGATAAAGAAAGTTTAAAGATTTATAAATTCCTCAAAGAAGAATTAACGCCAAAGTTTCAATTTATAGATTTACATACGCCTTACCATGAAACTTTCGGACAGTTGGACTTTTGATTAAAATTAAAAAATCTAGGCATTCTGGTTTGATTTCCATCATTAGATTCCTGAAATATCTTCTGGAATCGTAGAAAAGGTATAACGAAATATATTTGTGTGGGATGTCCCTCCGATACCCCCAACTTGACCTTAAATTCCTTGGCCTAAAGTTTCAGATACGGAATTTGCAATAAACCAAATGTTGAATTGTATTTGTTAAATAGAAATAAAAGCCCATCAATGATTACCCCTCATCAAAAAACAATCATACTTCAAAATCTAAAAAAATTCAGCCCGGAATTTATTGGTATATTAGGTTCCTATGCCCGCTCCGAGGACAATGCGGAAAGTGACATTGATATTCTGATAGATCCGGTTGAAACGACGAACCTACTTGAAATTATAGGAGCAGAACAAACACTGGAGGAACTCCTGAAACAGAAAATAGAGCTTATGACGGTAAGATCACTGTGTCCATCTATTAAGGTTAGGGTGATGAAGGACTTAGTTAGAATTGTATAAGATGAAAAATCAAACAACCTATTTAAAGGGTTCTACGCATTTAATTGTGAGTAATTATATTTTAACGGCTCTTCACCTTTTATAGATGGTTTAAGGAATATTTATTTGATGGAAAATTTTGAATGTAAGATTTGTAGGCTTATTGAGATAGTGTTTCATTAACCAAATTTAGAAAACCAGTTAAACCTGAATATATCAGGTTTAACAACCCGGTTGGTGAGAAGCCCCCAATGGAACTGTGTCGTTCATTTATATAGAAAGGAGGTCGTTTCGAAGCATGTGCTGAGCCTGGTCGAAGTACGCCCGGGCGAATAGTTCGAAGAATGCCTTACTTTACATAAAAAGGAATTACCCATTAAATAATGCGAATATCCTAAAAATTATTCCTAACAACATTTTGACTATTTTTGTATAAGTTAAATATAAGTGAAACAGCGGATTTATATAGACACTTCAATAGTGGGTGGCTACTTTGACGAAGAGTTCAAAGATGCGACAATCAGACTATTTGACAGGCTGGACAACAAAGAAGTTATTTTTGTGGTTTCTGACCTGCTTGATCTTGAATTAATAAACGCACCCCACCAAGTAAGAGATCATTTACTAAAATATTCTGCCGAGAAATTCCAAAGAGTTGAACTGACAGAAGAAGCCATAAACATTGCAAACGCATACATTGCCGAAAAAGTAGTTGGCAAAAC
>JBEIHC010000136.1:0-7088 GCA_040381555.1 Bacteroidia bacterium
GGCAGTGAAGTGCCGGATAAAGGAAGATGCCATTCCGGCACTAAAGTGCCGGACAAATTAAAATGCCCTTTCAGGGCAGGGGGGCTACCTGAATGGGAGCGATTTTCTCACCACTCAGATAATTCCTTCAAAGCATCTTTAGGAGAAAGGTATTTTCCTTTATCAATCTCAGCTACTGCTTCATTTATTTCCTGGTTATATTGTTTCTGAGAGATTCGTCCGGAAGCATTCTCAATATTCAGGAAACTTTTAATCATTTCCAGTACCAGAACCTATTGTTTGGGGCTTAACATGGGCAGGTAATTTTCAACCTGCTTTTTGATGCCAGTATTCTTCATAAGGAAGTTTTTATTTACCAAATTTACAAAGAATCTGCATTGAATGTGTTTCGAAATCTTCTGATTCTTCCCTGAAATTTTGTATTTTTGTTCTGAACAGACTTCAGAATAAATGAAATCCATTGAAACTTCCCTGATTGACAGTTATTATGCTTTATTAAAAAGCCTGAGTCCTAATGCCAAACTGGAGTTAATTACCAAACTTTCCCAATCTATGAAATCAGGAAAGTCAGTAGAAGAGGCATCCTGGAAATCCTTATTTGGCGCTTTGAAGTTGGACATTCCTGTGGATGATTTTATTCAGGATCTTAAGAAAGACAGAAAGTTTCATTCTAAGTCCTTTGATTTGTGAAAAAATATTTATTGGATACGAATATTTGTGTTTACTTTTTGAATGGCAAGTACAATCTAGACAAAAAATTGAAACAATTGGATTTAACCGCTGTCTTGTATCTGAAATTAGTATTGCCGAACTCAAATACGGAATAGAAAAAAGCAGGGAAAAAGAACGCAACCGAAAAACGATAGAGTTATTCTTAGAAAAAATCGATGTGCTTCCCATTTTTCCAGCACTTGATATTTATGCCAAAGAAAAAGCTAGGCTAAAGCAAAAAGGAATGATATTGGATGATTTTGACTTACTCATTGGGGCTACGGCTGTTTTTAATAATTTGATATTGGTAACAAAAAACACCAGTGATTTTGAACGATTAGATTCTATACAAATTGAAGATTGGACATAATTCTTTCATGCCAATTTTAAAGCCCTATAAATCGAATAATACTCCCTAAATCCGGCACTGTTTTAATTGACCAAAACCAAAAGGATTGTAATTGATTCAAATGTAATAGGATGTGGTTGATTAAAGGCGAGGAATCATAATTTTCAAAGTGACCCGAGGCATTGCGTCTCTACTATGCCCCCCCACCCCATAATTTCAAAATATTTTTTCATTCGAACATTCTCTACTGCTTTCCGTATTAAATTTGCGATTTCTTTTTCCCTACCAAGCAAACAAAACTCTATGAGAGTTATTTTTTTTCTTCCTGTGTGCCTACTGATTTCCTTCTTTTCAGGAGGAGGGATTTGGGCTCAACAAAAGGGCAGTGATTTATACAGGGCGAACAAACTGATAGAGAGTGAAAAGTATTCTGAGGCATTGGATGTACTCAATGAGAAAATTCGTCAGGATAGTGCCCAAAACCATACGAATCAGATTGAGCATAGTCAGGCTTATGAGTTAAAGGCAAAGGCTTATGAAAGTCTTTCTCAGGCCATGGACGCCTCCTTAGCCTTCAAAAATGCTCTGATTGCCGCTCGTAAAACCTCTTTTGATGATATAGGAATCCAACATGTGAGCAAGGTTTTACTCAATTTTGGAGAATTCTATTTTCGATATCATTATTATAATCAGGCTAAAGATCATGTGCGGCAATCCTTCGCCAGCTTAGATACCCAACAAACACGGGACCTCAAGGGCATTGCCAATATTTTAGTGAAAGGGGGTAAGGTTCTTTGGAAAAGTGGCAGCTTGGCAGAATCCGAAAACTGGTTGGTTCGAGCCAATCAAATTCTCAAAGACTCACTTAAATTGGAAAAAGAGGAATTGCTTCGACCTCAAATCCTGCTGGCCTGCATCCATACCAGCCGGGGAAAATACAAACTTGCGGAGCCTGTACTGAAAGAATCCATGCCAGAGCTGTTAAGGGCTTCTAGTCTGGATGATGAAACATACCGAGAAGGTCTGTATTATCGCGCCAAACTCTTAGCAGAAACGGGACGCTATACCCAGGCATTGGTTGAGCTGACGGATTTATTGGATTTCCTAAAAGTGCATGAGCCCAATCTGGTAGAAGCCAGCCGACTTACCGCAGAATTGTATGCCCGAACAGGGGATTTCAAACCCGCATTGGAATTGGCCGAAAAAACACGATTTAGATACGAAGAGGAGATTGCATATTTTCCCGAATTATATATCTACTCCTATGCCAGCCTGTTAAATTTATACTATGCCTCCGGAGATTCGGCTTCAGCAGAAAAATATTATGAATATGCCTCCCTGATGACTCGAAAATCTCTGGGAAAAGACCATCCTGTATATGCCTGGATTTTAGGAGAAAAGGGCTTGTTTTTACTGAAGATTGGAAGGTTTAAGGATGCGATGATTCACCTGAATAAATCAGCTCAAATTTGGGATGACAAAACGGGCGTACAATCCATCGAATATGGACTTTCTCTCTATCGCTTGGGTTATGCTAATGCCTATATCGGTCGATTCAACAAGGCTCAACCCTATTTTTTAAAGGCCTTGGATATTTTCAAAAATCAGTTAACGCCGGAGCATCCTTACTATTGCCGAACAATGGATGAAACTGCCGAACTCTATACATTGGTTGCACGATACGAAGAGGCGGAGAAATATTTAAAAGAATTACCCGACAGGCATGCAGAACGAATGTCGGATGCCGAAGCAGATGCTACAGAAATCCCCTACTCGCTTACTCGATTAGGGAGGCTTTACACGCTAAAGGGGGAATTTGCCCAGGCAGATAGCCTACTTACCCTCGCATTTACAAAAAGTAAGGGACTGAAAGGGTATAATCAATTTTACAAAGCCAAAATTCTGGAGGAAAAATCCAGACTGAATTATGCGAAAGGAAATTACAGCCAATCCTTAGTAGATATTCAGGAAGCGAGTCATATACTGCTTTCCATGCCTTTTAGAGGAAAGCTTCCAGATGTTTTTCAGAAGCGCAATCAGGTAGCCTATGCGGAATGTTTGACGCGCAAAGGCTTAGGACTATCTGCCCAAGGAAAATATTATGAAGCTTCTGAAAATCTGTTGAAAGCATTAGATATTTTCAAAGCCTATCAGGGAGAGGACTATATACCCTTTGCAGAAGCATTAGCAGGCTTGGCAAGAATTAATTTTCAATTGGGTTACTATACTCAAGCGGAAAGACAGAGTCAGAGATCCAAAGAAATCGTGGCTTATGTAGCCGGAGAGTTTCACCCATCCTATGGAGAATCCTTGAGGTTGCATGGAGATATTCTACTGGCATTAGGGCGATTGGATGAAGCGGCCAGACAGGTAGTGGCTGCCCTTCAAATTTGCAAGGACAGACTCGGAGAAAAACATCCCCAATATGCCCGATTACTTTCCGATTTAGCTTACATACGATTTTTTCAAGGCGAGAAAACTCAGGCTATTGAGGGACAAAGACAGGCGCTGAATATTTTAAAGAGCAATGCATCTGCCAATCCTGCCCTGCTGAGTCGCACAGAAATCCGGCTGGCGATGATTTTGCAAGCAGATAAATCCTATGCAACCGCACAGGTGGTGCTCATCCAAAGCATAGCTCGTTTAGAAAAAAGTACAGAACCCTATCAACCCCTCCTAGCAGAGGCGATGTATTTGAATGGCATCTTGCATCTGGAACAAGCACATTGGGAAGAATCCGAAAATTGGCTCAAGAAATCATTTGCTATTAAATCTGTATTGTTGCCAGAAAATCATCCAGACCTGTTAATGAACAAAGTACAACAGGCATTGGTTATTTGGAAACAAGGCCGAATCACAGAAGCCAATACTTATTTTGAATCTGGGATATCCAACTATTTCAGTCAGGCAAGGAAATATTTCTCCGGAATGAGTGAAATGGAAAGAGCTAGGTATTTCCAGCGCATTCAACCTTACCTTCAACTATATGGAAATTTTGTGGCGCTACATAAAAATGAATTGCCGAATGCCATCCATCAACTACTTACTTTCCAGTTAGAAGCAAAAGGAATTTTACTCCATGAATCGTCTTTGATTAAAGCCCAAATCACCCGTTCCGGAAATGATGACTTGCAAAGAACCTATCAGGAATGGGCGGATTTATCCGGACAATTAGCTAGGTTTGGAATCATCAATGAAAACAACAGTACAAGTGAAGTCACCTCCTTACAAAAATTGCAGGAAGACATTCTTTATCTGGAAAAAGATTTAAGCCGAAAATCTGAGTATGCCAATTCTTTACTCAATCAAAACAAACCCAATTGGGAAAATATCCAAGCGAGTTTGCTGGCGGGAGAAGCTGCGGTGGAGATTATTCGGTCGCGAAATCAGTTAAGCAATCAAGACTCGGGAGAATACATAGGTATCATCCTATTACCTGGAAAAACAGAACCCAAGATTATTCGCTTAGGTAATGCTAGCTGGGCTGAATCGGGTGCCTTAATCAACTATCGTCGTTCGATACTCAATAAAATTGCTGATCCATTTTCTTATGAGACCTATTGGAAAGCCATTGAGTCCGAATTAAATGGAGCAAGGAAGGTATTTTTATGCCCAGATGGAGTCTATCATTTTTTAAATCCGGAAACCTTCCTGCGTCCCGATAATCAATATATATCGGAGTCGGTGCAAATTTTGAGAGTGAGTAATTTGAGAGAAATTCACAATCTGGATCCATCGTTTAAAAACGCCTCCGAGCCCAGCTTGCTGAAAGAAGCCATGATTATTGGCAATCCGGATTTTTATTTGGATAGAAACACTTTAACGCGTACGAATCCGATGGAATCCTTACCGGATTTACCGAACACCTTAATTGAGACAAAAGCTATTAAAGATTTGCTCGCAGCGGGAGAGTGGAAGTGTACACTGTTGACAGGGATGCAGGCGACAGAGCAGGCAGTACGACTCTGCAAGAGCCCTTCAATTCTGCATTTGGCGACCCATGGATATTTCATCCCAGAGTCCAACTCCACTGGCGGCAGATCACTACCTGGAATGGAAGGAGCTTGGCTTGCCCGAAATCCTATGCTGCGCTCCGGCTTACTGCTAACCGGATCAGCCTCTACCCTTTCTGGATACAATACCAGTCCGGATGAAGCCGAAGACGGAATACTCACAGCATTGGAAGTAATGACCATGGATTTATCCGGCACAGACCTAGTGGTATTGAGTGCCTGCGAAACGGGACTAGGAGAACTTCAGGCAGGAGAAGGATTGTTGGGATTGCAGCGGGGCTTTCGAATTGCCGGCGCAAACTCCGTTCTAATGACCTTATGGAATATCTCAGATGCTGTTACTTCAGAAGTAATGTCGTATTTTTACACAAACTTCCTAAAAGGAGGATCTCATTCAGATGCATTGCGAGCAACCATTCAGGAGATTCGTAAAAAGTATCCCGATCCTTACTATTGGGGAGGTTTTGTACTAAACGGTCAATGAAAGGAATAGTTGTATTAGGGCTTTGGATTATTGGGGGATTCCTGAATGCTCAGACCTATAAAATTTATATAGAGGAAGATCCGAATCCAAGCGAACTCACAGAACCCGGTTCCATTGGCATACAATGTGATTCTTTAGGGCAGGTGTGTATTTTAACGCGTAGTCAAAATGCACTAAAGAAGGACACTCTCGGTATTTTCACCCATATGAAATGGCTTGCTCGAGAATACGCACATTATATACATGCCGGATCTGAGGAGCTTTATGCCCAAGAATATCTTAAAAGAAGCACGCGCTCTGCTCAATCCAGAATTCGTGTCATCTTTCCTATCCCAACAGATGTACTTAATCCTGCCATAGATTTGACTTGGAGGCCTTACCCACAGACGAAAAATTACTTCGTCTATCTCACCGATCGATTTAACCAGATTTTGGCAAGAAAATCTACTTTAGATACAACCCTGAAAATTAATCTTTCGGAATATAACATTCAAAAAGGAGTGTGTTATTTTTGGTTTGTGGAACCAGAGCAGTTATCAGACGCTCGATCGGATGAAATTTGCCTCACTTGGGTAACGGATGATGTGGGCATTTTTGTGCAGGAGGAAATTGGCAGAATAGAACAAATTCAAGGAATGGACAAAGCTACCCGCCATCTGATGAAGGCAGGACTATACGAGCAGCACAAGATGTTTATTGAAGCGCTGAAAGAGTACAAGGCCGCTGTGGCGGAATTACCAGAGGCCGATGATTTGAAAAGAATGTATGGAATGTTCCTCGTTCGAATCGGTGTGGTAAAAACTGTGCGGGAAGTTTGGAACTGATTGGTATTTTTGTAATTCATGGAAAACCAGGACAGCACAGAAAAATATCTTTTACTTCGTAAAATCTATCAGGGTCAGCTATTTCGATATGGGATAGCAGCCGCCAGCGGGTTTATTGCAGACCAAGTTACCTATCTGCTATTTTATTATGTAGTGTTGTCCGGAAAACAATTTCCACTGGGCTCTTGGATGATTACCCCTCGTGCCCCTTCGCTCCTCATGAGCTTCTCTGTTGGCTTGGTAGTGAATTTTAGTATCAGTAAATATTTTGTATTTAAGAGCTCCTACTTGGGAGGCAGAACACAGCTGTTTCGGTTTATTCATGTAACCATCATCATTTTTATATTGAATTACCTGATGATGCGATTTTTAGAAGACCAGCTTCAGGTAGAATCGGGGCTATCCCGATTTGTTGCCGCAGCAAGCATATCGATGTTGAGCTTTATTCTGCATCGATCTTACACATTTAAAGTGCGGAATGAAATAACCCACGAACCATAACATTGGGTGCTGCACCCAATAATGGCGTTTATGCATCCCTAATGCAGGTTTTATTCTTTTATTTCACTTGGGTGCTGCACCCAATCCCAACTTCTTGAACTTTTCGTCTCCTCAAACACCCACTCCAGAATACTTACATCCTCTGGGCTTAGTTCTACCCCTCTCCTTTCCATTACTTTTCTGGCAGTTTCAAATACTTTGGACAA
>JBEIHC010000137.1:0-7041 GCA_040381555.1 Bacteroidia bacterium
ACTTCACAACTGCATTTCGGGAACAAAATTTGGTACAATGAGTCTTCCTTCTGTTTTAGCCACAATCTCTTCCACGGATATACCGGGAGCTCTTTCTAGCAAAAGAAACCCCTCAGGAGTAATATCCAAAACAGCGAGTTCTGTAACGATTTTTTTCACACAGCGGACCCCGGTAAGAGGCAGGGTACACTCAGTTAATAATTTGGATTCACCTGCCTTATTGCAATGCTGCATAGCCACGATAATATTTTTGGCAGAGGCAACTAAATCCATGGCTCCTCCCATTCCTTTCACCATTTTACCCGGAATTTTCCAGTTAGCTATATCGCCGGTATCCGAAACTTCCATCGCCCCTAGAATGGTCAAATCTACATGCTCTCCCCGTATCATGGCAAAAGACTCTGCAGAATTAAAAAGGGAAGCTCCCGCAATCATTGTTACTGTTTGTTTACCAGCATTAATTAAATCAGGATCTATATCTTTTTCATAAGGAAATGGACCCATTCCGAGCAATCCATTTTCAGATTGCAACATTACCGAGATATTGGCCGGGATATAATTGGCTACAAGAGTCGGAATTCCGATACCCAAATTCACATAATATCCGTCTTTAATCTCTTGTGCTATTCGACGCGCAATTCCGTATTTATCCAGCATTCTTAAAGGGAATTATTGTCCAATACATTTACCACCGGTATAGCTGGTAATTCCAGCATTGGTAGCCTCACAAGGATTAGAATAAGTCTTTCCATCACATCCGCAAACGGGATCATAAATGGCGGTGCAAACGGCATTGGGATTGCGCTTTTTCGGGTCATAACAGCGAACCTTTTCTTCTTCCGATTTGCAGGAAAAAAGGATTAGAAATAGAGCGACAGGTAATAATAACAGGGTATTTTTCATTTCTCGGGAAGGAAAGTTCTTTGTTCTATTCGTTTTTCATAATTCTGTCCCTGAAAAATTCTTTGGATAAAGATTCCAGGTGTATGGATTTCATTTGGGTCTAAGGAACCGACAGGGAGTAATTCTTCCACTTCGGCGATAGTTATTTTTCCGGCAGTTGCCATCATCGGATTAAAATTCCGGGCCGTCCCTTTAAAAACTAGATTGCCGCTCGTATCGCCTTTCCAAGCTTTTACAAGGGCAAAATCTGCTTTGAGCCAGGCTTCTAGTAGATAAGGCTTTCCATCAAAATAACGCACTTCCTTTCCTTCAGCTACTTCAGTACCGAAACCAGCAGGCGTGTAAAAAGCAGGTATTCCAGCACCTCCAGCTCGGCATCTTTCGGCCAAAGTGCCTTGGGGAATCAACTCTACTTCCAACTCTCCTGAAAGCAACTGTCTTTCAAATTCAGCATTCTCCCCGACATAGGAAGAAATCATTTTACGAACCTGCTTTTGTTTCAGCATCAGTCCGATTCCGAAGTCATCGACTCCAGCATTATTGGAAATACAGGTAAGTTCCCGCACACCCTTTTGAACAAGTGCGGAAATGCAATTCTCGGGAATACCACATAAACCAAAACCACCCAACATTAAGGTCATTCCATCTTGAATATCCCGGATGGCCTCTTCCGCATTTTTTACTACTTTATTCATTTTTGGAAACTGAATTTAAAATTACGCCTTCAAAAGGAAAAAACAATAAACAATATTCTGGGAAATGCCTGAAGATGATGAATTGGAGTTTTACAGGTAAATCCAAGGCAAGGAAATCAACACATATCGAATCCAACGCAAGGGTATGGCTAAGACGATGATAGAAATCCAATGAAATCGGAAGGCCCCGGCTGCTACAGTGATAGGATCGCCAATAATCGGAACCCAAGATAACCCCAAAACAGGCCATCCGTATCGGTGGGCACGAGCCCAGGTTTTCTCTGGAATAGGGAAATTTCGCTGCAACCAAGCAAGTGCATAATACCCCATCAAATAGTTGATTCCTACTGCGATTGAATTCCCAAATCCTGCCACTAAAATAACGGACAGCCAGGGCAAACCCATGCCCAAAGCAGCCAGTAAAACAAGTTCAGAAGCGAGAGGAAGAAGGGTACCGCCTAAAAGTGCGGCAATAAAAACGCCAAGCAAGCCATACTGGAGAAACAACTCACTGGGCACTGTCATCGGCATTCTTCAGGCGCTCCGATTCGTATTTCAGAACATCCTGTAATATATCATCTAAAGAAAACTCCAACTCAAATCCGGTCATTTTCTGTAAGCGAGAAATATCTGCGGTGCGTCGATTCATTTCCTCGAAGCCTGTTCCATAGGCTTCTTCATAGGATATATTTTGAATAGAAGATTTACCTCCTGTCAATACTCTGACCCTTTCCGCTAATGCCTTTATGGTTATTTCCTCCGGGCTCCCAATATTATAGACTTGACCAAAGGCAGCTTCCGTATGTATCAATGTCCATAAGGCTCGAATGGTATCTTGTATATGTATAAAACTTCTTTTTTGATCTCCAGTGCCGTAAATTTCAAGTGCCTTCCCTTGCAGGCCGGCCTGTATAAAATTCGGAATAACCATTCCGTAATCAGATTTTTGCCTCGGACCAGCAGTATTGAAAAAACGAGTAATGATTACTTTTAGACCATGTTCCCGCATAAAGGCAAATGCCAAGAATTCTGTCAGAGATTTTACATTTGCATAGGCCCAGCGATGATTAGTGCTCGTTCCCTCGATACGGTAATCATCTTCTTTCAATCGGGAAATTCCGGACGGATCCAACAAATCCAAATGCTTTCCATAAACCTCAGAAGTGGAGGCCAATAAAACAGGCTTCTGAAACTCCAAAGCTAGAGTCAACACCATCTCGGTGCCTTTTACAGAATCAAGTATGGTGGTAACAGGATTGTGAAGAATGAATTTTACTCCTACCGGAGCTGCCAAATGAAAAATAAAGTCCACCTTTGGGAAGATGGACCTCATTACTTCTGTGTCTTTAACATCTGCTTGAATAAACTCAAAACGAGCATTTTTCAGGCAATTGCTAATATTTTCTAGTGCGCCAGTCTGAAGATTATCAATAGCGACCACACTTGCACCTTGTTCCAGTAAAAAACTGCACAAATGCGAGCCAATGAATCCTGCGCCTCCGGTAACCAGGAATGTCATTCCCGGATTAGGATGCAGCCTCTTCAGGCTTAGGGATCATTACTTTATGACTCAGGCGAAACTTACCCGTCTTTTCATCTACTCCGATGATTTTGATGGCAATTTCCTGCCCGACTTGTAATACACCTTCCATACTCTTCAGCCGCTCATGCGATATCTCGGAGATGTGCAACAATCCCTCTTTTCCTGGAAGGAACTCCACAAATGCACCAAATTCTTTGATAGATTTCACCTTGGCAGTGAAAGTTTCGCCAATCTCAGGTTGAGCAACAATAGCTTTAACCGCCGCATATCCTCTATTCAAGCTCTCTGCATCAGGGGAAGATATTACCACAATTCCTTTACCTTCAGATTCTTCAATAGCAATTGTAGTATTGGTCGTGCGTTGAATTTCCTGGATAATTTTTCCTCCTGGGCCAATCACCGCACCAATCATATCAGCAGGAATTACTAATTTAATAATCCGAGGTGCATAAGGAGAAAGATCTTTTCTTGGTTCTGCAATGGTTTTCAGCATTTCAGTTAGAATATGCAATCTGCCATTTCTGGATTGCTCCAAAGCTTTGTGCAGAATCTCAAAAGAAAGTCCCCGGATTTTTATGTCCATCTGACAGGCAGTCAAACCATTGACAGTACCAGCCACTTTAAAATCCATATCTCCTAAGTGATCTTCATCTCCCAGGATATCAGAAAGGATGGAGAATTTGCCAGATTGGGTATCGGTAATCAATCCCATGGCAATTCCAGAAACAGGTCTTTGAATATTTATCCCAGCATCCATCATGGCAAGAGTTCCCGCACAGACAGTAGCCATAGAGGAAGAACCATTAGATTCTAAGATATCAGAAACAATACGGATGGTATGTTCGGCATCAACAGGTAACACCATTTTAAGGGCGCGTTCTGCCAAATTACCATGTCCAATTTCTCTTCTACCAGGACCTCTATTCGGCTTCACTTCTCCGGTTGAAAAACCAGGGAAATTATACTGTAACATGAAGCGCTTAGATCCAACTACAGTTACAGAATCAATGGTCTGCTCATCTAATTTAGAGCCCAAAGTTACGGTAGTAAGACTTTGAGTTTCCCCACGAGTAAATACCGATGAACCATGTGCACGAGGCAAGTATCCTACTTCACACCAGATTGGACGCACTTCATCAGTAGCACGACCATCTAAGCGGCGGTTTGAATTTAAAATAGATTGACGAACTACTTCTTTGTATAAATCATGGAGGTAAGTATGAATCTCCATCAATTTTGCTTCATAATCCGGATTCTCAGTTAAGAACTGATCCGTCATTTCGGTTTCAATCAATTGATAACCTGTATGACGACTATCCTTATCGGAAGAAGCTGCGGCTAAAGCCTGAAGGCGTGTATGGGCAAAACTCTTTACCTTTTCGTATAGTTCAGCATCAATCAGATCATGCACATACTCCCGGGTTGTTTTTCCAGCTTCTGACTTTAATTCTAATTGAGCTTTGTTGAGAGTGACGCAGGCAGCATGACCAACTTTAATAGCTTCCAACATTACCTCTTCAGAAACTTCTTTCATTTCCCCTTCCACCATCACAACGGATTCAATGGTAGCAGCAACGATCAAATCCAAATCATTGCCCTCCATTTCTGCCATGGTAGGGTTTATATGAAAATTGCCATTCTTGCGAATAACCCGTACTTCTGAAACAGGCTCAGGGAATGGGATATCTGAAACCATCAAAGCGGCAGAAGCTGCAAAGCAGGCTAGAGCATCGGACTGATTTTGTTTGTCAGAGGAGATTAACTGAACCATCACCTGCACATCCCCATGATAATCTTCTGGAAAGAGGGGCCGCAAGGCACGGTCAATTAAGCGGCAAACGAGAATCTCGCTTTCACCTAAACGACCATCCCGCTTAAAAAAGCCTCCGGGGAACTTCCCTGTAGAGGCATATTTTTCCATATAGTCAACGGATAGTGGGAGGAAGTCAACTCCTGGTTTGATTTCGCGACGCGCGACAACCGTAGCCAACAACATAGTATCGCCACAACGGACAACTACGGAGCCATCTGCCTGCTTGGCAAGACGACCCGTTTCCAAGGTAATAGTTTGCCCATTACCCAGGTCAATGGATTTGAATATTGGTTTCATAGTTGTAGGGATAAATTAACGACGGATACCGAGTTCCTTGATAATACCACGATATCTTTCGATATCATTTTTCTCAAGATACTTCAGTAAGGCACGACGCTTTCCGACCAACTGGGTCAACCCACGCTGAGTAGAAACATCCTTTTTGTGTTGCTTCAGATGCTCTGTCAGGTGCTTGATACGGGTGGTAAATAAAGCCACCTGAGATTCTGGAGAACCAGTGTCTTTTTCTTGTTTCTTAGGACTGAATTGTTTGAACAGGTCCTTTTTTACTTCGGTAGTTAAATACATTCTGTTAACAGCTTATTTCTTTTTTCTTCAAAGGGCAAAATTAAGAATATTCGGGCAATTAGCAAAAGAATACCCCAAAATGGAAATCTAGGTTGATTTTTGAATGCTTAAGTAGAAGGACTTGGGAGTAAAAATAAAAAGGCATTAGGCCGTTTTATGTGGGTAAAGATTTATTCTAAACTAAATAACAGTGCGATGACCTACCTACTTAAACAAGACAAAAGCACAGGAGCTGTGGCTTTTGGGTTGGGTCCCTTCACTTCCAGGGAGGACTAAGGAGGGGGTGGAGCAGACAGGCTTGAGGAAGGAAAACTAAAGAGAATTTTACAAATCATATTTAGGATTACCCACAATTAACAGAGTAGAGCCAATAAAAACATCCCCCCTTACCTAAACCCAAAATAACACTAGGGTTTAATAAACAAATTTACTACACATGAAAATCAGCACATTATATAAAATATTCATAATACTACTAAATTAGAAATATCATGAATTAGACATCAAATAACATGGTTGTAGTTTTGCAGTTCAACATTAAAATAAAATTTATGAACAAAAACCTAATCAAACTCTCAATTCTCAGCCTGGTAATGATTACTACGGCGCTTTTCACTGGCTGTAAAAAAGGTGAAAATGACCCCTTCCTTTCTCTTAGATCTAGAAAAGCTCGCGTAGTAGGAGAATGGAAACTCAATAAAGGTACTGTAAAACTCACCGGCACAGGCGGTACTGAAACCACCACCTACGGAGAAAGCTCTGGAAAGATCACGGATAATCTTGGTACTGATAATTTCACCTACTCCATGGAATATACCTTCAAAAATGATGGTACTTATACTTATTCTTACACAGAAACATACACGGGTGATACTCCCTCAATTGAAAAAGCTGAAGGACGCTGGTCTTTTGTTGGCAAGAACAAATCCGCTGATGTCAAGAATAAAGAAAGTATTTTATTGACTGTCACAAGTTCTAGTTACTCCTACAATGGCTCAACCAGTTCTGATACTGAAAGTAATCCTACTGACGGAACAATCTTCGAAATTGATTGGCTGTCCCACGACATCATGGCGGTTAAATCTACTAACAAATACACCGATGTTACCGGAGGAACAACCACCTCAGGAACAAGCGAAATGGAACTTACCTTTTTTGCAAAATAATAATCTAACCATACAATTGATTTTAGGGTTATCGGAGAAGTGGAGACTTCTCCGATTTTTTTTTGCCTTAATTCTTCAAATACAAACCTGTTTAATTTGCAAATTGATTATTTCTGTCTTTACCCCCCACCGAATATATATGCTTCCCAAGGTTGACAGCTAACCGAGTCTTTTCAGCTAAGAATTATATCTATGAATATAGAAACCGTTAAACCTTTTCTAGGAAGAACAATTTCAGCTTCCCCCTACTTCACCCCCACCAAACTCACTCTTCCACTCACGTCCTCCAACAAATACCAACTCCCTTTAGGTAGGAAAGAAAGATCTATTCTG
>JBEIHC010000138.1:0-7018 GCA_040381555.1 Bacteroidia bacterium
ACTTTTGGATACTACAATCAAGGAGAAAATATTTAATTAATTGATTGTTATAAATCCTATCCTTGATTTAAAGGCCGAATGAAACAAAAAAACTTTTACCCCCTAAAAACCTCCACCAACACATCTGGACTTCCAGGTTGACGAAAACCTTCGATATGATATCGGTAATAGAGCATGAGTCTGTTAAGGATGTCATTTTTATCCTTACTACTCAGTGGGATTTTCTGGCAGTGAGCGGCTTCACAATCGATAAATTGTAACACAAGATGAGAGGTACGGTCATAGAGTAGAGTATTTTCTTCTACCCTACCTGCTTCTATATCAAAATATATTTTGTCCGATTGAATACCTGCAGCAACGGAGGGAGAAAACCCAAGGTATCCGGTGAAGTGCAGTAAGAACCAGATCAGCAATTGTACTCTTCCATCTTCTGCAGCATCCATTGCTTGGAGAGAATCCTGTAAAAATAAAAACAATGCTTCATTTCCTTCTTCTTCCTTTAGACAGGAACGAACAATTTCCAAGAGATAACAAGCAATGGAAATGGCTATGGGGTCTTGATCTAAATGCCGGTAATAATGAATTAAACGGGACTCACTCAGGTATTGCAAGTCTCGTCCTGCTTTTTGAAAATAGACAATTTCAATTTGTTGCAGAGGTTGAAATAATGCGGAGCGAATTTTTGCACCGGGTTTGCGGCTGATACGGGCTATAAAAGACTTTATTCCCTGTTCCCGGGTATATAATTGGGTAATTAGGGCATTATCTCCATACGGAAGAGAGCGTAAAACAATGGCTTCAGTTTTTCGAATCATGGGAGTATTCTTTAGCTGTTCGAATACGCACCGGTAATAAGCTTGCTGCAAGCTTTAGGATATTTTCTTCCTCAGGATATAATTCGTCTAATTCTTTAATCCGATCTATATGCAAAATAGACTCTCCTTTTACTCCCAAAGGAGAAAGGGGATTATCCGGAAAAAGCACTATTTCACTAATAAGAAGTTGTTGTTTTAAATCCCCTAATAGTTGGCCGGCGGATATTCTTTCTCCGGTATTTATCAAGGTATTGGTTACCACCACAGGAGCCATTTGAAACCATTGGCGGAGCAAATCTTCCCGAACCTGAAAACGAGATTCTATTTTTTGAATAAAGCCGCGCTGATCTCCAGAAACAGGAACATTGGCAACTAATGCTTCGCTCAAATGCCCACTAATTCTTTTTGTTTGAAACCGTACAGCTGTATCGTCCGATAAAACTGCGTCATGAATAATTAATACGGGGCGATTCCAAGAAAAAGAAGCACTTAAATCACGGAGGAAAATATCATCCCGAATATTTTTCCCTGAAAGGTATAATACTGTGTACGAGCTCATATTAAGGTTTAGGCATTACTGCCAATTTGGTAATGCAGGCATTTTTATCTTCGGCATCTGCTGCCATAATGAGATATATCCCAGGATATACGACTGTTCCTCTTTCATCCTTTCCATCCCATACTGCTTGGCCACCCAAAGTATTGAGTTCTCTTACTAAAGCACCTGTTTCTGTTGTAATACGCACCACATTTTCGGCTGTTATGCCCCTAATAGAAACGGACTCATTCTGGTTTGGATCATAAGGATTAGGGAAAACTTCTGGAGCCCCACATTGTTCGCTAGGTTCAGTTGCTTCTCCCATCAGAGTTATTAAACCTAAATCAGTGCTGATAAAGACTTCTCCTGTCTTTCCATTTATGGATATACTTTGAATATTATTCGAAAACAAAGGAGAATTATCCATAGTATAAGCTGCCAATTGTTCTGTTCCATCTTCGGACATTAGGTAAACCCCATTACGGGTACCTATCCACTTTCTATTTTGCCCATCAACAGCTATGCAGGTAACCGCTTCATTGGTAAAAAGAGGTCTTCGATTGAAAACAGGTCTTTGAGCATCCACGCTCGAATTAGAGAATACACCCCTTGGATTATTAAAGACAGCAACACCTGTACTAGTACCTACCCATATTCTGCCATTCTTATCTTTGGTAAGGCAGTTCACAAAATTGCTCGGCAAAGAGCCTTGACCTGCACTGGTGTTGAGGATTCGTTGCCTATGATTACTGAGTGTTTCGGGGGTGCCTTTGTCATCATAAACGATTATTCCTACATTTTCAACTGCAATCCATTTAAATCCCCCCTCATCAATTTCTAGCCATTTGACATTATCCGGACTGGTCAATAAAGGAAAGGCATACCAGAAGCCAGAAGCCGTTTTTACTTGAAGGGGAGTGGGGCTAAATTCGGTAGTAAACCATAAATTATTTTTGGCGTCCATTTTAATATCGTGTACCCGAATATCCGTTTCAATAGAATTCTCCTTTACTCTGCCGCGAATTCCGCTATTGCTGCCATCGTAAAATTGGATAAGTTCTCCTCTACGCAATTGCGCTAATCCTAACTGAAAGGAGCCCATCCAAACATCCCCTGTTTGAGCATCATAATAAGAAGTAACGAAATCCATGTCGTTTTTACCGCTAATTAATTTGCCATTGAAGCTGTTGAGGTTTTTCCAACCATCGATTTTATTGAAATAGAAAATACCACTTTTATCGAATTGCACCCCAAAGCCCTTAGGTGCGATATAAAATTCATCTATCCCAACAGCTACTTCAGTGCTTAAATTGTTTTCCGGCCCCGTCACCGGTATAGGGGTTTCATAAAAATTATCCCAAACCCACCAGCCATGAAATTCATCATTCACATATATCCTTTTTTGTTTTTTAGGATCAGGGAAACAAGATTTAGGTTTTTCGGTATTGGCTTTAATTAAGAATCCATCCTGAAACAAAGCATTTAGTCTTTCTCCAAAAGTACCGCATAATACGCCAAATCGATAATCTAAAGAATTAAAGGAACCATTTTCTAAAGAGGTTACACTCCATCCCGCACTTGGAGTGAATTTGTAAATGGTATCTAAATAATTGCAGAAAAGGACTGATTGATCTCCGGTAATGAACTGGGTTGTTGCATTGCTAGGGGCATGTCCCATTACTGTTTCAGCAAACCAAGCTTTACTATCTGCGAGGTTTGGGAAATTCAAAGATGCAGAGAAAAGTCCGGTAGGCGTTGAAGCAAAGATTTTGTTTCCAAAAACAAAAACAGAGGAGATATTTACTCCTGCTTCATTCGTGCCAATTTTTACAAAAGTATTCCGGGTCTCCTTTCGAATCATATCATATTGTACTATTCCAAATCCTGTGGCAATAAACAAGAAACTACCGGAAAACGAAATGCCATTTATTCTTTTGTTGCCATATAATTGAGTCCGGAAAATGTCCGACATAACTTCAATTTTATCAGGCGTTTGGAAGAAATTTATCATTCCATCCTCATACCCTACTATGATTTGATCATGAAGGGAGTCATACTGAATGAGCGAACCGTTTAAGCCGGAAAATCCATCCACAGTAGAATAGGTTTTGATAGCTTGTTCTTCAGGTTCATAGCTAAAAATACCCCCTTGGGTCAGGGTGTAATACATTCCCTCTCTCCAGGTTGTTTGAATGCAAGAGCCATAACTGGTATAGGATTTCCATGCTCCAAGAGGCATTGCATTTTGCCCAAAACAGATACTGAGCAACATCAAAAGGAAAGATACCTTAAGCAATAACGCGATGAAGTTGCTTCGAATCATTTAGAGAAGATCATTTTCAATGAGATTAACAGGATGATACCACCAAATACTTTTTTCAACCAGAATTCGGGAATCTGAACAGCAAATTTTGACCCAATCCAGGAACCCAACACAAAACCTAGGCCCAAGAGGATGGCTACTTTAAAATCTACATATCCTCCTTTGTAATAGTTCAGTACCCCTAGGGCAACTACTGGAAACATCAGCATAGCTAAGACGGTTCCCTGAGCCTGATGCTGATTGTAGTGTAAGAGCATAACCAAAGCAGGAACCAATACAATTCCTCCTCCAATTCCGACCAAGCCACTGAGAATCCCCGCTCCTAAGCCAATAATCAGAAGCAAGATTATTTCATTCATTGTAAATTGTTTTTTGGACAAATCAGACATTAGTCAAAGTTACGGAAAAAGCATTTTCAGCCAGATACTTACCAAAGGTATTAGTAAATAAACGGAAGGAAGGCATAAGTTCGTTCCTGGTATTGTTGATATTGAGGCGTGAATTGTTGTCGTAAGACTTTTTCTTCCTGATTTATCCGAATAATCAGCGCCCATGCTGTGGGGATAAGCACAATCAACAGACTGAATATGTTATTGAGTGCGAGAGCTAAACCTATGAAGCACAAATACAAAGCCATATAGGAGGGATGCCGAATATAGCGAAACCAACCGGTGGTCAAGAGTGTTTGATTGGGAGAATAATGAATGTCAACGGTAAAGTTTTTGCCTAAGGAAAATACTACCGCCAATCTACAGCAAAGACCAATTGTTATCATAACAGAACCGGGAATTACAAGAGAGATATTTTTGAACAGGGGGAATTCTGTGCAAGCGGTTATAATTAGGGCTGATGCTGTAGAAAGAGCGTTTACCTTTTCTAATAATTGTAAAGTGCCTTTGTCCCAAGCTTCCCTATATTGAGGCGCTCTGCAAGTGCGGTTAAGCCAAAGTTCCATCACCCACCAAACTAAACAGGAAATCATCCACCAAATTCCTGCCGAAGAAGTCAATTCGTGAAGCGATAGTTTGTTCATTTTAAAACAAAACTACTTGAATTCATCTGCCATCTTGTTGGCTTAATCTAATCTTGGGAAAGATTCTAGCATTCGGGCAGGTTTTATATGATTGGATTTACTGGGAGCATTTACAGGTTTGTCCACCTCCTAGTTGATTTCCCTCTGCCCTAATTTCCCTACCTTCGCAGGATTAATTTGTATGAAAGAAACCAATACTGAAGAACTCAAAAAAATAGCCTCCCAAGTGAGGCGGGATATTTTGCGAATGGTTCATGCCGTGAATTCAGGGCATCCGGGAGGTTCCCTAGGTTGTACTGATTTTATAACGGCATTGTATTTTCGAATAATGAATCACCAACCGATTCCATTTTCTATGGAAGGTAAAGGAGAGGATCTGTTTTTTCTTTCGAATGGGCATATTAGTCCTCTGTGGTATAGTGTGTTGGCTCGGAGCGGTTATTTTGAGGTAAAAGAATTATCCTCGTTCCGAAAATTAAATTCCCGACTTCAAGGACATCCCGCAACACACGAAGGACTTCCTGGCATTCGCGTAGCTTCTGGCTCCTTGGGCCAAGGAATGTCTGTTGCTGCAGGTGTCGCCCTAGCAAAAAAACTGGATCAAGATTCAGGAATCGTATTCTCCTTGCATGGAGATGGAGAATTGGATGAAGGACAAATATGGGAAGCAGCTCTTTTTGCTGCCCACCATAAAATTGACAATCTTATCTCTACCGTGGATGTGAATGGGCAGCAAATTGATGGCCCAACAGAAAAAGTACTTTCTCTTGGAAATCTTCGGGCCAAATGGGAGGCATTCGGATGGAAGGTGTTGGAAATGAATGGAAATGTGATGGAGGAAATCCTCGATACGGTTACGAAAGCGCGTGCACTCTGTGGTAAGGGTCAACCAATATTGATTCTCATGAAAACAGAAATGGGCAAAGGGGTAGATTTTATGGAAGGAACCCACAAATGGCATGGGGTAGCACCCAATGATGAGCAACTAAAAACAGCCCTAGCCCAGTTACCTGAAACCTTGGGAGATTATTAAGCCTGTAAAATGAAAAAATATACTGTACTCGGAAAAAATGATACGCGTTCTGGCTTCGGCGCTGGATTGTTAGAGCTCGGAAGAGCGAATAGTCAAATCGTAGGTTTATGTGCCGATTTGACAGGTTCCTTAAAAATGGATGCTTTTGAAAAGGAATTTCCTGAGCGTTTTTTTCAATGCGGCATCTCTGAAGCAAATATGATTGGGGTAGCAGCAGGTCTTTCCATTACGGGCAAGGTTCCTTTTGCAGGAACTTTCGCCAATTTTGCTACAGGCAGAGTGTATGATCAAATTCGGCAATCTGTATGCTATTCTGCTAAGAATGTGAAGATTGCAGCCTCTCATGCTGGCCTTACCCTAGGAGAAGATGGGGCAACCCACCAAATTTTGGAAGACATTGGCCTTATGCGTATGCTTCCTCACATGACCGTTGTGGTTCCTTGCGACTATAATCAAACAAAACAAGCCACTTTGGCACTAGGGAAACATATCGGACCCGCATACCTGAGGTTTGGAAGACCTAAAGTGGAAACTTTTATTCCCGAAGACCTGCCTTTTGAATTAGGGAAAGCTCAGGTCTTATCCGAAGGAAAGGATGTAACCTTAGTAGCCTGTGGTCACTTAGTCTGGAAAAGCCTGTTGGCTGCAGAGGAGTTAGAAGCAAGAGGTATTTCCGTTGAGGTAATCAACCTACACACCATTAAACCCTTGGATACTCAAACCATTCTGAATTCAATTGCGAAAACGAACTGTATGGTAAGTGCAGAAGAGCATAATATTTTTGGGGGAATGGGTGATTTACTAGCTGGGGTAATTTCCCGTAACAATCCTGTACCCATGGAAATGGTTGCTGTTAATGATTCCTTCGGGGAAAGTGGCACACCCGAAGAGCTCATGGTAAAATATGGTTTAGATACGCCAGATATAATTCGCGCAGTAGAAAAAGTACTGAATCGTAAGGCTCAAAAGAAGTAAGGAAATCACCCTAGATTCAATTACCGGAATTTAACAAATTTTACTATTACCCAATTGTAGGTTAGGGGGTAGCCTTTGTATTTTATGCTGCCTTATTGAGTCACTTTTATACAAATTCACCGCAGAGTAAAAGAGTTATACGGGAGTTGCGCAGAAGGTCACAGTTAACCCTACAGATTCTCTTATAAAAACTTCTTAGAAACGGAATCTTATCTCAATAAAGTGAGGGAACCACTTCTCTCCACAGGCTGACCATCTCTGGCCATTCCCTTTAAATGGAAGACATAAGTTCCTTCAGGCA
>JBEIHC010000139.1:0-6902 GCA_040381555.1 Bacteroidia bacterium
CATGCTTACGAATTCGGATTGAATGAGCCAACTCGCCTAAAAATCCCAAATTATTTGTTTCGAATAAGATCAAAGCATCTTCATTCGTGATGCGTTCTTGATTATATACTTTGTCAGCAATTCGAATCAGTTCTGGGCTGAGTGAATTTCTGGAAAGAGCTGAAAGTCCGATAGTTTCTATCATGGTACAAATTTAACCCAGATTATGCATTAGAAAAAATATAGGGCGGTGCTTTCTTAGGCACAGTATCAAAGAGTGCGTCCAACCATTTCCTTTTTTCACCCGTTGCACTGATTTTTAAGGTGGTTATTCTAGCATGTTTAGTTACCCAAGCTCCTAATGCAAAGCATTTAAACCTCAAAGTGCTTAAAGTGGCTTGGGACTTGGCTTTCAAGACAACTTGACGGAACAATGCCATCATATTATAAGCCATTAAAATGCTTCTGAAAGCAGCCTCTGTCCCCCAAAAATTATTCAAACAAAAAGTCTCTAGGGCAAAATCATACTTGAGCTCCTTTATACGGTTCTCTGCATCGCCTCTTTGTTTGTAAATTTCCCATATATGTTCTGCTGGCAAGTCCAGATTGGTCACATATACACTGTAGCGATAAGCTTGTATCTGTTCATCGAACAACAATAACTTGCCTGTTGCTTTTTTTAGTTTATTGATATTTTTCCTTACTGCTATCATTCTACGAGCACTTTTCCAATCTGGCGACTGATAGTTAAACTCACAGATTTCCACACCATCCTTTATGCTTATCCAGTTTGTCAATCGGCGTACTTCATTTTTGATTGTCGGATAAAACTTTACTGCTACAACATAGTTTAGTTTTCTGTTTTCTAATTCCTTCAAAAAAATGTTACCGTAAAAGCCACTGTCACAACGAATCAACCCAACTTTCTTTTTCTCCAAGACAGCTAATGTTTCTTCTAAAAATGCAACGGCATTGCTCGCTGCTCCAGTGTTACCTTGGCGCATCCATGCATTGGCAATCATTCTGATTTCCGGAATAAAAGCCATTAATGGATGATGAGAGTTACGGCCGGGCTTATTGGGATTATAACCCTTCTTCGCACCTTCCTGTTCTCCATAGCGGGGAACAACGGTACTGTCTAGGTCTAAGGTTAAATTGTCAAATTGAATTTGATTGAAAAACCAGTTGAATAGAGGGACAAAAGTTTCCGTATTTCGTCGCCAGTCAAATTTGTTGAAAAATCTACTGTAAGTACTTTGGGAGGGAGCTTCCTTCCATTCAAAGATTTGTTTCAAAACATCATCATAACGAAGATAGGCTGAATGACTAAATCGCCCGGCGCCTATCCAAATGCTCGTCCAGAAACATTCTAGTATTTGACTAGGTTCATATCCCCGGTTCGAACCCCTCTCTGGTAAAGGGAGTTTGACTAATTGCTCCCTTACCCCAGTGGCATCCAATAAATCCTTCATAAGCTTCATACCTCCCCAGGCCGTGACCGAATGATCACTAAACTCAATCTTATCTATTGCACCCATATGGTGTTAATATTAATTGAACACAAGTTCCGATTTTATTGGTTTTTTGCCAAATTTTCAGATTCTATTGCATAATCTGGGTTTAAATAATTTATTTTTTCGTTTAAAAAAACAATTCGTTCATCAGAACGAAACCAACCGGTCGCTAAGTGGGCGCCAGAATTATTTTTATCGTTTCATTTTATTTGGGGTGGCGCCTAATCGAAGCGCCGGTGGGAGGAATTTGATTTATCTCAAAATATCAGTCAATTCGAAGAATTGAAATGCCCGGCGTACTTCGACAGGCTCAGCACAGGCTTCGATACGGCGGCGGCAAAATTGTATCTATAATTAATGGCGCCTACTCAGCGACCTGAGTTTCGTTTAATAATTTATTTTTTCGTTATTGTAGAAAGTGAATTTCGTTCATCAGAAGGAATGCAACCAAACCGAATCAAGAATTAAACCTTGTTATAATTTTTTAACCTCCCTCCAATAAACAAAAAGCCCACTGTATTGCTACAATGGGCTTTAAAATTATCCTTAAAATATATCCTTATGCAGGAATAGGAACAGGATCATTCGTATGCAGAATAATCTCTCCTCTTCCATTCTTTTGCATAAAGCGATAATGTGCTCCAATTGCCTGACCTAAGGTCTCAAAAGAATAATAAGGTACATTAAACTCTTTTGCAGTTTGTTTCACTATTTTAGCTAAGGCAGGGTAATGAATATGACAAATCTGAGGAAATAAATGATGCTCTATCTGGAAGTTTAAGCCGCCAAATAGGAAGGTTGCAACTTTACTGCCATTGGCAAAATTGGCAGTAGTATACATCTGATGTACTGCCCAATTATGTTCCAAATTTCCTTCATTATCTGGCATTGGGAAATGAGTCTCTTCCACCAAATGGGCTAATTGAAATACCATGGCCAGAGTGAATCCTTCTACTAGGTGGGAGAATACAAAACCAGCGACAATCCAGTACCAAGCGTAAGGAAGGATCAATAAAGGCATAGCCAAAAATACAGACAGATAAAATATTTTAAAGCCAAAGAAGCGAATGTATTCCAAGCTGGAAGGAGGCTGCTTTTCTTTTAATGCAGTAGTAACCCGGCTTAGGTTCACAAAATCCCGGATAAAAATCCAAGAAATGGATGCCATTGGATAGATAAAGAATGCGTAGAAGGACTGAAAGCGGTGGATAGCCCACAAGGGCTGATCAGGAGACAAACGCAGAATCTTAGGTTGATTCAAATCGTCATCATGTCCTGGAATATTAGTATAAGTGTGATGGATTTTGTTGTGCTTAACGCGCCACAGATAATCATTGGCACCGATTACACAAAGCAAACGACCTAAGTAACGATTGACGGTATTATTGCTGGAAAAAGAACCATGAATGGCGTCATGGGTAATATTCAACCCTACTAGGGCTGCTGTAAATCCGTGTAATCCTGCGACTATGAAGCAGGCCCAACCTGGAAGCATACCGGATATAATCAGCCCGAAGGTGACTAAAAAACTGAGAACAATGAAAATGGTTTTGCTAACCATATCAGAATTAGCATTTTGAGTGAGTCCTGTTTCTGTGAAATACTGTTGAACTCTGCGACGAACCTCCGGAAAGAAATTCGAAGTTTCGGTACTACTGAACTTTAGTTTCTCTTGCATAAAAAATTGAATTGATAAAACGATTGAGACTACCCCAATCGGAACAAAAAGGAGTCACATTATTCGAGTTTAATAGAAGAAATAATTTTTGCACTCTGGCATTTTTTCTTCTGTAAAGAGCCGAATAATCAGATTCTTGTTTGTACAACACTAAAATTAATCAAAATAGTAATTATAATCGAAATAAAATTTGTTCACAACCGAAATGTTCCCTTTTTTCCTCTCTAAATCAGTTTGTTAAGTAGATTTTGCTCCCCCTCAACCCTCTACCTAATTGAGCCAGCTAAATTCCCTACCTTTGTATTGTGCAGGACAAAAATTTTTCTTCATCTGATTTTCGACTCGGCATCCTCGGAGGGGGGCAACTCGGAAAAATGCTCATCGCGGAAGCCATTAAATTAGATGTTCATACAAGGGTTCTCGATCCCGACCCCGCATCTCCCTGTCGATTTATCGCCTCCTATTTCGAAACGGGTGATCTGATGGATTATAAATCTGTTTATCGTTTTGGGAAAGTTTGCGATTTGGTCACGATTGAAATTGAACAGGTCAATCTACAAGCACTCGCTCAGTTGGAAGCAGAAGGAATCAAAGTATGCCCTTCCTCTTCCGCTCTTGCTATTATTCAAGATAAATACCTTCAGAAATGTTTCTATCGGGATCATAAAATTCCGACTGCTGCTTTTTATTTTTTGGCAGCAGGGGATTTACCTGATTTAAAGAAATTGAATTTCCCATTTGTTCAGAAACTCTGTACCTCCGGCTATGATGGTAAAGGGGTTCAGGTGGTGAAAGGTCCGGAGGATATGGCCAAAATGTTTCCTGCTGATTCCATCATCGAGCAGTTTATCCCCGAGGTAACGGAGATTTCTGTCATCGTTGCCCGTAATGCCTCTCAGGAAATCAAGTGTTTCCCTGCGGTCGAAATGGTTTTTCATCCCGAGGCTAATTTGGTGGAGTACTTGTTTTGCCCGGCACGCATTACTCCCCAACAAGAACAAAAAGCTCGGGAGTTGGCTATTCAGGTTATTTCGGAATTAAAAATGGAGGGCTTGTTGGCTGTAGAAATGTTCCTGACAAAGGAGGGAGATATTCTCATTAATGAGTCTGCACCCCGGCCTCATAATAGCGGACATCATACGATCGAAAGTGCTTTTGTTTCTCAATACCAACAGCATCTTCGAGCTATATTGGATTTGCCTCTGGGTACTACTCGGATGAAAACTGCTTCCGTGATGATTAATCTACTCGGAGAACCTGGTTATAGTGGAAAGGTTAAATATTCTGGTCTTGAATCGGTCATGAAAATGGAAGGCGTAAGTGTTCATATTTATGGCAAAAAAGAAACCCGTCCTTTTCGAAAAATGGGTCATGTTACCATCTTGTCCGATACGGTGGAAGATGCCCGTGAGAAGGCCGATTTTGTTAAGAATACCCTAAAAGTTATTGCATGAAATCACCCCTCGTTAGTATCATCATGGGCAGCAGTTCGGATGCTTCCGTTATGCAGGCTGCAGCTGATTTTCTTCAATCTATGGATATTGCTGTTGAAATGCGGGTAGTATCTGCTCATCGGACGCCTGTACAAATGATTGAATTTGCTCAAGCTGCTGCAGGCAGAGGCATTCAGGTGATTATTGCCGGAGCGGGTGGGGCAGCCCATCTCCCCGGAATGGTTGCCTCCGTGACGCATTTACCGGTAATTGGAGTGCCTGTACAAAGTGCTAAATCTATGATTGGCTTAGATAGCCTCTTGTCTATTGTTCAAATGCCTGCAGGTATTCCTGTGGCAACTATGGCAGTAGATGGTGCTCAAAATGCAGGCATCCTTGCGGCCAGAATTTTAGCTCTCCAGAATGAAACACTCAGAAGCAAACTCCTCCAGTGGCAGCAAGCCCTGCAGGAGAAGGCTCTGACGCAAGATAAAAATTTACCAAACAATTCTTAATCCCTGATTGAATGTCTGATACCCCAGTTTTGAAAGTGCCTTTTATTGCCGAAAATATTTCTGTTCATGATATAGATCAGGAGGGTAGGGGCGTTGCTAGATATAATGATATTGTGGTGTTCGTGGAGAAAGCGATTCCCGGTGATGTGGTCAATGCCCGAGTATTTAAAAAGAAATCCCGATTTTGGGAGGCTGCCTTGCATGAACTCATTCAACCCTCTCCGCTTAGAACTACTCCCTTCTGCCAACATTTTGGAAAATGTGGAGGATGCCAATGGCAACAGCTTCAATACTCAGGTCAACTAGAATACAAAGCTCGCTCAGTAAGAGAAGCCTTGACTCGAATTGGAAACCTTGAATTTCCTGAGCTCAAGCCCATAGTGCCTGCGCTTACCACTACAGCCTATCGTAATAAACTGGATTTTTCCTTCTCTGCCCGGAGTTGGGTGAGTAAGGAAGAACTCAATATTGGCCTTCCGGATGCACCTGGATTAGGTTTTCATCTTAAAGGCGTATTTGATAAGGTGTTGCCTATTTCGGAATGTCACCTGATGCCCGATGTAGTAAATGAAATTCGGAATGCCGTTCGGGATTTTTCTCAGGAAAATAACTACGAATATTACCACCTGAAAAATCATACCGGATGGTTGAGAAATCTGGTAATTCGCCAATCTCATGCTTCCGGGAAAATCATGGTGATTTTATCGGTTGCTGCACGCGATGAAGCAAAACTTTCCGCCCTTTTTACCCTCTTGCAAAATCGCTTTCCTCAGATCTCTTCCTGCATTTGGCTTCTCAATGAAAAATTGAATGATAGCTTCCAAGGATTAGAGCCTATTGTGTGGGGAAAGACAGATCCTTACCTAGTAGAAAAATTAGGTAAATATCAGTTTCGGGTAAGTCCCCGTTCTTTCTTCCAAACCAATACCCAGCAGGCTGAGCGCTTGTATCAGTTGGTGTATGATGCCATAGGGGAGCCCGTAAAAGTTATTTACGATTTATATTGTGGGGCTGGCAGCATTGGCATCTTTGTTTCTGATAAGGCAGAGAAAATTGTCGGCGTGGAATACATTGAAGATGCCGTAAAAGATGCGGAGGAAAATTGTCGTCTGAATAATTTAAAGCATCTGAATTTCTATTCTGGGGACATGAAGAAACTGATGAATGGATCTTTGCTGCGCAGAGAGGGTAGGCCTCAGGTGATCATCACCGATCCTCCGCGTGCCGGAATGGATGCTGCAGTGGTGGCGGAAATAATCAAAACCGAAGCAGATAAAATTATTTATGTTTCCTGCAATCCTGCTTCTCAAGCGCGTGATTTGGCTTTGATGAATGATGCGTATAAAATTGTAAGTGTGCAGCCAGTGGATATGTTTCCGCATACGACTCATGTGGAGTGTGTGGTGGTGCTGGAGAGAAGGGGAATGTTCACCGCAGAGTAAGGGAGTTAAAGGAGGAACGCTGAATGAATATCCTTTTCTGCGAAACCCTGCGAAAATTCTTGTTACTCTGCGGTGAACTTGTCCGAAAACTCCCGGCACGCATCCTTCCCAATTTTCCGGGCAGCTTTTACTTCCGATTGGGCAAATTCCTGAGCCAGAATCCAAGCAGGTTCTAGCAGGGTTTTATTTCTTTTCCCGATTTGCCGTAAGGCCCAGTTGACGGCCTTCCACACGAAATTTCGATCATCATCGGATGCCTTTTCTAGGAGGGGAAAAAAGGACAGAAACAAAGAGTCGGGTGCTTTTTTGAGATGTACGGCCATAGTTGCAATCAGGACAAA
>JBEIHC010000140.1:0-6736 GCA_040381555.1 Bacteroidia bacterium
ATGATGAATTTTCCCATTACATAAATAGTTATTGAACCCACTGTAAAATGCGTAGAGCCGTTTTTTTTAATGATATGCGGGACACAATTGTTGTGACCAGTGGGGTGGAAGCCCACTCCCTTGGAGAGGAGAGGGTATAACCTGGGTTATAAATTAGGAAGAAAATTTGTATCCAATATACAGGGTAATTCTAAGATTTAATTACACACAATTAATGGCGTAGGGCCGATTTTAATCATCTACTATAAAAAATTCCCTCTAAGGCATCATACTCAATAACCCCTGTTGCTGCCAATCGTGTTAGGATTTTGGCTGACTTCCATTGCGGAATTTTGGCTGATTTACTTCCCTGTTTGACCGATAAACCCGTCGGATTCGAACGAAGTAATTCCAAGATTTTATTTTCTGCGGTACCTAATTTCAGCAGGTTGCCCTCTTTTTTTTGTTTTAGTTTGAATATCTCGGCAAACTCCCTCCCAGCCACTCGGCATTCATCCCGATCCCGAATCAAAATCTCCCATTTCCCTTCTTCATTCAGAGCGGAATGGAGATGCTGCTGGACGGATGGGATATTCACCTCCAGAATATTTTTTCCTTCGAGCCTATGAGTTTGAAGCTGAAATTCTACCGGAGGTCGGCAAAATACTAAGGCCGCGGCCTCAATCATGTGGGCCTCTTCGTCCGATTCTATGCCTGCTAAGGTGCCATTATCCCGAACCCCAATTAATAATTTTCCCCCACGGGTGTTGGCAAAGGCCACCATGGAACGCGCTATTTTACGGCTATCCTGAACGGTTTTCTTGAAATCCAGCTGTTCCCCTTCCCCCTGTGCGATCAACTTCTGCAGATATTGCATGCTCTAAAATACTACTTCCTGCTGAATTCCTCCCGGGTATTGTTAATTTTGTCCCTATGCAGGTAATAATTGCCCCTTCCCTTTTGTCCGCCGATTTTACCCGGTTAGGAGAAGAAATTCAGCTTTTGAACGAAAGTCAGGCCGATTGGATTCATTTTGATGTGATGGACGGATCTTTTGTTCCGAATATTTCTTTCGGAATTCCCGTGCTGAAAGCCGTGCGACCTCTTACTCAAAAAGTGCTGGATGTGCATTTGATGATCGAAAAACCTGAAAGATACATTCAAGCATTTAAGGAGGCTGGGGCAGATGTGTTGACGGTACATCAGGAGGCTTGCATTCATTTAGACCGAACCTTGCATGCCATTCAGGAAGCAGGCATGAAAGTGGGGGTGTCCCTCAATCCTGCTACTCCGATTGAAAGCATTCAACATGTACTTCCGCTTTGTGATGTCGTTTTGATCATGTCAGTGAATCCCGGTTTTGGGGGGCAAAAATTTATCCCTTACTCACTAGATAAGATTCGTCGTTTAAGCAAGATGATTCAGGATCAAGAGCTCAGTACTTTAATTGAGGTAGATGGGGGAGTTAGCCTAGATAATTGTGCAGAGATTGTAAGGGCGGGTGCTCGGGTATTGGTAGCTGGCAATACCGTCTATGGTGCTGATGACCCTAAAGCCATGATTGTTCAATTACAGAATTTAGGCAATTCAATTCTTTCAGCATGAGGTTTATTCTGCTGCTGATGAGCTTATTCCCTTTGGTGCTTCAGGCACAAAATGGAACCCTTTCTGGTCGGGTGAAAACCCGCGAGAATACCGTGCTTTCAGAGGTTCAAATCAAAGTATCACCTGGAAATGCTTCTGTTATTTCCGATAGCAGCGGACATTGGAGCCTGAGTCTTGCTCCGGGGAATTATTCACTTACCCTAAGCAAAGACGGATATCTTACCCAACAACAAACTATTTCCATCGGAAAAGGACAGCAGCTATTTGTTCCATTGGTGCTGGCGGAAAAGTCCATCCAACTGGCAGTGACTGAAATTCGCGATGATAAAAAGGGAACGGATTTATCCTCTAAAGCCTTCGAACAGTTATTCCCCATCAAACCTAGGGAAATTAATAAAATTCCTACCCCTAAATCCGATATCGAAAGCCGTTTGGGTACTTTGCCTGGGGTTATTATCAATAACGAGTTTTCTTCTCAGTATCGAGTAAGAGGAGGGAATTTCGATGAAAATCTGGTGTACCTAAATGGAGTGGAAATTTATCGGCCCTTTCTTGTAAGAGCTGGGCAAATGGAAGGTTTAGGTTTTACGAATGCCAATTTAGTAAAAGAAGTGAGCTTTAGTTCTGGAGGCTTTCAGGCTAAGTATGGTGACAAACTTTCTTCTGTATTAGATGTTACTTACAATACACCCGATCGATTTCGAGGAACGGCAGAAATAGGTCTGATTACAACCAATATCCATGCGGAGGGCATCAGTAAAAATAAGCGGGACTCTACTGAAGATGGCCGATTTACCTGGCTAGTAGGAGCTCGAAGATTTGATTTATCTAATCTCTTGGCAAAACAAGATAACCGGGGCGAATACAGACCTTCCTTTTATGATTTTCAATCTGTTTTTACCTGGAAGCCCTATACTAAACACAAAGCTTCCCGAGAAAAAACGAATAAAAAGGGAGAATTATTTACTGTTGAATATCCGGATGATCGATGGAAATTTACTTTAATTGCTACCGGAGCTTATAATCGGTATTTGTTTTTGCCGGAATCCAGAGTGAGTACTTTTGGCTCTATTCAAGCGGTGCTGCGTTTATTTGTAGCTTCTGGTGGTCGGGAGGAAATGGGATATCTCACTACTACCAATGCCTTTATTGCCGAGCATTCCCCCTCTTACCGATTTAAAACACGCTATATTGTCACGGCATTTAGAACGATAGAATCGGAGTTGTTTGATGTAGAAAATGCTTATCGTTTGAGTGATGTGAATACCAATACCGCATCCGAAGAGTTTAATGAAGCCGTATTTGACAGAGCCATTGGAGGATATTTTAATCACGGCAGAAATTATCTGGTCGCCGATGTATTGAGTGCGGAGCAACAGGGAACTTGGTTAATGGACAGGGATTTTAAACATACCCTGAATTTTGGGATTCGGGGTCAATATCAGCGTGTCGAAGATGAGTTGGAAGAATACCGAGGGGCAGATTCTGCCGGTTATTTCCGCATTACCGAAAGATTGAAATCTGCCACGGAATTTGATAGTCGCCGAACATTGGCTTACACTCAGCATACTTGGAAGGCATCCAAGAGCATCGTGTTGGTTACAGGTGCTCGACTGAATTATTGGGACTTAAATGAGCAGCTTTTATTCAGCCCGAGAGTACAATTTGTTATTACGCCTTTATTAAAAGATTCTTTGCGTCCATTACAATTACGCGCTGCTGCTGGCGTATATCAACAACCTCCCTTCTATCGGGAAATGAGAGGCTTTGATGGGTCTGTCAATAAGCAACTCAAAGCCCAGCGTTCCTATCATTATATTGTTGGAGGAGATTATCAGTTTTATTCTTGGGGACGCCCATTTAAATTATTTGTAGAAGGGTATTATAAGCAAATGGAGAATGTCATTCCTTACGAGATTGACAATGTACGGATTCGCTATTATGCCAACAACGATGCCAGTGCTTATGCTTATGGATTGGATTCTCGTATTAATGGTGAATTTATTAAAGGTGTGGATTCTTGGTTTAGCTTAGGTTTATTAAATACCAAAGAAGATTTAGCATTCGATACCCGGGGATATTATCCAAGACCTTCCGCTCAATGGATGACTATTTCCATGTACTTCCAGGATGAGATGCCGCATAATCCTACCTTTAAGGCCCATGTAAATGCTGTATATGGTTCTGGTTTGCCTTTTGGCCCTCCGGGAAATGTCAACCAGAGAAATGTATTTAATGCTCCTGCGTATCGCCGCTTTGATTTAGGCTTTAGCAAAATGATTTCTTTCAGAAGTGAAGAAGAGCGAAAACACAAACTCTCGACTGAATCTATCTGGATTTCGGTAGAAGTCTATAATGTATTGGCCACCAATAATGTCGTGTCATACTTATGGATTAAGGATATATTTAATACACAATTTGCTGTCCCGAATTATTTATCCCGAAGGATGTTGAATGTGCGGGCTATTGTACGATTTTAAAATGGAAGAAGGAAAATTATTTGTTAAAAAAGTTGAGTTTTTATTAAGCGTTCCGAGGCAGGATATGTTGCCCAATAAAAACATGCCGGAGTATGCATTTATTGGTCGCTCGAATGTAGGAAAGTCTTCTTTAATCAACATGTTGGTGCAGAAAAAAAATCTGGCCCATACGAGCGGACAACCCGGTAAAACTCAGACAATCAATTTATATGAGGTAGATAATAGCTGGGTATTGGCGGACTTACCGGGATATGGATTTGCGAAAGCCTCTAAAGAGCAACGAGAACAATTTAGAAAGATGATTACCCATTATCTGACTAAGCGAGTCAATCTTGTCAATGTATTTGTACTGGTGGATTCTCGACTTGACCCTCAGACATCCGATTTAGAACAAATTGATTTTATGGGGGAAAATGCCATTCCCTTTAGTGTGGTATTTACCAAAACGGATAAATTATCGCAATCGCAATTAGCAAAGAATTTAAGTGTTTATGAATCTGCACTAGCAGAGAATTGGCAAGTTTTACCCCCCATGTTTTATACCTCAGCCGAAAAAGGAAAGGGTAGGGAAGAGGTGCTGGAATATATTCGGAAGATGAATGAAGGGTGGGAGGGGAGTTAATAGTGGTTAGTTGTTAGTGGTTAGTTGTTATTGGGTAGGGATTTTCCCAAAGAATATATTTTTTCTTGAAAAAATGTATCATTTTTAGCCTAATAGAGCCATTTTTAAAGAATTAACAAAAAAATAATTTGGCTTTGTGATTTTTTCATTCTAACATTGAATTATAATTTATTCCTTTAGTTAGTTATTCACCTTATTTTAATTACCCAACTATGAAAAATTTATTCTTATTTTTTCAGCGATTTAATTACCAGATGATACATCGTATGTATGTATGTATGTATGGACTGAGTAGTATGATCTTTTCAGGAGGAAATACCCTGTATGCCCAAACTGGGCGCTGTTTATTTCCTCAGCAATTTATTAATGATCCCAGCTTTCAGGATTCTTGCAGTGGTACTATTCGATTTACTTCAGACCTGGTTCGATGTGATACCAGTAATGCAGTAACAGGGTATTATTTTTTAGAGGATTCTGCGGTACACGCTTATTGGCAGGGTGGGGTGTGGACAGGGGTAGATCATAGTGTGGGTGGGCAAAGTCGGGTTTTATTTGCTTCTGTTTATCCGGGAATTCAATGGATTAAAATCTGGTCACAAACAGTTGTGCCTGATAGTGCCGGAGACTATGAGTTTAGTTTTTATTCTTTATTCCCCAATCAGAACATTCAGCACATACCTGCTCAATTGTTGCTGATACTTCGAAATGGGACAAATACCCCGGATACCCAGATAATACAGGTTAATCCGACCGCGGGAGTTTGGCAATTTCAGGCAAACAATTTTAATTTGTTAACGAATGATTCTACTACACTTTCTATTTATACCCTACAAGATACTGCAATAGATTTGTATTTTGGAATAGATGATGTGTCGTTTCGGAGAATCAATTCAAATTTTACGAATCCTCAAATTGTACTATTTGACACAACAAGCGCACCAGGGTATATTCACTTAGGGGCAAGTCCGGGATTTTCTAGTTACGAATGGTTTAATAATTTGGATTCAAGCTATTATACAACAGATACATTATTTCAATTAGTTAATTCATTAGATCTTAGTTATTTTTATGTTGTTGCCACCAGTCAAGATGGATGCACAGGGACCTCGGAGGTCGAAACACTTATTAATATCAATAATGTTCCCCGATGCGGCAATAATTGTTATGTATCTATCCCTATTCTACATGAAACCTTTCCAAATCATGAAGCCTGTAATTCACAGGCCAGTTTTAGCTTTGGTTCAGGTCATACTTTTTGCGGGCAAAATATAAACGGGCCTAATTGTAATGCCTATACTCACACTCAGCTATTGAATCCTCCCATTCCTGGAGGGTTATTCTATGTAGTCAATAATGCAGGGAATGTGCGTAATATATGGAATAGAGTGGATGCTTCTACGCCAAGTGATGCCTTGTTGGTAGGAGACCCATGGAACCCAGCAGCCACTCAAACCTGGTATGTAGATGTAAATCTTGTTCAGGATTCTTTTTATTGTTTATCAGCCTTAGTTTCTAATGTCCTGGAGTTTCAGGAAACTGGATTTCTTCCGGTTGTAAGCATACGAGTCTCCGATGATGCCCTAAATAATTTTCCCTGGCCCAATTCTATTGTTACATTAAGCCCTGGCATAACTTTGCGTTATTCACAGGGCTGGAGGTCTTTGCAGGGGAGCTTCCAGGCTACAGTTTCTGGTATGCATAGAATTGCCATTGTAAATAATGCCACGATCAATTCAAATACGAATGGGGATGGTAGAGATTTAGGAGTTGATGAAATCAGGTTATCCAGATTGGATTATCAGCCTCCCAGTGGATCCATATCGGCTAATCAAACTATTTGCACTGGCAGTCCTGCTTTTCTTACAGTTACATTGGGCGGAAATCCTGGTCCTTGGAATTTTTCATATAGTAATGGTAGTACGACCATAGTAATTACAGGAATAACCTCCTCTCCCTATATTCTTTCGGTAACACCTACCCAGAATGCAACTTATACATTGAATTATGTCACAGTTGGAAATTGTACTACCCAGACAGCGAGTAATGCCAT
>JBEIHC010000141.1:0-6657 GCA_040381555.1 Bacteroidia bacterium
CTCATAATTCATCACTCATAATTCATCACTCATAATTCATCACTCATAATTCATCACTCATAATTCATCACTCATAACTCATACAAGCTTAATCCCCTACTCCAATTAACCCGGTGAGGGTTCCCAACACAGTCATTTCGAGTAGAGGCCGAAGCCTATTTTTAATTGCAGGAATCCTTGTTAGGCCTCGTATCGAGAAAAGACGGGCCATTCAACTTTTCCTTCTCTGGGTAATTCTACAATTAACAACCTTACTGTTCTTCCTTTATACTACCTTTTTAAAATATGCTCTTCAGAGACGCGGACATCGTGACAAATGGATTATTGGATTTAATGCGGTATTGACGCGAGGCATCGCGACAAATAAATTATTGGTTTTTATGCGGGTAGAGACGCGATGCTTCGCGTCTTGCACGATGCGAAGCATCGTGATTAATGGCAATATGCGTTTAATGCAGATAGAAACGCGAAGCATCACAACAAATGGCAACATGCGTTTAATGTGGGTAGAGACCCGATGCATCGCGTCTCTACCCGCCCAACTTCCGAATGCGCTCTTGGATGCCTTCTTTCTGAAAGGTATATCCCAGGCGATCATAAATATCAAATAGGTAGTCTAATGAATCTAAGTTATCTCCATACTCCAAATTTTTAAGAAACATACGGGAGGCCTTTATAAACATCTCATCTACTTTTTGCTTGAGGGGTTTGTACTTGTAGGCATCTTTGGGATTGGTATTATTCTTTACTTTCTCAAAGGGAAGGGTTTGTTCAAAATATAGTACCCCCAAAGCAAAGGCTGCTTGTTTTACACTATCGGTATTGATTTCGATTACTTTTAAGAAATCTAGTTCTGCTTTTTCGGACTGCTTTTGCTTTTCGTAGATTCTGGCTCGAAGCATGTACCACCGAGGGTTTGTTGGTTCTGCCTGTATCATTTCGCTTAACTTGTCGGTCTTTTTATACTCATCCTCCAACAGCAAATAAATCTGAACTTCCTGAAGTCGCAAAGATTTATCATTGGGATACATTGCCCTTCCTTTGGCTAAAGCAGATAGGGCAGCAGAAGTATCTTTGGTCATAAAAAACAAAGCACCGGCAGATTGATAAAATTGGGGATCCTGAACTTCTTTATCCAGAAAATACCGATAATGTGAAACCGCTTGAGCGTACTTGCCTGCTTGTTGGGCAGCATATGCGGCTAATAATCTTTCTTTATCTGGATACAATTGATTTTTATACAGAATGCCATGCTCGTCTAAGGGTATAATTTTCAAAACAGTTTCGAAATTCCGCCAGGCCAAATCAAACTTCCGAGCTTTGTATAAATCCACGGCATAATCATGACAGGTAAAGGCTAGGTTAACCAAAAAATTCAATACTTGTTCCCGTCGGGAGGCAGAGGTATCTATTTCTATGGAGCGCATAAAGGCATCATAGGCAATCAAACTGGCCTCTGGTTCAATGCCCCGGGTTTTCTCATTATAGGACAAATAGAAATACACCAGTCCCCGGTATAGATGCATTTCAGCATTCTCCATAAAAACCCGATTTCGATAAGCCTGGTCAATATACATTCTGGCTTTTCCTAAATCTCCATGATAGTAGGCTGCTTTGGCGGAATCCAATTCATACGCTTGAGAGAATGCGGTTCCCGAAAGCTGTATCCAAAAGATTCCAAAAAGGAGAAGCTGTTTACTATTCACGCTGCAAAAGTACATTATCCCTGCGCACCTCGGTTAGCATCTAAGCCGGTTGACTTCGAAGGAAGAACAAATGGGAAAGCATAAATCAACAAGCCTAATGAAATCAGGCCGGTAACAAACCATATTCCCAACTGATCATACCTTCCCAGTAAAGCATATCCGGAGAGGAATAAAATAGAGAAGGTAAACACCACAGAGCTAATCCAGGCTAGGAGTTTCATCCAGGGAAATACATTTAATCCTGTACCCTGTTGAAATTGCAGCACGGGCTTCCATACGCCTTCGGGTCTGACCTTGTTATAGAATTTTGCCAGATGCTCCATGGGCTCTGGTTTGGTGAGAAAAGTGCAACTTACCCAAGCCAGGGTGGTGAAGCTTACGGTAAACAGATATTGCTCATAGGATTCTTGAATGCCCAGCCAGGAACCTAAAGGCCAAGCCACAAAGGGAGCAATCGTAGCGGTAATTTCAGACCATACATTGATGCGCCACCAAAACCAGCGGAGAATCAGCACCAAACCCAATCCAGCACCGCATTGCAGCAGAAACGCCCATACCTCGGTAATGGATTGTATGAAGAGGGTAATGATCAGGGATAAGGCCATCAGCACGAAAACAGTTATTCGGCTGGCCCAGACAAATCGAGGGGCACTCTTCTCGGGGTTCTTGCCTTCAAGTGCGTTGCGTAGGGCATCATTGACAATGTATCCGGCACCCCAATTGAGTTGAGTGGAAAGGGTGCTCATGTATGCGCCCAGAAAGGCTGCTAGCATTAATCCTCGAAACCCATCTGGAAGATAATCCCGCATGGCCATAACAAATCCCAAGCGAGATTCCTCGGGGGGCAAATCCGGATACAGCACGAGGGTAGCTAAGGCGACTAAAATCCAAGGCCAGGGTCTTAAACAATAATGGGCTACTTGAAAAAGCAGAACAGAAAGCAAGGCACCTTTTTCATCTTTAGTGCTCATCATGCGTTGGGCAATATAGCCTCCCCCACCCGGCTCAGCTCCGGGATACCAACTTGCCCACCATTGAATGGCGGCAAAGGAGAAAAAGGAACCTAGGGTAAGGGTCAACATTCCCCCAGCACCCGGCAAATCACTGATATGGGGAAAGAAATCTAAGGTTCCCGAGGGCAAGTGAGCCGAAAGCCCAGAGAGACCGCCAATCTCAGGGGTATTCAACACGAAAAATGCCAGTACCACACAGCCAGTCATGGCCACAATAAATTGCATTAAATCTGTATAGGCTACCCCCAACAGCCCGGAGAGAGAAGTGTATAGGGCGGTAATGAGCATCACCACAGCGGTCCAAAATAGTTGTTCTTCTACGGTAAATTCAAAGAATACTTGTAAAATGCTCATGAAGGCCAAATTCACCCAACCGATGATGAGCACATTGAGGAAAAGCCCTAGGTAAAGGCTGCGAAATACCCGAAGAAATCGTGCGGGTTTTCCACTATAGCGCAGGGTGATTAATTCGGGTTCTGTTAATACTCCGGCTCTTCTCCAAAAGCTGGCAAAAAAGAATACCGTCATCATGCCGCCTGCCAACATATTCCACCACATCCAATTCCCGGAAATACCTTGGGTTGCGACCAATTCAGTTACTGCCAAAGGGGTATCGGCAGCGAAGGTGGTAGCTACCATGGAAAAGCCGGCGACCCACCAAGGAAGATTTCGTCCTCCGAGAATATAAGATTCTAAACTCGTACCACTCTTGCGCGTGAAGGATAGCCCTATCGCTAAGGTTACGACAAAATACAGTAGGATAATAATCCAGTCTTCAATACTTAAATGCATACGAATACCCCTTCAAACAAAAGAGCCTCCTGAATGGGAGGCTCTTTTGAAATTAACTTATTCTGTTAGATTAACGAACGATAGCTTTGAATTCAGCTGTCTCGCGTACTTTATCAAATTCAAGATCTGTTTTGGCCATATCTCCGAATCTGCGATTGCCATCAACGGCTTTCTTCAAATTCAAAGACCAAAGATCCTTATCACTCATACGCACACCGGTTACGGCTAACATATAATATCCTTGAGTATAATCTGGATAAGCTCTTGCAGAAGACTCAAAAGAAGAACGAGCGCCTGATTTGTCATCCATCATCAATTTGCATAGACCGATGTTATAATCAGAACCTTTCAAACTTCTGGCAGAATTGAAACGATCGATAGCCTGTGCGTAGGCAGCTTGACCCGCTAATACTACTCCAAGATTGAAAGCTGCTTCAGGAGTATTTTGGGCAGATAAAGAAGACTCAAAAGAACGACGAGCTTCAGTTCTTTTGCCTTTTACTCTTTGTACAACACCGGTATTGTTCAGGATGGCATTATCTCCTCTTTTGTTAGAGGCAGCAGACTCCAAGTTTTTCATGGCTTCGTCCATACTTCCTTCAGAAGCAAGCACAGCACCATAATCATTCAAGCCACGATAATCAGATGGATAAGCCTGAACAAAAGCAGCTAAATGAGGCTTTTTGTTTTTCCAGCTGTCCATACGACCGATTGCATATAACCATTCTTCTTTTTCGTAAATGTCTTTGATGTTACCTGAAACTTTACCGGCAACGAATGCCTCTCCAATAGAGTCAATCTGATTATCGGTACGGCGTGGCTCAAGACCTTCCATTACGATAGTTGCACGACGCAAAGGAGCTAATAAAGCTTCTACTTCTGGATTACGCGCGCCCCCTACTAAAGCCATGATTTTGGTTTCTTTTTCATCTTCCGTGATACCACTGGAAACGATTTCAAAAATCTGACTGGAGTATTCTCCGAATTTTGGACTGCTTTTTACATTTTGCTTAAAGCCATCCCAATCTTCAGAAGTAGTAGAGATTGCAAAGAAGGTAGAATCTAAATATTGAGTGTATCCAGCTTTTTTCAATTGATCCATCAACCAAGCCTGTACTTCTTTAGAACGATTCACAGACAATTCCACATTGCGCTTCAAAGAACCCTCTGGAGAGGCAAAGCCTACGATGGTAATTTTAGTAGCAGGAAGTCTTTTGTTGATGAACTCACCGATAGCAGTGATATCTGATTTATTGTAATCATCTGCCTGAATTTTATCAATGTTTTTAGGGAAGTTAAATTTAGCCTCCAAACGCAAAGGCACTACTTTGCGGTACTCGTTGCGATCTTTTGCAGTCAAAAGGTAGTACTCACCATCCCACACCATGCGAGAAGTAGTGATACAACATTTGGCTACATTTTCAGAATCGGTCACCTCTTTCAATGTTTTGGCTTTTTTAGCGTTTTTCTGGTAGGTGTTATCCATACGCATAGTACCGCCATTCATACGATCAGAATAAGCCACTTTGTACTTTTTGGAAAGCTCAGCACCTTGTTTTTTAACATTTGGATTTTGAGCACCCTGAATAACCATGTTATCCGATTTGAAAGATTCAGAACCATTCCGAAGAGAAGGAGAACCTGTGTAGATTCCTTTCTTCTTCATTCCGGATTTTGGAGCGATTTTCACTTTAGTAGTGTACTCGATGCTGTCACCGTGCACCTCTAAAGGATTGGGATTGGTAATGACTGTGCTGGGTCCTTGGAATTTCTTACAACCTGTGAAGAAAATACCAACCACGAGCGCAGAGAGAATAAAAAGAATAGAACTGTTTCTCATATTTTCCGGTTTTGTTCTGATATTGATAAAGTGTGTAATAAGGCACGAAATTAAAATAATTGTCTATAGAAACCAATTTTCCGGGGAAATATTGACAAATTTGCATAATTCTGAGCGTATTAATCAAGGCTTTGCATGATGAGCAGCACACAAGAACAGACTATTTACCTGATAAAAATAAAAGGTAAGGCGAAGATTCCGGATTATGTTCAAATACGGGATGCCGACTTTACCCTCATTGGCTATTTTCGCCCCGGGAGAAATGAGAAAACGGTCAAAAGCCTGGATTTAAGTTCCTATCAGGAGAGATTAGAGCTGTGCATTAATGAAATGCCTTTTGGAAAAATCACCCCATTTACCCTATAGATTAACTTATTTTGGATAGAGAAATCATCAGCTTCGACCGGGTAGATGCCGGATATGGAAACATCTCTATTTTGGAGCAGGTCAGTTTTACCCTGCACCCAGGAGAATTTGTGTACCTCGTGGGGCCTACTGGTTCTGGAAAAAGTTCACTTCTGAAACTCCTCTATGCCGACATGCAGGCAAAATCTGGAATCATCACAGTAGGGAAATACACCACTACCACCATCCCCCGCAAAGAAATACCTTTTTTACGAAGACAGTTGGGCATAATCTTTCAGGATTTCCAGCTATTACCTGATCGATCAGTAACGGAAAATATTTTATTCGTGATGCGGGCAACGGGATGGAAAGACACACAGGTAATGAAAACCCGGGCATCCGAGTTGCTCATGCAGGTTGGACTTTCCGGGCGATCTTCGGCACTGCCCCATCAGCTTTCCGGAGGGGAACAACAAAGAGTAGCCATTGCCCGTGCCTTGGTGAATGACCCGATTTTATTATTGGCCGATGAGCCCACCGGAAATTTAGATCCGGAAGCAACCCGAGCCATAATGGAAATACTGATGCGAATTAATATGAGTGGCACAGCGGTATTGATGGCCACCCACAATCATCATTTGATATCCGAATATCCTGCCCGAACATTAGAACTGAACGCCAGCAAAATCACTGATCACCCGATTGGGATGTTTCAGGGGAGATAGGGTAGAAAAAAAATAGGGAGGCTTCGTTTATTTTTTATTTAGTTTTCAAATTGAAGGATTATGCCTCAATTTGGATATACTACTTAATTCTCGTAATTTAGTGTAAACCACACCCGTCCAAGACGTTTTAAATTAGGGTAAAAAAATTGGAGTTGGTCCGGATAAAATCCTGTATGTTTGAGTTAATAGACAAAAACAAAAACCAACTCCGGTATGAAGATCACATTATTTGCGCA
>JBEIHC010000142.1:0-6633 GCA_040381555.1 Bacteroidia bacterium
CATAAGTCATTACATGAAGTTAGTCTATTCATTCAAACACAAACCCAAGGCTTGAAAAATGAAGAAACCCAGCTTACTTGTGCGTTTGATTACATATTCGCTAATTGTTTTTGGACTAAATAATATTTCACTTTGGTATAACTCAATCAGAAAATATACAGTATTGTGTTGCCTGTCTTCCTCAAAGAAAGTTGTGTAGTTTATCAAGTTGAAAATTAACCCAGTTTGGGAACTTTCAGGGGTTAGGTGTTAACTTCCAATCTTTCTAACAGGTACTGGTACAGGTGTCTGTTTTAGAATATTTTCTGGTAATGAACCCGGAATTGCCCTCTTATAGGAAGGGTCACAGGCCATAAATATTTTGCCGTTGTACCGAAGCAATGCTCCTCGAGCTTCCTTTTTGGGAGTTTGCACAGCTACAGCCATATGTCCGGGGAAATCAAGACCTATAACCTCACGATTCAATACTTCTCTAACCAGAATGCCAAAAAGAACCGAACGATCTTCACAATCTGTGTATGGATAAATTACCGCTTCTTCAATAAACATGGCCTTCTCTTTTTGAAATTGAAGTTCATCCGTTTGGTAAGGAAAGGCATTTTGAACAAACCTTAGCAGCCAACCCAGTGCTTCATAAGATCTAAAAGGAGCAAGACGAACTTTCAGTTGAGCTATAAGTGACTCCTGCAATTCTCTACTAACAACTGCATTAAAATATACAGCCGGACTCATTTGCGGCAAAGCGCCTAAGAACTTAACATACCCGCTATTTAAGCGTATTTCAAAAGTGTCTCTTGTTTTTGATACTGCATCATAATAGTAGATTTTTTTTTCTAACTTCGATTCCCCCCAATTCGGAATTTCGTAAATATTTAAATCTATAGCTTTGTAAGGAATTAATGTACTCATACCCGGAGTCATAATTTTCCCTGATTTAGTTTCCTTCTCTTTTGGCTGCCATAGGTACCATTCTTCTGATTCAAAATTCTCGGCTTGGAGCCTTGGTACTTCATATAATTTTTGGCGTGTATTGACCATGAGCGCAACCTCCTCTTCCCGAATAACAGAATGAACCCGAAAGCCTAATTTCTGCATCAGAATGGCAGTGGTGATTTTTGCAGCATTCGTATTTTTAGGATAAAGTCTTTCAGTAACTTCTGAAGTATATAGATATATTCCTGCATCATTTAATTGAATGAGTTGAGCATATGAGCCAATACTGTCAGCTATTTCCTGTAAGTAAGCAGGATTCCATTTTTTCGTAAATGTTAAAATGTCTTCAGGTTTCTGTATCGCTTGCACCAAGCTTGGAACCGGCATCCATTTTGAAACATCTAATACTTTAGGGAATAAAGAGACTTCAGGGAAATAATAAGGATTTTTTTCTTGTAACAATAAGGGCAGATTATCTGAAGTTGACTGAGGACGAAAGGAGGTTAAGGAAGGAACATTTTTATCTAATGATGTAATTACCGGTTTTTTTGTCATCGGTTTTGACGGGATTTTTCTTTCCGCTTTATCAACCGATGGAGCGGATTCAACTACTACTTTTATCGGATGGTTTTGCAGTGTCGATTCCGTTTTAGTTGATAGGCTATTATCCTTATTTATAACGGGAAGTTCAATATTCAATTTTTCTTCTTCCCAATTAAGATTTGATAGTGTCCCAATTGAACTTATGCTATCCCGCTCAATCTCTTGAGAATTTACATTCGATTTTTTTTCGGCTAAATTGTGCTCTGGTTTTGATTCAATTGGATTGGGTGGGTACTCCTCTGTTTTTTGGGGGGTGGGATTCATTGAAAGCCCTTTGGGTACATTCGATTGTGAATTTTCCAAAACCTGATGGGCCGAATCTGCTGAACTTAATTTTTTGACTTCAACGGGAGCAGGAATCTCAATGTTTTTAATACCTAGTTGACCGGTTTTTTTGGCTTCTCGAGGACTTGCGACTACCTGCTGCATTTCCCATATTTCTGGTGCGTATTCAATCTGAATCACTTCTCGTTGACGCATACTTTCTAGGGATAAATCCACTATCTGTGTGTAGATATCGCTGAATCCACCCAATGCCCAAATCACGAAAAATGCGAAAATACGAACTCTCATGTACCGCTCAATTTACGCATTTAATTTGAGATAGTTTGGTCCTATTTATTGTAATGCAATTTTCATTTTAGGGTCACAATTTCTTCCGTTGTCCTAACTAAAAAGAAATAGACTTTATTTTTCGATTCTGATATTTTCCTAGACTTTGCTCAGGATACTCGACTTAAGCTCCGTAAATTTGTACATGCTATTATCCGTTGATTTATCTGTATTTCAGGACTTCCTAGTTATTTTTGGGTTGGCTATTGGAGTACAATTAATCTGTCATCAATTCAAACTACCTGCTATTATTGGTTTTTTGGTGACAGGCGCAATCGCTGGTCCACATTTGACTGGTCTAGTATCTGACACCCAACAGGTAGAAATAATGGCAGAGATTGGAGTTATTCTCCTATTGTTCACCTTGGGAATGGAGTTCTCCTTTCGAAATCTGGTAAAAATTAAAAAATCGGTTTTGCTTGGGGGAGGCGTTCAGGTAGGTCTCACCATCGTTCTGGTTTGGGCTGTTTGCAGTTTTTCGGGTTTTAACCACAGTACTTCTGTATTTATAGGTTTTTTATTAGCGCTGAGTAGCACTGCCATCGTGATCAAATTGTTGCAGCAAAAAGGACAAATTGATTCATTGCCTGGCAGAACTGTTCTAGGAATTTTGATTTTTCAGGATATTGTCATTGTACCCATGATGCTAATTACTCCTTTACTCACAGGCAAAAGCGGTAATCTTGGATTGGAGTTGGTGATGATGCTGCTAAAGTTCATTTTTATTGGTGGTTTAGTTTATCTTTTCTCTCGGTTTATCGTACCCCGACTCTTGATGAGTATAGCTCGAACCAGAACCCAGGAAATATTTTTAATGACTGTCATAACCTTATGTTTTGCTATAGCCTGGTTTACTTCTTCAGTAGGATTGTCATTGTCTTTAGGCGCATTCCTCGCAGGATTAATTCTTTCAGAATCAGAATACAGTCATCAGGCCTTGGGCTCTGTTTTGCCTTTTCGAGATATATTCACCTCTGTGTTTTTTATTTCCGTCGGGATGCTACTGGATGTACAGTATATCTATCACAATTTTCTGCTAGTTACGGGGGCCTTAGGTTTGGTGGTGTTGCTCAAATTATTCACTGGTTTTGGAGCCGCATCCGCTCTGCAAATGACAGCTCGAAATCGCATTGTCGTTGCATTGAGCCTTTTTCAAGTGGGGGAGTTTAGTTTTATCTTGGCTGGAATAGGCCTTCAGGAGCAGTTATTAAATCAGGATTTATATCAGTTGTTTTTAGCAGTTTCAGTTTGTAGTATGATGTTTACTCCTATGGCAATTAGTTCTGCAGGGAAGTGGGCAGATGGATTACTCAGGAATCCAATTGGAAAAAAGCTGTCTGGAACAAAGAAAGTTGAGTCTGTGTCCTCAGAAACTCGAGCTTGGCTCAATGATCATTTGATAATTGTGGGATTTGGCTTGAATGGGAGAAACCTAGCACATGCCGCCAAGGCTTCTGGAATTCGATATGTAATCATCGAAACAAATCCGGATACGGTACAACGCGAAAAGAAAAAACGAGAGCCTATATTTTTTGGGGATGCTTCTCAGGAAGAAATTCTGACGCATGCAGTAATCAAGAAAGCTAGAATATTGGTGATTGCAATTTCAGATCCGGCAAGTTCCAGAAAAATTGTTCGGGTAGCTCGGTTAATGAATCCAGATATTCATGTGGTGGTGCGAACTCGGTATGTTTCTGAAATTCTCCCTCTACGGGAATTAGGCGCTAACGATGTTATTCCGGAGGAGTTCGAAACTTCGGTTGAAATATTTTCCCGGGTACTCCAAGAATACATGGTTCCGATCAATGATATTGATTCTCTTATTCATAATTTAAGAGCAGATAATTATGCTTTGATGAGCGGAGAGGATTATCTGAAAAAGGCAACTACTCGGCTTACTCATACCTTGCCCCAGTTGGATGTTAGAACTTATCGAATCCAGGAAAACTCCCTCTTGTGTGGCGTTTCTCTGGCAAGAGCGAATTTAAGGCAAGAGTTCAACATTAATATCATTGCGATTGGAAGGGGAGATACCAACCTTTTTAATCCTAATCCGGATGAGTGGATGGCGTCTGGGGATATCCTATTTATTCTTGGAAAAGATTCAGATATTCAAGCTTTTACAAAATATGCGGAAAACTAAGAATACAATTGCCCCAGTTTCTATTTGGGAAAAATATACCTGGCTGTCCTGGGTAGCAATTATGCTGCCTCTCCTGTTGATTTATGGGCAAACGCTTTCCTTTGAATTTACCAATTGGGATGATGATGAATATGTTACTCAAAATAAACTGATTCAATCTCTTTCTGTTGATTCTGTTAAATTAATTTTCTCAGAGTTCTATTACCTCATGTATATTCCTTTAACCTTATTCACTTATGCATTGGAGTATTATTGGGTAGGGGAAAATCCCGCACTTTTTCATGCCTCCAATGTTGCTTTACATATTGCGAATACAGTTGGGGTCTTTATATTAATCAGACATTTTGTATCGGATACCCGCATTTCAGTTCTTGCTGCCTTGATTTTTAGTTTGCATCCTTTACGCGTAGAGAGCGTTGCCTGGATTTCAGAGCGAAAGGATGTCCTATTTGTCTTTTTTCTTCTGATAGCTTTGATTCAATGGGTTCATTGGAAAAAAGAAAATAAATATAGTTATTATATAGGCAGCGTGTTTTTCTTGATTCTTTCGGCTTTATCTAAAGCTACTGCTGTGCTTTTTGTTCCCTTTATTTTTATACTGGATGCTTGGTTTTTTGCAAAAGGCTGGAAAATTGCGGTGAAGGAAAAAATTCCCTTTGTCCTGTTAGCTCTTTTAACCGGCTTTGTGCAAATGAAAGGGATTCAGGGTGCCGTAGAAAATCAGTCAGATGCAAGCGGATATGGATTGTTCGAGAATTTTTTAATCCTCACATATAGTTTTGTTTTCTATTGGATAAAGTTGATTGTTCCCTGGGGGCTAAGTGCTTATTATCCTTTACCAGATAAAGTGCAGCAGGGTTTACATTGGGGATACTACCTCTCTCCCGTATTTGTTGTCGGAGTTTTATATGCCCTTTGGAAAAGCTGGAACAGTCAGTTTCGTTGGGTTTTCTTTGGTATCCTATGGTATTGTGCAGGCGTATTTCTTTTTTTGAAACTCAGGCCAGGAGGTTTTTTTATTGCGGGCGATCGATATACTTATGCAGCATCCATAGGCATTTCATTGGCGCTGGCAATTGGCATAGAAAAATTAGAAACACAACTCAAACAAAAAATTTTGATGTTTTTTGTGGGTGTGTTGGGGGTATATACACTTATGTCTTGGCAACAAACCAAGATATGGAAAGATAGTACGGCCTTGTTTCAATCGGTCTTAAAGCATTCTCCTGATTTTTATATGGCCTATGTAAATTTGGGTACAGCCTATGAACAAAAAAAGAATTACACCGAAGCCCTGAATGCTTACCGGGAGGCTATTCGCCTAAAACCTGCTTATGATCAACCTTGGTATAATATTGGCAATGTGATGCTGGCTTTGGATAAACCGCAAGAGGCCATAGAACCCTTTAAAAATGCTGTATTAGTGAATCCGCAATTCACCAAAGCTTGGAATAATCTGGGGAGTGCTTGGTTTAAAATGAATCGATTTGATTCCGCAATTTATTGCTATCAAAATGCCTTGAAGTTGGAGCCCGGATATCGTTCTGCTCAATCCAACATTGGACAGGCTTTGTTGATGTCAGGAAATCCTCTAGAGGCCTATCAATGGATGAAAAGAGCCGCAGATGCAGAACCTATGGATTTTGTGCTGAGACTTCAAATGGGGGAGGCCGCCGAAAAATCAGGGCAGGATTCTCTCGCCAAAAGTCTGTATCAAGCAGTAATTCAAAATGCACCCCAACTTCCGGAGGCTTATTTGGCTATGGCAGGCTTGTATCTCAAATCAGGGAATGTAGAAGAAACGCTTCGCTGGTGTGATATTACCTTACAGAAATTTCCCACCTATGGCCCCGCTTGGTTCAATAAGGGCGTAGTTTATTATCAACAGGGAAAAATATCCGAAGCCAAGGCCCTGTTTGAGGAATCGGCAAAACTTGGGCATCCTCAAGCTATTGCAGTATTGCAGCAGGGATTGGTCAAATAATGCCTAACAGCAAGCGAGTGAAACTTTATTTTCCTGTATATTTGTTCTGTGCAAAAGTCGAAATCTAAATCAACCAAAACAGCTTCGATAAATCTGGAATCCTTGGTTCCGGTTCTGGTTATTTTCTTAGCCGCTTGGTTGGTCTATTTACCTACTTTTCAATTCGGATTCACCAATTGGGATGACCCTACTTATGTTAAGGATAATCCCCTTATTCGAGATCTTACCTGGAAGGGATTTAAAAATTTATTTACGGTTTTTCTCAGTGGGAATTACCATCCATTGGTCTTAGTCAGTTATTGGATGGAAATTAAATGGGGTGGGGGAGAACCCGGATTGTTTCATCAGGTTAATACAG
>JBEIHC010000143.1:0-6565 GCA_040381555.1 Bacteroidia bacterium
CTTGGTGCAAGCGCAGCTTGGTGCAAGCGCAGCTTGGTGCAAGCGCAGCTTGGTGCAAGCGCAGCAAAAATCAATTCCTGAGGGGTATAAAACAATAAAGGAGCCATCGGCTCCTTTATAAAAAACGCTTTCGTTTTGAAAAAATTCTTTTACCTCGTAGTGTAACCCCCGTCTGCATGAATATGCTGCCCGGTTATGAATGAGGCCCTTTCGGAGCACAAATATACAACTAAACTGGAGATTTCCTCCGTTTTGCCTAATCTATTCATTGGATGTAAAGATTCGATTAAACTGCGAGTAGCCTGATCGGAAGATATTCCAGCCTTTTCGAGCATCGGGGTCAATATAAAACCTGGACCAATAGAATTTACTCGAATCCCCTGAGTGGCGTATTCCAATGCGGCAGTTTGGGTCAACCCCACTACCCCATGCTTAGCTGCTACATAAGCTGAAGCTCCGGCAAAACCTACGGCACCCAAAATAGAAGAACAATTTACGATACTTCCCCCACCACATTTTAATATCTCTGGAATCTGGTATTTCATGCAAAGAAATACTCCTGTTAAATTAATTTGCACTACCTGATTCCAATTATCCAGACTCAAATCAGCAACTGAGCCTTGAGTCCCTCCTATTCCTGCATTGTTAAAAGCCAAGTGTAGCCCCCCAAAATATTTGACTGTTTCCGAAACTGCGGCAGATACAGAAGATTCATCCCCAACATCACATCGAATGAACAAGGCCTTACCACCCATTGATTCAATAAGACTTTGGGTTTCTTTCCCCTCGGTTTCGTTTCTATCAACCACACTAACAGATGCACCAGATCGGGCGAATTCTAATGCGGTTTCACGACCAATTCCAGTGGCAGCACCTGTGATAAATACAACTTTTCCTGAAAAATCTAACTCCATTATACTTTGATATTTTCGGAAAATTACTTAAACAACCTGTTTCAATACAATGATAAATATCAGTTCTTGCTTTTTTTACTTATCGCAAGCCCAGCTTTTTGCCAAGCAGCTATCCCCCCTTGCAATTCATATACTTTACTAAAACCTTTAGAAATCAAATAAACTCCCGCTTCTTGACTTCGCCCGCCGGAGAAACAATAAACAAAACAAGGATGCTGGTGATCGAGTTTTTCTGCCAAAGCACGAAATTTCTCCTCGTGAATATCTGCGTTGATCGCACCTTCTATATAACCTGCTGCAAATTCCCAATCAGTACGCACATCCAAAAGATACCCCCGAACCTCCTTTAACTTCTTTTGAAATTCTGAAGCGGGCAAAATTTCCACTTGTTGAGCATTTATTTCTGTTACAAAACTGAAAACACTCACCATAAGGAATACTATTCTATACATACAGGAAAGATTTCAACAATCAAAGATAAGAGAGATTCTTCAAGTCGCTTCAAAAGGTTTTAATTTTGCAACTATGAATGAATCATCTGAGTCTTTAAACTCCAAACCGGAGCCAAAGGTTTCACGCAAAACTCTGTTAATCTTGGCAGCGAGCGTACTGGTCTTATTAATTGGCTTTTTAACCTGGCAATTTTTATTGAAAGATGCAGAAATTGAGCAACTATTATTACAGAATGATCAGATGGAAGTAGAAATACAAGATCTGGAACAAGAACTCTCATCCATGGAATCTTCCATTCAAGACAAAGAAGTGGAGATGGATAAGAAAGATGCCATTTTAGAAGAAAAATCTCAAGAAGTAGAGAAATTAAAGAAGCAGATTTTCAAATTGGTTGCAGCAGGCAAGTTATCAGAAGAAAGGGCTTTAGAGCAGCAAGGAAAAATTGATCAATTGACTTATTATATCCGAAAATATCAAAATGAAATTGTGCAGTTAAAGGCAGAAAATGAGGCTCTCAGAAATCAGGTGGCCAATGTAGAGGGGGAAAGAGACAGCATAAAGAATAAATATTCAGAAGCGAAAGACCAAAACACGCTCTATCAGGTTAAGATTGAAGGAGCTTCCATTCTGAAAATAAGTGGGTTCATGTTTACCCCAGTCAAGAGAAATGGGAAGGAGCAGGAAGCTGGCACAGATTTCAAGGCAGATAAGATGGAAAAGCTAAAAATCTGTGGCACAATTGGAGAAAATTCACTCGTTAAAAAAGGAAAGAAAGATTTTTTCCTGCAGATTCGGAACCCAGATGGATCGATTCAGGGCGGGGGCACTTTCACCTTGAACAAACAAACAACCGTATACACTGGGAAGCATTCTATTGATTTCCAAGGAGATGCAACAAAGTTGTGTTTCGACTGGACAGCCCCAACTGGCTTACCAAAAGGAGAATATCAAATTGTAATATATGGCGATGGATATGAAATTGGGAAAAGCCGATTCTCGTTAAAGTAGCAAATTGATAAATTCAAAGTAATTTTGCATTAAACATACACACTATATGAACTCAAACAATACAGTTAAAATTGTCATCGTTGCCGCATTTATCGTATTACTCTCTGTAATCGGCTGGCTTTTGGTGGATCGCTTTCGCATTCAAGATGAAAAAGAAGAATTGGTTGAAAATGCAGAACAACTGGAAACTGAAATTAAGCAGTTGGAAACAGAATTGACGACCATGCAGGAAGAAATCGGCAATAAAGATTTGGAATTAGAGGAGAAAAATAAGCTGATTGATCAAAAAAATAAAGAATTGGATAAAAAGCGTAGAGAAATTGATCAACTCCGCAAACAAGGAAAAATCAATACTGAAAAAGCCAATGAATACTTGGCGCAGATTGAAGGTATGCAAAGTACGATTCAGCGATACCAATCAGAAATTGAGCAGTTAAAAAATCAGTTAGCTGAGGTACAAACTGAGAAAGAGCAGGTCTCTAAAGAAAAGGAAGCGGTTGAAAATAAAAACCAGCAACTATCCCAGGAAAAAGAAGCTTTACAAGGAAAAGTAAATGTTGCAGCCATTTTAAAAGCTGCCAATTTCCGGTATTTAAATGTAAAAAATTCTGGCAAAGAGTCTGATGCCGAAGAAGAATTTCGTGCTGGTAGATTGGATAAATTGAAAGTTCAGTTCAGCATCTTAGACAATGCCGTTGCCGCCACTGGAAACAAAGATATTTTTGTCCAGATCATCAATCCGGATGGTTCAATTGCTAAGGACATTCGGGCTAATTCAGGCACCTTCACATTGGAAGGAAATGATGCCCCATTTACCTTCCGTGAAAGCATCAATTACGAAAGAACCACCACCAAGGTAACGATTGTATTCCAACCTTCCAGTAAGAAGTTTATCAAAGGCACCTTAAAAGTTCGAGTGTTTGCCGATGGATTCCAGATTGGCGAAAGCAGCTTAAACATTAAATAAATTTATTTCCGATTCAAAAAGCCCCTGGCATTCAATTGCCAGGGGCTTTTTTATTTTCAGCTTGGTGTAAACTTCGCTTGGTGCAAGCATCGCTTAGTGTAAGTTTCGCTTGGTGCAAGCTTCGCTTAGTGTAAGCCTTGCTTGGTGCAAGCTAAAACCTTACGCGACAACGCCTCCCGATCATACTCCCTCAGCGCTAATTCCCTAGCATTCACGCCCATTTCCTCTAAACGAACCGGATCCGAGGCCATTTCAATCAAACCTACCGCCAAAATATCCGCTTCATTCCCTGCCACAAACATCCCACAACCCGCATCCCGCAATACCTCCGCCTGCCAACCTCCATAATTCAAAAAAACAGGTAAGCCAGAGGCTAAATAATCAAAAAACTTATTCGCAGAATTAGATTCCAACTCCTTCACCGGAGCAAACCATACTAACCCGACAGCCGCCCTTCGCAATATTTCCGGAACAGATTGCTTCGAAACCTCCGGAATCCACTCTATCCATTCCTCCAAGCCCTCAGCCAACTTCCTGACATCCTCATACCGATTCCCATTTCCCAAAATAGTAAAATGCATACCCTTTATTTCCCGCTTTTTGAGAATATGAATCGCCCTAACCAAAGATTCCAAACCATTCGCCCTGCCAATGGCTCCGGCATAAACAAACTCAACCCTTTCCCCACCCTTCTCTTTCGCCGGATAAAACATGCCTGTATCCGTGCCATTGGGTGACACAAGAATTTTTTCAGCAAAATGCCCCAACCTATTAATCATCGGAATCATGTCGGGCGACAAAGCTACTATGGCTGCTGCATCCTGATAAATTCTCCGGGTAAAGGAATCCAAGATTTTTTTGAGAATCGGATTCTGTATTATCCCCAAACCATAAACTGCATCTGGCCATACATCCTGCACTTCAAAAATAAAGGGTACCTGAAGTTTGCGGGCAATTCTTCTACCAGCTTCCCCAACAGACAAGGGCGTAGAGCAGGCATACACCCGATCAAAGCGTCCTAATTTCCCTGCTTCCTGAATGACCCATCGATAGAATTTCCCAAAAACCACTAAGCGCTTGAAATAAGATAAATAATGCGTATTTTCAAGTGGATAGGCAATTACCCTGACATTTCCGGAGGAGTAATCCAAGGTTTTATTGCCTCCTGCTCCCTTCGGAAATTTAGCCAAACTCGTCAACACCACTACCTCATGCCCTTGCCGACCAAAATATTCCGCCAAATAGCGCGTGCGGTCATTTCCACTGCCCCCTTCCGGATTATAATATTGATGAATCAACAGAATGCGCATCAGGCTGTTTTACGATTCCAAATCTGATAATAGAAAAAGGCAAAATTCGCCAGAAGTACAAAAGCAAAAACAAATACCAGCAAAGAATCTGGACTGAACCCATGCACCCAAATCCCAATACCTAAATTGATTGCAAACAAAATCCAAGGTACTTGTGATTGACGCAAACCATTTCGAACAAGCAAATGGGTGAAGTGATCTCTTCCGCCTATAAAGGGAGATTGCTTCCGGATAATTCGTGAACCGGTTACTAAAATCGAATCGGTTAAGGGGAAAAATAACAACCCGTAAAGGATAAAGCTGTTCGGAATCCATTTCCCAGGAATCAGGTAATCGTCCATTGGAATTTGCAGACAAAACCAACACAAAATCCCTCCCAGAAAATGAGAGCCGGAATCGCCCATAAAAACTTTAGATGGATAAGAGTTGACCAATAAAAATCCGACCAAACTAAAAGCCAATACCCACAAAAGCATACTATTCATATCATGGAAAAAACTCAACCAGGGCAACACTATTCCGAGGGTTGCAAAACCGGCCACTCCGTCCATATTGTCCAGCATATTGACTGAATTCATGAGGGCAGAAACAAAAAAGCAGGTAAGGAAAACATTCACCGGAAGCAGCTCTGTGAGATCAATTTTGAGTCCTGCCTGCCAAGCAAAAAGTCCGCATAAAAATTGGACAGTCAGTTTTGGGAATGGTTTCAAGGAAAACAAATCATCCGCTAGGCCTGCTAATAAAGAGGCTGCCAAAAAAAGCATCAGCCAAACAGATAAATCGCCCTTCAAAACAGCATAGAGTACGAAAGCCAAAACAGGCATAGCCAAAGCGACTCCGCCGGTTAGGGGTTTGGGAGAATGATTCCATCGAAACTGCTGAGGGCCCTTGTCTTTATTTTGGCCAAATCCGGAAAACCATCTCGGCATCAGCCTGTTCAGGCTGTAGGACAAGACAAATGCCAGCCCGGAAAATAGAAGTATTGTTCCAAACATCTCTTTATTTCCCCAGCTGAGTTTTACAGATTAAAAAAAAGATTCGCATGAGAAAGCAAAGGTATTAATTAATTTTACGGAAAGGTCGATTCTGGATTTCCCTAGATTCAACCCTAAACCTTCTCTATTTCCCCTATCATGAGTAAAAAGCAAACTCATTCCACTCGTTCTCAATCTGAACTGCCCATAGCCTTATTACTGGGACTGGTTTCAGCCTTGGCCTATATCCCTGCCTTAAAAGGGGAATTTGTCTGGGATGATGAGCTCTATGTCAGTGGAAATCCCCTGATGGGCAATCTTTCCCTGGCCGGACTGAAAGCCATTTTCTCCACCTTCGTGTCGGGCAACTACCATCCGCTCACCATTCTCAGCTTAGCCTTGGAGTATCCTTTCGCTGGGAAATCCACGTTTATTTTCCACCTCAGCAATCTTATTTTCCATGGGCTGAATACCCTCCTACTCTGGCTCTTATTGGTGGAAAAAATCAAACTCCCCAAGCATTCCGCCATTCTGATTTGCCTCCTATTTGGCATTCATCCCATGCACACAGAATCGGTCGCCTGGATATCGGAACGCAAGGATGTGCTCTATGGATTCTTCTATCTATTAGGATTACACGCTGCACTCTCCGGGAAAACTACCCAATGGAGAATGCTTATGATCCTCTGCTTTATTGCCTCTGCACTGAGTAAGGCCGTAGCGGTAACATTTCCCCTCGTATGGATGCTGGCCGAATACTACCGAAACCCAAGCCAATTGAAGCAAACCCTCAAAACCGAATCCCTTTGGCTGGGGCTTTTGTTCGTCCTATCCTTAGGAACGGGCATACTCGCTATTATCGCTCAGGATACCTCCATTCGAGATTATACCGTTTATTCTTTAGTAGATAATTTTTTTGTGGGATGTTATGCCCTTTTA
>JBEIHC010000144.1:0-6396 GCA_040381555.1 Bacteroidia bacterium
AAACCTGATATATTCAGGTTTAACGGATATTCTAGATTTGGATAGCGAGATAGTATCAAATAAGTCTTTTAATCTTCGATGATGAATTTTCCCATTACATAAATAGTTATTGAACCCACTGTAAAATGCGTAGAGCCGATAATTTATAGAAAAAGTATCCAATTAGAATCGAAATAAAATGAAAATGGAGGAAGGGACAACAGGTTAAAATTACACCTGCACCCTTCCTCCAATTTCAGTAAAATATGAACGAATCTATTTTCTATTAGGTCTTGTAAATGGTACTGTGTACCCAAATTGCAGTTGCACAAAATTATTGAATGCGTTTTTCTGTTCCCAGTTTAATCTCCAGCGGAGAAAGAAACGATCATTTTTTTCTTTATCTTTAGAAGTTTTGAGAAAGGCACCGAGTTCCATTGACCATAGGAATCTACCATTTGTTTCTTTTAAATAGGTTTGATCTGGCACTGCAGGCCTTAATTCAAATTCGTTGGTCAGAATATTGAGATGTTGCAGTCCAAAGGTGATATGAAACCCGTATCTCTCCTCTGGAACAATTCTCCAAGTTGCCTCAAGACCATGACTCAAACCATTTCCTTTATATTCATTAACTAAACCGTTTCTCGAAATTACTCCTGTTGTATCATTATGGGAAATTAAGGAGTCGACTAAATTAAATCTTCGATAACGAAATGCATAGTTAAAGTGGAATTCCGATTTAATACTACGCATATCTAAATATAGTAGGTTTAAATCAGTTCCTAACGCAAATATTTGGTGATTCAGAGCTCTTAGTGGGTTTGTAAAGTTTTTTCCCTGAATCAGGTGGTATTTTCCACTTGTTGAATCAAATTCAGTTCTGTTTTGACTTGAAAGTAGTAGGTCTCTATTGTTTTCCTCAATTTTTGAAAGGGTAAAAACAGGCTTGATATATTGCATGAAACTATGGGATGTATTAAGTGGTGTGAGCGTATTCCTTCTTACTGTCCAGATAAAGATCTTTCTATAAAATTCAGTTTCAACTAATCCATTAGGTCTTTCCTGTTTAAAGCCTGTAAAATCTGAGAATACAGTTCCTGAGATTAACTCATCTGATTTAGTTCTGAATAAAACCTTTTCCTTTTCCGAATCATTTAAATTCACCAATCCATCCGCTGGAGAAAATTCTTTTGCAAAAGGTCTAATATTATACTTGTATTGTAGCACATCAGAGAGCATTATATAAGTATTGTAATATTTTATGCCATTCATTTCAACTCCTGACTTACAAAACAGTCTATACTTGTTCATTTTGTCAAAGTTCTTAATAGTGGAGAACCCAATACCATAGGGATTATTGAATCTATAAGTTGTTTTTCCATCTTCCCAATCTTCTTCTTCTTCCGCACCTTTTTTACCTTTTTCTTCTGCTTCATCTTTTTCTTCACCTTTTTTACCTTTTTCACCTTCTTCATCTCTTAAGTCAACAATAATCTGCTCTATGAAACCATCTCTGAACTCAATATCAACATTATCTATTTTCATTTTAGATAATTCTTGTTTTCTTGCCATGACAGAATTTTTATTGGAATTAGACACAATATTTCTAGTTGAATTATTGTAAATGCTAACATCTTGTTCTTTAATTTTAATTAATCCAATTTTTTCGTCTTCATCCAAATTATTGAATGTCCATAGCATAATATCAACCACCCAGTCCTTAAGAGCTGAATCGATTTCCCCTTGTTGTTCTTTTTCCAAATTATCGTATCCTTCAATATTGCTTGTAATGATATTTTGATAGGTCTTAATTGTTAGACTGGTTAGCCGAAGTTCTTTTTCCTTTTCTCCTTGAGTCAGTTTAATAATATAGCCTTTTTTGTCCTCAGGTTGACTAATTTCCTGCGTGAAAGGGAGATTATTTTTGTATTCAAGTTTGAATACCTCATTTTGTGCGCTTACGAAATAGCCACACAATAATAAAACGATGTACAGTACAATGTTGGTTTTCATAATTGTTTATTTAAAAGTTTAAAAGCGTTAGCGAACAGAATAGCCCATAACTTTAAACAAACAATTGCCTAATATTTTCTTAATGAACCCTAGGTGTAAATAAAGTTTGGGTTATGTTGGTCCGATTAAGTTAGGATTATTGAAAGTTTATTTGTTAATTGGTATCCTTAAAACGGTTCAAATATAATTGGTATTTTTATTAAAGCAAAAATCATGTACAAAATTCTATCATTAGACGGAGGAGGTTCTTGGGCCGTAATTCAAGCAGCCTGTTTGGGTAAAATATATGGGAATACAACCCCAGGTAGGCAGATCTTAAGCCATTTTAATTTAGTAGTGGCTAATTCTGGGGGGAGTTTAATACTGGCAGGATTGGCATTAAACCTTAGCCCAGCTCAAATAATGGATTTGTTAGGTAGCGAAGAATGGCGCAAGCGCATTTTTAAAAACCTTCCCTGGTATAAGCGGCTTAAACAGGTTTTGTTGGGAATGGGTCCTAAATACGAGGCGGAAGCAAAACGCTTGGGTTTAGCAGCTGCACTTAAACATGCTTCAGGTGAAGATCCGAATGAATCACTTGAAAATTTAAAAAAGAAAATAGGTTTGGAGCATACGGATTTCCTTATTTGTACTTACGACTACGATCAAGAGAGAGCCTCGTTTATGCGTTCTAATTTAGGTAGTAATTCCGGATCAGCTGCCATTGGTTTCCTTGCTACAGAACAATCCGGATCCAATGTTCATAATTCTTTTACGCTATTGGATGCGATTCACAGTGCAAGTCATGCTCCCATAAACTTTTTTGAAAAAGTAGCCTGGGTGAATTCTATTTCGCCTAAAGGAGTACGAAATGAGCACCGGCATTGGGATGGAGCAGTAGGAGGGTATAATAATCCTGTCTTGGCGGGACTTACCGAGGCTTTGGTCAATGGTGTACAGATGACAGATATTCGGATTTTGTCAATCGGAACAGGATTGGTTCGAAAGCCTCTGGATAAAGATTTTCCTACTCAGGCTGTGAAGGATGAATTTCTATTTGAAAAAACAGACGAGCCTTCCATGCTCAAAGATATTCCCAAAATGGCGATGAGTATTTTAGCCGATCCACCCGACTCTGCCAGTTATATCTCGCATGTTTTTTTACACAAACAAGAAATAAATCCGGATAAACCTTGTTTAATTCGGATGAATCCTATGATTGCTCCCATTTGGAATACAGATAGCCAACTTTGGTCTTTGCCAATCGGATATCAGCAGGATGAAGCAGCATTTAATCGGATTTCTTCTATAGATATGGATGCTGTTTCCAAAGAGGATTTTGATGCTGTTTGTGAAGCCATGAATCTTTGGTTGGACGATTTAATACCCAATCAAGGAATTCAATATAATCGATATTTGAAAGTCCGGATAGGTCAGGATTCTTTTTCTCAGGCAGCTAAAGCATGGAATGTATGGGATTGAGTTGCTGCGCATAATTTTCCTAATTTCGGGAAATGATTTCCCCACCCTTGCTGTTTTCCAATGACAAAGGTCTGTATTGTGCAGCAGGGGATTTTTATATAGATCCTTGGAAAGGGGTAGATCGAGCAATTATTACCCATGCACATAGTGATCATGCTCGTTCGGGTAGTAGCAGTTATCTGTGTGCTGAACCTGGTTTTTGGGTATTGAAAAGTCGCTTGGGGCCAAAGGCTATTATTGAAACCTTACCTTATGGCCACTCTATTTCTTTGAATGGGGTAAAAGTTAGTCTGCATCCTGCCGGACATATTCTAGGTTCTGCTCAGGTGAGAGTCGAGTATAGAGGGGAAGTGTGGGTCGTAACGGGAGATTATAAAAGACAAACTGACCCAACTTGTGAATCTTTTGAACCGCTTATTTGCCATACATTAATAACAGAGTCTACATTCGGTTTGCCGGTCTATAGATGGAATTCACCGGCAGAAGTGTTTCAGGAAATGAATGATTGGTGGGCAGATCAGGCTTCGATAGGCAAACAGTGTATATTGGTGGGATACAGTTTGGGAAAGGTTCAGCGTATGTTGGCTTCCTTGAATTCAGAAATAGGACCTATATATGCACATGAAGCTATCCTGAAGTTAAATGCAGCTTATCAAGCAAGTGGGGTGTTATTACCCAAAGTAAAATCCTTTTCTGAAAAATCTGATAAGCCTGGTTTATGGTTGATGCCTCCTTCTGCCTTATATACTCCCGGACTACTGGAAAAAGGTAGCTATTCCACTGGGTTCGCTTCAGGTTGGATGGCCTTACGAAATGCCCGAAAGAAGAATACTTTTGATAAAGGATTTACTTTATCCGATCATGCGGATTGGAAAGGATTAATTCAGACAATTCAGGATAGTAGAGCAGAGAAAGTATTGGTTACCCATGGTTTTAAAGCTGCATTGGTGCGATATCTAAATGAATCGGGTACGATCGCTGCAGAATTGGAAACTCATTATACTGGAGAAACGACAGAGCCTCATTCTATAGAGGAGGGGCAATTGTCATGAAAATGTTTGCACACACTTGGTTGCGTTTGGATGAATCTAAAAATGAAGAAGAAAAGATTCGCATTCTGCGTGCCTATTTTTCAGCAACTACTCCTGCCGAATCCGCTTGGGCTTTAGGCTTATTTTTAGGGAAGACTCCCCCTCGATGGATGAAATTATCCGACCTTAAAATATGGGCTCTTGAAACGAATGATATCTCGGAGTGGTTGTTGGATGAATCTACTGCTATGACGGGTGATTTGTGTGAAGCAATTGCCTTATTAGTCAGTAGGCAAGCTGAGCCAACTAACTTGAGTAAGGAAGAGGAGGTGTTTGATCTGATTCGAGTAAATGCCAAATCCTCCGAACAAGTAAAAAAAGATATCATTTGGAGCTGTTGGAATTTTTTAGATTCTGAGGGAATATTGGTCTTCAATAAAATTATTACAGGTGGGTTTCGTTCGGGTCTTAGTATAGATATTCTCTCAAAAGCATTGTCTGGATTAAGTTCTGTACCAGAAACCGTGATACGAGAGCGATTGAGTAAATCTTTTATTCCCACTGCGGATAATTATTTAAAATTACTTTCAGAAGTAAGCCCAGAAGAGATTCGATGTATTCCTTATCCATTTTGTAAGATTTTTTCTTGGGAGGATTCAGTTGCAGAAATGGACTCAAAGCTTTGGATGGCCGAGTGGAAGCAGGAAGGATTGCGGGTTCAAATTATCTATCGACAAGGACAATTGTTTGCCTGGAATGATCATCTGGAAAGGATTTCCATAGATAAATTACCAGAGTTGGTGTCTGCTTTTTTTTCTCCTCAAAAATGATTTTGTAATTGAAGGAGAGTTATTTGTTTCGGATGCAGCTCAGGGTATATCTTTGAAGGGAATTCTTGGAACTAAGAATACTCAATCTGCATCGAAAGCTGCAGTATCAGAGGGTTTATTGGTATTTCGAGCAAGGGATTTATTGGAATGGGAGGGGATGGACATTCGTTCGCATGCATTGGAAGAGCGCCGGCAGATGTTGGAGTCTTTTAAAGATTTAGGGCAAGGTCTTATTCAGATTAGCCCTGTAATTCAGGATTTATCTTGGGAATCCTTAAATGGTATTCGTAATAATCAAAAGGAGAAAGGTTGGGAAGGTCTATTATTGAGGCGTAAGGATTCCCCTTATCCAATTGTTTCTAATGAAGTCGGGGGGTATTTATGGAAGAAAGAACCCTATAAATTAAAAGCTGTGTTGATGTATGCTCAGCGTGGGAGTGTGGGTAAATCGAATAAGTATTCTGAGTTTGTTTTTGGCTTATGGGATCAAGGGGAATTAAAAAGTTTTGCCCGTTGTGATTCAGGTTTATCTGCAGAAGAGTTTCAAGAGCTTCAAGAATTTATTTTGTCTCATACTGTTGAGAAAATTGGACCGGTGCGTACCGTAGAAGCTGAGTTGGTTTTCGAAATTGTTTTTGAGAGTGTGCAGATTTCAAAGCGACATAAAATTGGGATGATTGTTCGTGCACCCGAAATATTTCGCTGGCGTAAAGATCTTGCTGTTGAGTATGCGGATTCGATTGAGGAGCTAAGGGGGATGGTTTTTTAGTGGTTAGTGGTTAGTGGTTAGTGGTTAGTGGTTAGTTGTTAGTGGTTAGTTGTTGTTAAGGCCCGTCTTACCTCGATACGGCACTGATACTTTCGTGAGGGATTTAGTTTTGTTCGGTGCCTACTCGGTATGACTGATAGAGTTTAGGGTTTTGGTTTTTGATTTTTCATTTTTCCAGTTTCATTTTTCTATTGCGTAATCCCCAAAATAGTCATACCGAGTAGGAGCCTAAAGAAATTTCATCGAGAAGGGATGTGTCGCTCCGTATCGAGGTAAGACGGGCAATTTCAAGCAGAGTGTTTAGGTATTTGTT
>JBEIHC010000145.1:0-6145 GCA_040381555.1 Bacteroidia bacterium
TAAAAGTCCAGAAAGTAGTTTTTGTAAGCTATTACCTCTCTAACCAACTTCACCCTACAAAGTTAACTGTTTAGACAACATTTTCCAAAATTATTTTTGCACCTTACCCTCTCACACCCATGGACATCAATCCCTTACCAACCCCACCTAATTTAGGCAAGTACAGAACGCCATCATTTTTCACTCATCATTAAAAACGCTTCTCATTTTCCCCCGAGCGCTTCGATACGGGCCTTACCTCAATTTCGTTTACTTCGAATATGGCTTCTGGCCCTACTCAGCGACCGGGGCGATTATAAAAAATTATTTTTTGTTTTTGATTATTGAAGTTAGTAGAACCGAATTATTTAAAATGCTTCGCATGTGTCCCCGGGCACTTCGATACGGGCCTTACCCAGATTTCGTTTACTTCAAACATGGCTTCTGGCCCTACTCAGCGACCGGGGATGGTACAGAAACTAACTTATTGAAATAACAAAGGTAATAGCCACAAAGTGATTAGAGCCTTTGTAAACTTGCAATGATTACCATGAACGCCATTGAAACATTATCATGACTTTGTGGCTTTTGGGGTAGGTAATAATTCATCCATTACCTTATTCCCCCACAACTGAACCCATCGCACAACTCGATCATCCCTTATTGCTTAATCCAGGAATTACGCAAAATCCCTTTAGGCGTTTTAATCGATAGCGTATAATAACCGGCAGGTAGGGATTGGGTCTCTAATTCCATTGTCGAATGTGTGAAAGTATGAGGTACTGTAATACTTCTTCCATACACATCATAAATCTCTACTGTTTCAAATTCAGATACATTTGGATGTGAGATTGATAGATTTCCTAAGGTGGGATTAGGATATATTTTCAAATCTGACTGGATAGAATTATCATTGCCAGTTAATAATGAGAAATTTGTGTAAAAGATAGATTGATTTCCTAAACTACCCTGTACCCACAAATTTCCATTGGGTGCAAATATCATTTTTGTAACTGGCCATGGAATCAATCCATAAATAGGCGTATTAATTAATGGGCTCCAGTTTTGCCCATCAAATTTTTGAAGACCGTTTAGTGCTAGGGGAGAACCGGTGTTACCGGCAATCCATAAATTTCCACTGCCATCAAATTCTAAATCTTCAATAGAATTAAATAATAATCCAGAATTTAATGTTGTGTATCTGGTCCAGTTTGTACCATTAAATTTTACTATGCCTCCAGAACCATTACCTCCATCCCAATCGAAAGCAAGCCAAATATTACCATTATTATCCGCTTGCATTATTTCGGCACCTGCCTGAGTTGAGATTCCAAAATTCGCAATAGGATAGTTTGTCCAATTACCTGTAGTATCAAATTTGTATAAGTTAGTAGCACTTGAAATCCATAAATTATTGTTACTGTCAATTATGGGGTTATGAATTGGAACATCTTGGAATGATGGGAAAATTTTGGTATGCCGTATCCAATTATTATTGATAGATTTATAAACATCAAGAGTTAATGCATTTGAATTTTGAGAATCGTATATCAATCGCACAAATACCTTAGTATTGTTGTTGTCTATTAAAAAATCAACAGGAAGCATCTTTAGCTCGCCTGGAGCGATCTCCGATTTTGTCCAAGTGGATCCGTTAAAAACACACAAAGTATCATATGTTCCATTTCCTTGGCCGTAAGCATTAGACGATATATATTTATTATTTTGGGCATCAATAATTACTTTATAGCCCCCTACAGGTAAGCCATAGTTTGTATTTGATGGTGTATAGATGGTTAAATTATTGCCATCATATTTCCCGATATGCGATGTCTGCTGTGACGGAATGAATGCATTTGCATTTGCAAGGCTTGAGCCCCACAAAGTCCCATTGCTCTCGAATGCAGCTCCGTTTAAGTTAATCGAGGTTGCATCAAATGGTGCAGTTGTCCAAACATATTGCTGTCCAAAAATATTTGAAGAAAAGTATAAGAGATGTGCTAAAAGAATAAGTTTTTTCATGAGTTATAAGGTGAATTTCATCACAAAACTACCCCAACCCCCGCCTTTCCCCTATACCCATATCTTCTAATCTAGTATAAATTCGTATATTTGTACATCTATTTATCGGTTATTATGGTCAAAAAGGAAGCTATTCATCAGAAAATCAAAGGTTTTAGAGAAATGCGGAATTATACGCAAGAGTATATGGCGGAGGTTTTGAAGATTTCTCAGCGTGCCTACTCCAGCTTGGAAAATGGGCAGACTCAATTAACTGTAGATCGGTTGGTGGATGTGGCTGAGGCCCTGCAGGTAAATATAGGGGAGATTATTGGTCACGATAATCAATATGTTTATAATAATAATTTCAATAATAATGCCACTCAAAATAAAGGCAATCTGGTATTCAATCAGGATAATTTTGAGGAACAACGACAACTTTACGAAAGACTCCTTGCCCAAAAGGAAGAAGAAATCGCCTTCCTCAAACGCTTAATCGAAAAACAAATCCGATAATTTCATTTCGCTTGGTTTTCAATCTTTTAGTATTATTTTTATACAAGATTTTAAACATTATTCCCTATTTTTACTCTAAACGGCAGTATCGCTTCTGTATGATTCACTTTATTCTTGTATGTTTCTTAGCCCTCGGGCTTATCGGTTATAGCCATGCTCAGGGGCTATCCCCACAGGTGAGTTCAGAATTACAGTATCAGCTGGATAGCTTCCGTACTGCAAATGGATTGGTTGGGGTTTCGGCTTCTGTGCGGGTACACAATCAGGGCAGCTGGAGTGGGGTGACAGGTGTGTCTTACCCGGGTAGGCCAATTTCATCGGATATGCAGTTTGGAATAGGCAGTAATACAAAGCTATTTGCCGGAGTCATTTTATTAAAATTGGTGGAATTACAGACGCTTCGATTGGAAGATTCTGTGTATCGGTATATAGGGCCTCTGCCGAATATTCATCCGCATATTACCCTGCGCCAACTTCTGAACCATAGCAGTGGCCTGGCGGATGTAAATGAGGTTGTTGGATATGGGGATTCTATTTTGTCTAATCCCAATCGGGTATTTACTCCGGATGAAGTACTGTTGTGGGTTGGTGCCCCTGCCTTTGCTCCCGGTATGGGGTGGAAGTATAGTAACACCAATTATATTCTCGCGGCAAGAATCGCAGAATTGGCTTCAGGAAAGTCCTTCCATCAATTGTTGGATCAGTATATTTTGTCTCCCCTTCAAATGGATAGCACTTATTTGGGGCATTATGAATTTAAGGCTGGAGAGATAGCCCATCCATGGCAGAATGGGCAAGATAATGTTTCTATTCCCCGCACAGCTTTGCATACCGTGGCATGGGCTGCAGGTGCTATGTTATCCACGGCCTCAGAAATGACCCAATGGTACCAGGGACTTATGAATGGGCAAATCCTGAATGCTCAATCGATGCAGGAAATGACAACCTTTACCGGAAGTGGTAATTATGGTATTGGATTAATTCAGGATCAGATAAATGGTCGCACGGTATGGCTGCATGGCGGGAATATTTATGGCGGATATAATTCTGCAATGCTGTATGATCCGGTTAAGGGTGTGAGTGTTTGTGTACTGGTAAATCAAAATCCGGGACAGGCCTATAATTTAGCTGTAAATCTTCTAAAAACGATTTGGAATTCCCCTCTGTCTTCCGAGGGGGAAATGAATGAAAAAGTGACGGTTTCGGTATATCCTAACCCAGGTCATTCGGAAATTTATTTTTCAAAACCGGTTGAATTTGTCAATATTTACGAGGCTTCCGGTAAGCTTGTGCTCCAAAGCCAGGATGCCATTATTCAAACGCATGCGCTACCTTCCGGGTATTATATTGTGGAAGTGATAAAGGATGGTCATCCAATACGAATTTCCTGGATTAAGCAGTAAATCTTCTAAATTAATTAATATGAAACACCTTCAACTATTTTGCTTTTTTTCACTCTTAAGTCTGACACTTGGATTGGGTAATTCCCGCTTGCAGGCACAGTCCTTATATTTCCCCCCAACGACAGGCACAACCTGGGATACCATTTCGCCGGTTGCCTTAGGGTATTGTCAGGAAAATATCGATAGCTTATATAATTTTCTGGATGTCAATAATACCAAGGCATTTATCCTGTTGCAAGATGGTAAGATTGTACTGGAAAAATATTTTGGTACGCATACCGCTACCACGCCATGGCAATGGGCATCTGCAGGTAAGACCATAACGGCAGTTATGGTGGGTATGGCACAACAGGAAGGTTATTTGAATATTCAGGATACCACCTCTCAGTATTTGGGAAATGGATGGACAGATTGTACTTCAGTCGAGGAGGAAAGAATTACCATCCGGAATCAGCTGACCATGACCTCCGGATTGGATGATGGCGTTCCGGACCATTATTGTACGCTGGATACTTGTTTAATTTACAAGGCCGATGCCGGTACACGCTGGGGGTATCATAATGGGCCCTATACGCTATTGGATTCCGTCATATCGGTAGCTACGGGGCAATCTCTCAACCAATATACCACACAGAAATTAAAAACGCCTACGGGCATGACCGGGGGTTTTGTAAAAGTGGGATATAACAATGTGTATTTTAGTACGGCCAGAAGTATGGCGAGATTCGGCTTACTGATGTTAAACAAAGGAAAATGGAATACCACGCCGGTGATGACGGATACTACTTATTTCAATGAGTTAATCACGCCTTCTCAATTTCTGAATTTGTCCTATGGGTATTTGTGGTGGTTAAATGGACAATCGTCCTTTATGGTCCCCACTTCTCAGATTGTATTTCCGGGTATGTTCTCGTTGAATGCACCGGCGGATATGGTTGCAGGGATTGGGTCGGGGGGACAATTTTTGAATGTGATTCGGAGTCAGAATCGGGTATGGGTGCGTATGGGGGAAGAACCTAATAATTCTGCCGTACCCTTTTTGTTAAATGACGATATATGGAAATATGTCAATCGTCTCCCGTGCACGGTTTCATCCGATCAGGTATTAAATACTCAACATTCGGTAGTGCAGCTATATCCGAATCCGGGCAAAACGGATGTATATTATCATGCGCCCAAAGGCTTGAAGCGAGTGGGGATTATTAATGTACAGGGTCAGGAAGTAGCATCTGATGGGAACAATTCTGAAATAGGCAGTTTGGATGTTTCGGGATTAGTTTCCGGCATATATTGTGTTCAGTTTTATTTTCAGGATGGTCAAATGATAAGTGAAAAATGGGTAAAAAATTAATTAGGGTATGCTCCGGCATTTCCTTGTTTTTAATTGGGCTTATTGCACAGGCCCAGAATGATGAATTAAAATGTGGCTCGGATGTGCTTTCTATGGAATGGGAAATGCAGATGCAAAGGTATCTTGCCGAAATGCAATTGCCCACGAATAGAAAGTCCCATGTAGCTGGAACTTATACCATACCGGTGGTATTTCATATAATTCATGGAGGTGAAAATGTCGGGGTATTTCCGAATTTATTAGAAGGGCAAATACAATCTCAGATTCAAATTATCAATGGGGATTTTTCTGGCACGCCCTATAACCTCGCTACTTACCCAGCGACGGCCTTTATTCAATGGGCTTTGGCACAAAATTTACCCGGAACTTATCTGGATGTTCAGGGTAGAGTCAAAGTAGCCAATATGGATATTCAGTTTTGTCCTGCGATGATAGACCCCAATGGCAATATAATGCCGGAGCCTGGCATCAACAGAATTAATTATATCAGTAAAGGTTGGCCTAATCCTGTTAATTATTCTACACAATCCACCATGAAGGCCTATCTTGACACCATTGTTAAACCGGGGTCTGTTTGGGATGTTACCCGATATCTGAATGTATGGATTACCGATAAAAGTAATGCGTTGAATTATGCCGGTGTTTCATCGGTTCCTCCCTTTAGTGGGTTGATGGATTTGCCGAATAATACTTCTTCGACAACAGACGGCATCTGGTGTTACTCAAAGGCCATTGGCTCGTATTCAATATTTCCGGGCGGGAGCTATATCTCTCAATTTATAGATGGCAGAACACTTACCCATGAGTTAGGGCATTATTTTGGGCTTCGTCATATCTGGGGCGATACAACTTGTGGAAATGACTTTTGTGCAGATACGCCACCCGCAGCAGCTGA
>JBEIHC010000146.1:0-6013 GCA_040381555.1 Bacteroidia bacterium
AACCGCTTCTGCTACTTTGGGATGCCCATGGCCTATATTCACATTCATCAATTGAGAGGAAAAATCAATATATTTTTTTCCGTCCTGATCATACAAATACACGCCTTCTGCCCGCTTGATTGAGATTGGATTGAGCCCCGCCTGCTTAGACCAGGAGAACAAGGTATAATCCAAATTATTGTGCAGTATTTCCTGCTTTTCCGTTTCGGAAATCAGTTGATTTTCTTGAATCATATTAAAGAATTTTATTAAACAACTCTTAACTCATCCAATTGGTGCGTGCCTCTGGATTCCATTTTGTGGTAATCTTCTTGAGCCTAGTCCAGAATTCGATAGAACTCTTTCCGGTAATATCACAGGCGCCAAATTTGGATTCATTCCATCCGCCAAAAGAGAAAGGCTCTCTAGGCACTGGCACCCCAATATTTACGCCGATCATACCGGCAGATACTCGCTCAGCAACCAAACGAGCCATGCCTCCACTTTGGGTAAATACAGATGCAGCGTTTCCATACGGATTGGCATTTTCAATGGCTATCGCTTCATCCAAAGTCTTGGTGCGTAAAATACTGATGACTGGACCAAAAATTTCTTCACGCGCAACGGACATTTCAGGAGTAACAAAATCAATGATGGTTGGTCCAACATAGGTTCCATTTTCCTTGCCTTCTACTTGGCAATTTCTTCCGTCCACTAATATTTTAGCACCTGCTTTTTCAGCTTCCGTGATGTATCCTTCAATCCGGGCTTTTGCTGCAGCAGAAATAACGGGTCCCAAGTTTTTTCCGGGAATCAATTTCTTGGCTTCTTCGACCATCAAGGCAACTATATGATCTACCTCCCCTACCCCAACCATTGCAGAGGCCGCCATACAGCGCTGACCGGCACAACCAGACATTGAGGCTGTAACATTGGATGCTGTCATCAAAGGATGTGCATCAGGTAAAACCATCAGGTGATTTTTTGCACCACCCAGAGCTACCACTCGTTTCATGGAGGCAGAGGCTCTTGCATAAACGATCTTAGCCACTTTGGTAGAGCCGACAAAAGAAACTGCTTCAATACCTGGATGATCACAAATAGCCTCTACGATATCCCGATCACCATTCACAATATTTAGCACGCCATCCGGCAAACCAGCTTCTTTTAATAAATCGGCTAACTTCTGGGAGCATAAAGGCACTAATTCAGAAGGTTTTAAAATCATACAATTACCCAATGCTAAAGCATTAGGCAAAGTCCAATTGGGCACCATCGCCGGGAAATTGAATGGAACAATCGAGGCCACCACTCCAAGGGGGGCATGACTTGTAATGCACTCAACGCCTTTGCTCACTTCCTGCACTTCACCGGAAATCATTTGAGGCATAGAACAGGCAAACTCAGTCAACTCGATACATTTTTCTACCTCGGCCTTGGACTCATCCAGGGTCTTACCATTTTCTTCGTGCACCAGGTGCATGAGTTCATTAAAATCGCGAATGAGGAGTTCCCGATATTTAAATAGAATCTGGACGCGTTCTTTGACTGGCATAGAAGACCAGGCTGGGAAGGCGGCTTTGGCAGAGGCCACAGCTTTATCTAAATCTTCACTGTTAGATAAATTCACCCGAGATAAGGGATGCCCATCAATCGGAGAAATAACATCCAAAAAGCGATTGCTTCCAGAGGAAACGATTTGTCCCCCAATATAATTGAGGGTGTCTGCGTATTTCGTGTTTACCACTATCATAATTATTAAATTATTACCTACAAATATACTGCATTTTCATCGTTTTATAAGGCGAAACAAATGTGCTATAGGAGAAATTTCAGGATATAGACTTTCAATCAAAATAGTTGTACTTTTGAAAATAGACAAAAGCTAAGGCCTATGAAATTCAATTCTTTATCACTTCTCGCATTATGTCTTGTACAGTCGTTGTGGAGTCAAAGTGTCCTAACGAAAAAATGGCTGATGACCTTCCATGTATGCGGCACGAACTGCAATGGATATCAGGATCATCAGGTTTACTTAGCAGAATCTAATGATTTAACAAACTGGAATCTAGTACCCGGTTTTACCCCTTATCCCGGGAGCGTGCCGGATATCCTGACCCGGGGGGATGCAACCTATATTTTTACGCCCGGAAAAGTGCGTCGCTTTGCTCAGGGGTATGGATTTACCGATTTCAGCCCGACAGATGTTTCTGTTCGAGATGCAAATAACAACCCAGTGAATTTCGTGGACCCCTCACCTATACTGAATGATCAGGGCAATATCGTTTTATTCTTCCTGAACTCCACTGGTTCTATGGGAGACCCGGCTACCTGTAATCCTTATCCCTGTACCAAATATTTTGACAGTGCCACAGAAGTGCCAGGTTCGTATGGCCGCCAATATACTTTAGACAGCGGACATCGTTACGAAATTACTTTATCATCCGGAACAGCTTCCGACCCGGATATTTTCAAAGGCAGTGATGGTTATTATTTATATATCAGCAAAGGATCTTCTACCGCCGTATATTTCTCTACCCAATTATCCGGAACTTATACCTCTGTGGGACTGCCCAATGACCTGTTAACCAATGAAGGCGGAATTCCTTCCGGGATTTACGATAATACATCCGGGAAATATCATTCCTTCGTACATAGCAATCAGAATGGCAGTGTAGTCATTAAATCCAAATCGCATTCAGATTTCTCGCAAAGTATACAAGGTCTCACCACTCTAATTTCAGGGCCTGGCATTGGCTTAACAGTAAATGACAAAACAGAAAGTCCAGGAGTTTGTGAAAACCAAATGATTACTAAAAATGACCCTCTGACACAAAATCAATCTCCAACCATTGTAACTATTTATGATAATTGGGGACAAATCTCAGGTTGGCAAATTGAGAGGAATTATTCTGATCAATTAAATTGGGAATCTTATTCGATAATTGGTGCAAAAACAAATTCGGGAATTGGAAATATAATTCAGGTGGAATCAATTCCTAGAGGAATCAATCTTTTGCATTGGACAGATGAAAACGGGAAAATTAAATCAGTCAAAATTATCAATCCAAATTAACCTGTACGAATGATACGAAGTATCGAAAAAACAAATAGCGCTACACTCATACTCGTGCTGTGGATTATTTGTTTAGGTTTCAATATAACCAAGGCATTTCATATAGACGATACCTTTCATTTAGATGCAGCACAATGGATTGCCAATAATCCACTGAGACCCCTATCCGGGAATATACAATGGGCAGACAATCCTGTGCCCATGCACACATCTAACCAACCTGTTTTATACTTTTATCTTCTAGCCCTTGCCGGACAAATAGTGGGTTGGACTGAAATACCCCTCCATATTTATCAAAGTATTTTTACCCTGCTCTGTTTAATTTATTTTTACAGAATATCAAAACTATTTTATCCAGAAAACACCAACCTTTTACTTCTACTATTCTGTTTTACTCCCGGATTTATTTCAGGACAAAACCTTATGGTTGATACTTCGTTATTGGCTTGGTTATTATTGTGCTTTTACTATTTATTGCGTTCAACAGAAAGCAATCTAATGAATGATAGCAAAGCAATGCTATTCTTTTCGCTGGCAATACTCACAAAATATACCGCGATAGCCTTGTTTCCAGTAATAGTGTTTTATTTTATCTGGAGTAAAAAGTATAAAAATATACTTACGGTATGCATTCCGTTTCTATTTCTTGGCCTTTGGTCTTTATGGAATTATTGGGAATATTCCGGAATCCATATAAGCAGTAGAGAGACAAATCCTCTTAACTATGAGAATATCGAATTACAATGGAAATCTTTTTTATTGACATTGGGCGGAATGATGCCCTTTTCCTGGATATTCCTCTTTGCATTACCTAAAGAAAAAAGGAAGTATCTAGTAATCGCATTGTTGGCCTATTTAACTTATTTAGGAATAGATGGCGTAAAAATTCATTTAGGTCTAATTAATCCCTCTAATGTAGAAAAGAATCAATATATCTATTGGATGTATGGGAGTCTGCTGATTTTAGTTTTGTGCTATTGGGCATGGATTCAATCTGGTAATACATTAAGCAAATTAATAGTATTCCAAGTAGATAAATCGAAAATCCATTCGGATGTTTTTATATTGTGGTTCACTTCCCTTGTAGTGTTTATTATATTATTTGCGCCATTTCTAGCCATTCGGCATTTATTACTTGTCATGCCGCCTTTGTTGTGGATATTAGCAAAATATCTCGATAACATTCCAAGATTTATTATTGCCTGCGGTTTGTTGGGTCAAGTTTTCATTAGTGGCTGTATTAGTTATATCGATTGGGAATATGCTGACTTTTTCAGGAAATCTCCGGAATGGATTATGCATTCATTACCTCCAAACAAGAAAGTATGGTCATTCGGCCATTGGGGATGGAAATGGTATAGCCTGCAAAATGGCATGAGTATGATAGAAACCAATACCTCCAACATTCAGGAAGGGGATATTTTAGCGATCCCCTACTATTATTCCAGGCAAGAGATTCCGAAACAAATTATACTTTCAGAGAGATTTTTTATTAGGCAAATACCCTCAAAAATAAATTTTATTATGATTGGTCATTGGCCGAAAATGTACGCTTCGACCTGGCCGGATCTTCCCTGGAAATTTGGAAAAAATTTAGAGGAAGAAATTCATTTGTATTATGTGAGGGAGATTATTGCTGAAAAACAATCAATAAATAAATAAGGCTGTAAACCCTTAATTAGGGAAAATTGTACTACACCTTTTTATTGGCTCTTCGCACTTTCCTTTAGATAAATCCATCCATTAAGTAATTTCTTCCTCGCTCTCCACTCGCTCTATCTGGTGTCGATACAGCCACACCCTAGCTATCCCCGAAAAAGGGAAAGAGAATCATCCCGCCAGCCACAGCTTGTTTGAGGTAGGATTTCGTTTGGGTAGGGTTCACGCTCTCGTTTCTTCCTCTCATACTCGTTTCTTCCTCTCATACTCGTTCTCAATCTCGTTCCCGTTCTATAATGCTTCCCCATACTCGTTCTCAATCTCGTTCCCGTTCTGACCCTTCCCCCAAGCTCCAGCCGCACAAAACCAGACGCTGCTTGAGGCAAGCACTCTCATACTCGTTCTCAATCTCGTTCCCGTTCTGACCCTTCCTCGACCCTAGCCATCCCCGAAAAAGGGAGGTGATCAGCACACAAGCCACAGCTCCTGAGCTTTTATCTTGTGTTTAATAGGTAGAATACTGTATTTTATAAAAGTTTAATTTACAATTTCTACCCCATAAAACTGCGAAGAGCCTTTAAATTATATTCATCATTCAGTTGACCCCATCGGGGTCATATATTTATAGATTATGATTGCGACCAATAGAAAAAGCGACCCCCAATGGGGTCGCATAAATATAAATAGGTGAAAGTACCGCGTGATTGAATTAAACAAATATCTTCCCCGTTAATCAAAATCGGTTAATTTTTATACGACCCCGATGGGGTCGGTAAATATCTATACATCTATGGGGCTATAAATAGTTGACCCCGATGGGGTCATTGGGCAAATTAGAAATAAAACGAATAACACAGTTTGATAATTAGGCCTAGGAGTTATGAGTTATGAGTTATGAGTTATGAGTTATGAGTTATGAGTTATGAATTGTGCCCGTCTTATCTCGATACGGCACCAAGATTTACCTGTACTTCAAAAGTGCCTGCGGTGCCTACTCGATATGACTATCAAAATTTTGAAGCCAACTAACCACTAACAACTAACCACTAACCACTAACCACTAACCACTAACAACTAACCACTAACCACTAATCACTAACCCCCATCAGTCATACCGAGTAGGTGCCGAAAGAAAGATTAAATTTTCATGAAGGCTCAAGCACCGTATCGAGGTAAGACGGGCGGAGGAGTTATGAGTTATGAGTTATGCCCGTCTTATCTCGATACGGCACTATGATTACTTGTGCTTTGAAATTGCCTGCGGTGCCTACTCGATATGACTATCAAAATTTTGAAGCC
>JBEIHC010000147.1:0-5886 GCA_040381555.1 Bacteroidia bacterium
CGCTATTAGCGAATAGGTACAATCTGCTGCTAACATCTTCGAAATTTGTTCTCTCTCGTAGACCGTTAATCTTTTATATTTTGACATGTTGCAAAACTTAAGGAATTTTTCCTAATTTAGCACTAGCAACTTGAAGTCAAGCTATTATTCCTCTTTCGGGGATCAGGAAAATGCAGCGCGTGTGCTTATGTCCACTGATGGAGGATTAACTTTTAGCGATATTTCTCAAGGGTTACCAGCATTTCCAGTAACAGATTTAGTCTGTGTGCCTGGTGAAGAGGATGAAATGTTCCTGGCCAATGATGTGAATGTATACTATACCAATAAAAACTTGAACAATGTCTGGTCATTATATGACAATGGACTTCCTACGGGCATGATGCGGGATCTGGAATACCACTATAAGGATCGAAAACTTTTTGTGGCGACTACTGGTCGAGGAATTTGGGAAACCGAATTGCCCTGTGATTCTATCTCCAGCACCCCTACTACTATTTCAGGTAATGTACTTTGGGAAAGCGATCGTTCACCCTATGGTCATATAATAATTCCAGCCAATTGTACCCTAACCATTCGTAATTGTCAAATAAGAATGAGGGATAATCGATTTATTGCAGTGGAAAGAGGGGGGCTCCTAATATTAGAAGATGCTACCTTAACTTCCTGCAGCAATAATACTCAATGGAGTGGTATTATGGTTTGGGGGAATTCGTCCATTCAGACTCAGTCGTATGCTCCTTATGGTAATTTTGGTAAGGTGGTAATGCATCAATCAATTATAGAAAACGCAAAGAATGGAGTAATATTGTGTAAATTAGATTATTCAACTTTAGCTATTGATTATTCTACTTGTGGAGGTATAATCGAAGCTAATTACACAATATTTAAAAATTGCCGAAAATCAATTGCATTTATGAAGCACCCAGCCCCGAATTATAACGCCACCCTTCTTAGATGTGATTTTATCAATACAAGACCCAACTCTTCTGCCGCTCCGGTGTTTGTTTCTCTTTGGGGTGTAAAAAATGTACTATTTCAAGGATGTACCTTTACCAATATTGATACCGCTGAATTTTATAAAATGCGGGGCGTTTATTCCATTGATGCGACTTATAAGTTTATAAACTATGGTACATTTAATTCTTTTACCAATCTTGCTTATGGAATACAGGTCGAAAATTCTATTTCAACCCATCATATTGAAGTAGATAAGTGCAAGTTTATCAATTGTGCTAGAGGCGTATTTTGGTCTAATGCTAATTTTAGTAGGGTAACAAATTCTAAATTTGAAATCCGGAGGTATGATCAAAATATAGTGTATAGCAATTGTATAGAGCCAAATCGTTTTGGTGATAATTACGGTATTTATAGTGATTTCTCAAATGCCTTCACAATTGAGGAAAATGTATTTACTTCATATGGCGGCGGTATAGGTAATTATGTTAATGCTTTAGGCTATGATCGCCAAAATGGGTGTGTGATTCGTAATAATTATGGGTATGCGGATGAATTGTATCGGAATGAATTCAAAGAATTACTGCTTGGGGTAAAATCTGTAGGTATTAACCGAGAAATGATGAGTACAACGATACCGAATCCTATGTTCGAGTATATGGTTCAGGAAAAGGGATTGCAGATTCTTTGCAATACATTCGATTTGCTAATTCCTTATACCGATATAGGTATTTTAGGTTTAGTGGCGAAAGATCAGGGGATAAATACTCCATTCAATAAAGTTGGTGCTGGTAACATGTTCAAATCCAATGGCATAAGCAGCTTGGGAAAGAATATCTGTTATATTCCCGATTATCCGGGTCTAGATACAATCATGGGTTATAGTCTCACCATTCTCAACGATTCCATGAATCATTTATTTTATTTGCATGATATAGGAAGTGCCATGAAGCCAACTCAATTGCAGTTCGTAAATTTGGACACGATATTTGCAGACCACACTACTGCTACATTTAATATATTTAATTCAACACAAACCTGTCCAAATAGACTAAATTCCGGGGGAAATGGCCCTCCCTTTCCCTGGGATGCGATATCAGTGTACAATGATTCCATTTCCGTTGGAACAACCTTGCTCAGTACTGGGGATTCAGATGGATTAATTGACGCTATTGACAACGAAAGCATTGAGGATGCGAAGGAATTATTAGATGCCGCTTCTCCCTACCTGAGTGACCGTGTGTTAACTCATATCATTGATCAGGCTTATATTGAGTATGCCTCTGAATGGAAGGATGTTTTAGTTAATAACAGCCCTTTAGCTTCTCATATTTATCCTCTGACTTTTGAAGTCGAAATGCCTTCGGAGGCTAGAGATGAATTAGCAGAAGCCCAGATTGAGTATTTCTCTCCAAGAGATTATTTAAAAGCAATGATTACTCATTACAAAGACAGCGTAGATCTGCATCTGAAAAAATCAAGCGAGTATATTTTTCCTCGTGTGGGTATTTCCACTACTTCAAGAGATAGTTTATTGGCACTATATGAGAAGGATCGTAGTGTACATGCCATTCTGAAAAGAATAGATTTCTGCCTATACACAGATGAATATGCCCAATATGAGCAATTAATTGATACTCTTGAGGGAGCAGATTCGGTAATTTATCATGATTTGGCAGAAATACTGAGAAATTTAAGTTCGGTATATAATTCACCTGAAGGTATAACTGCAATAGATCCTTCCATGAAAACCACACTGGAAGAGTATGTAGAAGATCGTAAGCCATTTTACGAGCGATTAGAAAATATTTTAATTGCAACAGGAAATAAAATCAGATGTTATCCGGATATTACTATTAAATACGGCGTAGGAGGATCAGCGTTTAGGCATGCTTTCCCCGATGCTTCGTTGAGAGTTGCATTGGACGAAGGATGGAATATTTTTCCCAATCCATCTGATGGAGAAATTTTTGAATATCTTAAAACAGATAAAAATATAGAATACGAGGTAAATCTTTTTGATCTCTCTGGAAAAAAAGTATTTGCAATATCAAGAAGTTCTTCGAATCGAAGGCATAATTTACCGACAGACAAATTAAGTTCGGGGGTCTATTTTGCGAAGGTACAAACGAAGGATGGAAGGCATTTTACTCAAAAACTTTTACTACGATGAAAAGATTTCTTTTAATACTTGCTTTGATGTTGATAATAACATCGAAGTCAGATGCACAATCTCAATACTTTTCCAAGACACAGGATTTAAGAGGGTATGGAGAATTTACCTATGGTATGATCCAGGTTTCAGATGGGTATATAATAACTGGGGGGACAACCGGAGTTTATAATACTATAGAATTATTTGTCACGAAATTAAGTTGGAGTGGGGATACAGTATGGGCTAAAACCATTCGTAACCCAATCAGGAATTATACAGCAGGAGGAATTAATTGTATTGTAAGTAGGCGGAGTGGTGGCTTTTATGTTTTTGGTTCCACTAATGATAGTCTTGGTGCTAATGCGGATGCACTTTTGTATTGTTTTAATAGTAATGGAGATACCTTATATACCAAATTGTTTGGAGGTGCTGACTTTGATGAAGGCAGTTCAATTGTTGAGTCTTCTACTGGTGAGGTGTATGCGCTGGGAATTACAGGCAGTAAGGGCGATCCCCTTCAGGATATATATTTAATCAAACTTGATTCTTTAGGCAATGTTTTGTGGGAAAGAACTTATGGTAATTTTAATGTAACGGATCAAGCTCACACAATATCTATGGATGGCGAACATACCCTTTATTTAGGTACTTCTTATATCAACGGAAGAATTACGGGTTTAAATAACAATGTACCCCGCCTTATTAAAATAGATTCCTCCGGTGCACAGAAGTTTTCTCGCACTGTGATAACAACAGATTCAGATTTACCTGCCGGGTCTTATGGTTTTGCTCATAGGCACAAACCAAATGAGATTTATCTCTTTTCCGGCCCAATGAATAATGGATATGTTGGTAAAATATATGTAACTCTTTTTGACTCTTTGGGAGCAAAAATATTTACAAAAAGTATCGTTGGTCCAAGAGTTTTTGTTGCTTCTGCGGATTTCTTTAGTGAACCCGATGGCAGTCTTATGGTTTGTGGTATAGGCAACACCGTCCCCAGCTATACTTACAATGGCTGGGACAAACAAGACGATGGAGGTCTCATCCTAAAACTCAGTCCCAATGCCGATAGCGTCTGGGCGCGGTATCATATCGTACATCCCGGGCAGTATCAGTCTTTGTTCTATGCCATTGAGCCTTCTCCTTTTGGCGGGTATTTTCTTGCTGGTACTTATGTCAATGGTCCGGTGCAGGATATCTGGCTTATGAGTGTGGATGCCAATGGCTGTCTGGGGGATGATTCCTGTGGAGTTTCCCAACCAGTGAGTATTACCAAAGATGTAGAGGTAAGAATTGGAGAGGGCGCTATGTTGGTTTATCCCAATCCAGTTCCGGATAAAATGTATATCCAAATCCCAGATATTTATTCTCCTCCATCCCAAGCCCACTCTGCTCGCAAAAAATTGCATCTCCTATACGACCCCATGCATCGCGCTCATTCTAATCCATTCTTAGATCAAGAGGTTGAAGCCCTAACCCCCACAACCGAAATAGAATCTCCCAATTCATTTTCATCTCAGGATTGCCTCTTAAATTTATACGCAATGGATGGTCGTCTAATTCGGTCCCAATCCCAGACCTGGTCCCAAACCCTAGAATTATCTGTTTCCGATTTGCCCTCGGGTATTTATTTGTTGCGGGTTATGCAGGGTAGAAATGTGTATGCACAGAAGGTGGTGGTGGGGCGGTAGAGACGCGATGCATCGCGTCTCTACCGCATTAAACGCATATTGCCATTTGTTGCGATGCATCGCGTATATACCTGCATTAAATACGTATTACCATTTATCACGATGCTTCGCATCGTGCAAGACGCGAAGCATCGCGTCTCTACCCGCATTAAACCCAATAATGCATAACTTTGTATCTGCTCAAAATGCAGCCATGATGAACCCTGCCTTTCCAATATCCTTCATCATTCATCACTCATAACTCATAATTCCAAACCCATGGAACGCAAAATCTCCCCCGCCATCAAAGCAAACCCCAGCCGAAGTATGGGCCCCAATGTCAGACAGGTAATTCCCAGTGCCCATAAGCCTTTTGAGCCTTTTGTCTTTTTAGATCACTTTGGTCCATTTGAAAGGTATCCTGAATCTTCCGGAGTGCCCCCGCATCCGCATGCCGGCATTGCGACCGTTACCTACTTATTTGAAGGCAGTAACCGACATCAAGACAGCATAGGGAATGATGTAGTCATACAAGCCGGGGATATTGCCTGGATGCAGGCAGGCAAAGGTATTGTGCATGCAGAGGGCATGAATGAGCGGAGAACTGAAAAAGAGATTGTACATGGCTTACAGCTTTGGGTTACTCTGCCTGCAAAAGATAAATTTTCTAATCCGGCATTTTATCATTATCCTAAACACAGCCTGCCGGAATTTGAAAAAGAGGGGTGTACAATTAAAATATTATGTGGGGAATTATTCGGTCATATTTCTCCGGTAAAAAGTCTGACCCCTACCCTGCTGTGGGAAATTAAGATGCCTGCCGGGAGCAAACTGGAATTACCCATTCCGGAAGAGTATGATTGCGGCATTTATACCATTTCAGGAATTGCAGTATGTCAGAATCAGGCATTAAGACCAATTCATATTGCGGGCTTGCATAAAGGCGGGGATTCTGTGGTACTAGAAGCTGGGGAGGACGCACATATTATTCTACTCGGGGGCCTGCCCTTGCAGGAACCTATAGTTGCGTACGCGTCCTTTGTCATGAATTCAGAGGAGGAAATTAGACAGGTGATTCGGGATTATCAGGAGGGGAAAATGGGA
>JBEIHC010000148.1:0-5886 GCA_040381555.1 Bacteroidia bacterium
CCATAACTCATAATTCATAACTCATAACTCCTCCGCCCGTCTTACCTCGATACGGTGCACAATCTTTCGTGAAAGCTGATTCTTTCTTTCTGCACCTACTCGGTATGACTGATAGGGGTTAGTTATTAGTGGTTAGTGGTTAGTGGTTAGTGGTTAGTTGGTTTCAAAATTTTGCTAGTCATATCGAGTAGGCACTTTACGCAATTCGAAAATTCTAGAAAGTCATAGTGCCGTATCGAGATAAGACGGGCCACACTCATAACTCATAATTCATAACTCATAACTCATAACTCATAATTATAATCCAATTATTTCCTAACTTTGGACAGCCAATGCAACACCTAAGCCATGAAACAACTATCATTTTTTTTATTGATAATCGCCTTTTTGTATTCTTGCACTCCTTCTCATTTAGAGATTGAGTCCAAGAATTTTGAAAAGGAAATTGAATTACAACAAAACCTCGTTTTTCAATTTAACCAAGCTGTAGTAGGGGATAGTATGCTGGGTCAATGGAGCAGTCGAAATTATTTTCGAATTGAGCCTCCAGTAGAGGGTTTGTTTCGTTGGACAGAAACAGATGAATTGGTTTTCTCTCCTGCTGTGCGCTTTGACCCAGCTACAGAATATACGCTCTATCTCACAGATGAAATTCCTCGCGCGGGCAATTTAACCCTAGGTGTTAGCCCTGAACCCATACCCTTTTCCACTCCTATGCCAATGTTGGTTTCCACAGAAGGATACTGGACACGGGCCGCTGCGGCCACTGAACCTGAATTAAGATTATTGCTCCATTTTAATTATGCTGTAGATGCGTCTACTCTAAATTCTTTAATTCAAGTAAAATATCTAGACACTAAAATTCCTTTTCAAATTCAACCTCAGTCTGATGCTAATATCGTTCAGCTTTCGTTGCGACATCCTGATTTGAATCCTGCCACTCCTTTGACAGAAATTATTCTGAGCATTCTCCCTGGTCTGACTTGTACGGAAGGTCCAGGAAAATCATTAAACGAACAGCTGCTAACTATTTCAATTCCGGAAGCATCTTCCCTTTCCATTCTTTCTGTACAAGCAGAAACTACTCCAGAAGGTGGTATGGTTAAAGTAATGTGTAATCAGGGAATTTCCCTTGGTGATCAAGGCGAAAAATGGTTTAAAATAAATCCTCCCGTTAATTTTACTCTCGAGGCATTAGATTATGGATGTATTCTTTCGGGGAATTTTCAGCCCTATACAGAGTATGAATTAACCGTAAAAGCGGGGCTAATGGGCATGCTCAGTGGAGCCCTCAATTCAGATCAAACTTTTACTTTGCAATTTCAAGAATCAGGCCCTATTCTTGAATTTCTATCCAGCTCCGGAATGTATCTCAGTCCTCAATCCTCCGGAAATATTGGCCTTCGGGTAAAAGGGTTAGAGGAAGTAGAACTTACTGTCGCCCGAATTTATGAAAATAATATTCTTTCCTTTTTGAGAGAAGAATCCTTTGAAGATTATTATTATGAGGAAGAATCAGGTTCTTCTGCAAGTGCCAGTCGGGAATGGGCTTATGCCAATACGGAGAATCATGGCGACATCATTCGTACTAAAAAAATTCCCGTTCGATCCCTTCCGGTTCAGGATGATTATCGATTGCTTAATCCTGGCTTAAATCAACTTCGAAATACAAAAGGCGTGTATTGGGTGAAGGTTAGCTCCCCGAATGATCGCTGGGTACGAGATGCTAAATTAATTTCTTATTCGGATATTGGTTTAATGGCGAAAGTTTCGGGTCAGGATGTTTGGGTATTTGCTAATTCTATTGAAACAGCAGCTCCGGTTGCAGGTGTTACGGTAAGTTTGATTTCCTCCAATAATCAATTTATGGCAAAGGGAATTACCGATGGGAAAGGGGTGGTCGTATTACGCAATCTGAATCAGACCGCAGCAGGATTTAAACCCAGAATGATTACCGCTGTTTCTGGAAAAGATTTTACCTTTCTAGACTTAGCCTCCACTCAAGTTCAAACAGACCGCTGGGAAGATTTAGGTGGCTTGAAAACCAGTAGCTCTGGTTTGATGGGATTTATGTATGGTGATCGGAATTTATATCGACCAGGGGATACTCTGCATCTTGCAATGCTGCTAAGAGATGCTCAGTTAAATCCCGTCAGTTCCCAGCCTGTGAAAGTGCGCATCCTATTGCCTAATGGAAAAGAATCGGCCTGGCATAAAGCCATGCCCGGAATTCAAGGACAAAGTTTTTTAAATCTGCCTATACCCTCTGCTGCTATGACCGGAACTTGGCAGGCTGAAATGATGACGGGCGATAATCAACTCTTATACACCTATCGTTTTAGTGTGGAAGAATTTACCCCTGATAGAATTTCCGTACAGGTGCAAAGTGGTCAATCTGTTCTATTTTTAAATGATCAATTAGAAGCTAAAGCTTATGCTGCGTTGTTGTATGGCCCTCCTGCTTCGGGAAAATCCTGGGAGGTGGACATTCAATTTAGATATAAGCCTCTTAAATTTAGCGCTTGGCCTGGATTTCGCTTTAATCCGGATGCACGCCGTAATAGCAGTGACCTGATTCACAGTGAACGCAGAAGTGGAGTAACAGATGCACAGGGTAATTTTGCATTCGCGTGCCCACTCACAGGTCTCAGTGTGGAAGCAGGTTTAGTAAAAGCCCAAGCGTTTATCTCGGTACTGGATGAAACGGGAAGAGCGGTTCATCGCTTGGCAGAATATGAGGTTCGAACCCAATCTTATTTCCCCGGAATTAAATGCGAAGAGAATTGGGTAAGTGCTGGAAGCCCTGTGCATACTTCACTGGTAGCCGTCAATGCAGAAGGCAAACCTATTCCCGGAAAACTTCAGGTTAAATTAATTCGATATCTGTGGCAAAATGTAGTAGAGAAAGATTATCGGGGCTATTTTAATTTTATGCCCAGAAGACAGGAAGTATTGGTAAGCGATAAAATTGTACAAACTCAAGCCGCAGCTACAGATTATACTTTTAATTTACCAGCCTCCGGTGAATATGAAGTTCGCGTGTCATTACCCGGCTCATCCGCTTACATTCGATTGCCCCTGTATGCTTGGGCTTGGGGCTCAACCCGATCGAATTCTTTTCAGGTGAATAAAGAAGGACAAATTCAAATTACTGCCGATAAAACTCAAGGTGTTCCGGGAGATAAAACAAAATTACTATTCCGTACTCCCTTTCCGGGTAAATTACTTGTAACCCTTGAACGCGATCAGATATTTGAATATCATATCGTTCAAACAGATAATAAAGCGGCTGTATTAGAAGTGAATTTAAAACCGGAACATGTTCCCAATGTATTTGTGTCCGCTACTTTAATAAAACCGCTGGATGATGGAGCTATGCCTTTAACTGTCGCTTATGGATTTTTAAATCTTAAAGTAGAAAATAAACAAGCGAAATTAAAATTAGAAGTGAGTGCACCCGATAAAATTCGCTCCGGTAAACCCTATCGTTTTATTGTAAAAGGTCCTCCTAATACAGATATGACCATTGCAGTGGTGGATGAAGGCGTTTTGTTAATGAAAAATTATACCACTCCGGATGCTTACACCTATTTTTATGCCAGTAGAGCTTTGGAAACGCGTACGCATTCATTATATCCCTTACTGTTTCCAGATCTTAAATTGAGAAAATTAGCTTACGGGGGGGATGGGTATAATTTAGGCAGAAGGGTTAATCCTTTTCTTATGCCATCCAAAGCTGTAATTGCTGCCTGGAGCGGACCCATTCGTACGAATAGTGCTGGAGAAGCTTCTCTTACGGTGGATTTACCCGTATATGCAGGTGCAGTGCGAGTAATGGCCAGTGCTTGGAATAAATCTTCTTTCGGCATGACAGAGAAGATTGTTAAAATTGCCGACCCAATTGTGATGTCGGTTTCTGCCCCTCCAGCTTTAGCGCCCGGCGATTCTTTTCGAATTCCTCTCATCGTGAGTAAGACAACTGCGGGTACTGCATCCGCTTTAGTTAGCCTCAATCCGGGTAAAGGAGTAAAAGTCTCGGGCGGCAATGCGCGTAAAGTACAGTTGATACCCAATCGTGAGCAATCAATTTGGTTTACCGTATATGCAGAATCTGCAGTGGAAAAAACTACCTTACAAGCTCAGGTAATATGCGGTTCGGAAATAGTAAAAGAAACTATTAATTTATCCATACAGCCTGCTGCTGCTTATACCGGAGATTTTAAAGAAGGGAAAATTGCCTCAGGATCCGAATATAATTTCCCTTCTTCTAACAGCTTTTATCCAGGAACACTCCGACAAACACTTGTAGTTGGAGCCTCTCCATTAGCGGGTGTTGCCAATCATCTTCGGGATGTAATTCAGTATCCCTATGGATGTCTCGAGCAAACTGTTTCCGCTGTATTTCCTCAATTATATCTAGCCTCATTAGCTGAAGCATGTGGTGAGAAAACTTCCACCGGACATTCCCGAATGCAGGTTCAGGAAGCTATTCAAAAGCTAGAAAGAATGCAATTGCATCATGGAGGATTTGCCTATTGGGAATCAGGTACCGAGGTTTCTGAATGGGGTTCCGTTTATGCTTGTCATTTCTTGGTTGAAGCAGAAAAGGCCGGATTCTCCGTTCGATCAGAGCTCAAACAATCTGCCTTGCAATGGCTCTCAGGACTGGTGCGTAATCGTAAAAGTAGTACCGATGAAATGGAAATAGGGGAATCCGGAAAAGCCTTGCGTGTGCCTGCCTTGAGTACCCTTTATGGATTATTTGTACTTTCTTCGGCCGGTAAACCCGATCGTTCTACTCAGAATTATTATAAAAGTCGAGTATCCGAATTAAACGACCTGAAAAGATCCCTGCTGGCTTCCGCTTATTATTATTCCGGTGATCATACTACCGCCAAAAGTATTTTACCTGCTACTTATAAGGATGCAGATCCAGGAAAAGAGAGTGGGGGAGAGTTTAATTCTTGGATACGCAATCAGGCTATGGTGCTTTCTGTTTTCGCCGATATTCGTCCTAATCATGCTTCTACGCTTGCCCTTGCTTCCAAACTTAGTCGAGAACTGGCTCAATCCAAATCCCTCAATACTCAGGAAAAAGGAATGGCATTACTCGCATTAGGCAAATATGCTTTCCGGAAAAAATTTGATCCAGTAATTGCCACTATCCAAAATGGAAATCAAACCTATAGCTACGCTTCCTCCAAACAAGAGTGGATGAAGCTTTCTATAAAAGGCCCATTGACGATAAAAGTGAGTTCAGGAACACTCTACTATAATTTAATTTCCGAAGGGTACCAATCTCAAGTAGGGGTTGGTAGTATGAATCAAGGATTGGCAGTACAGAGAACTTATCTTAATCGAAATGGCACACCCATTAATCCAACACAGGTGAAGCGAAATGACCTAGTGGTGGTGCGCATCTCGGTGAAGAGTGCTGATTCTCGAGTGATTGAAAATGTTGTAATCACCGAATTACTCCCACCGGGATTGGAAGTTGAGAATCATCGCATCTCGAGTTTGCCCGATTTTAATCTCAGTCCAGCAGCCTCTCAACCCGACCACCTCGATATTCGCCGGGACAGAATATTTTTCTTTACCAATGTTACTGGCACTGAGAAGCATTTTTATTATTTAGCTCGAGCAGTATGGGCCGGGTCTTATCAACTTGGACCTATCAGCGCAGAGAGTATGTATGATGCCAGTTTAAAATCTGTGAATGGTTCCGGTAAGCTGATTATCAACGAGTAAAGAATTCCGCTTGGTGCAAGCTTCGCTTGGTGCAAGCTTTGCTTGGTGCAAGCTTCGGTTGGTGTAAGCTTCGCTTGGTGTAAACTTCGCTTGGTGCAAGCTTCGCTTGGTGCAAGCTCCGCTTGGTGCAAGCTTTGC
>JBEIHC010000149.1:0-5819 GCA_040381555.1 Bacteroidia bacterium
AAACAATGAAAAAGTCAATTTTAATTTTCACACTTGGGTTGCTGCTCATTAATTTGAGTGTTGCAGGCCCTATTAAAATCACCCTTTATGGAAAAGGGGGCATCATTTACACCGAAGGTCAGAGCAAGGTCTGCCCCGAACAATCGGATTGTGTTTGTACACACATGACTATTGACCTCAGTAAACTGTCAGAGTTTGAAGACGGGACCATTGATGCTTTACCTGCAACCATTACCTTAGGTAAAACCACTGCCAATATTTTGGTAAATAAAATGGAGCATTTTGAGTATGATCATCGTACCGTTGTGATGTATCAGTCTCCTGATTTAAATGCTTACAAAGAGTGGGGCTTAGGAAAAGCTTCTGGTGTTTCCTTTACCTGGGTAGAGCCGGTTCAACTGATGCCTTATGAAGAAGAGGAAGTTAATTCAGAGGAACTCGATTATATCCAAATCACAATAAAAGGTCAAGGTGGCATTGTGAGAGAAGGGGATGAAAATGTAGTTTGTCCTCAAAAGAATGATAAAGTTTGTGCCAGAGTAGAAGGGAGCTTTTGGGATTTACTTTGCTATTGGTGGAGTGGTAAACCCGTTTCAGAGACAGATCAGAATGGCGTGACTATTACTACTTATGAGGATGGCATTGCTTCTCATAGTTTTAAAGCTAAAGTTTCGAATGTAGATCTAAACTCTCCTATTGAGAAAGACGATTTCGGATATAACTCCGGAGCAAGTACCTATAAATTTAAATTTGTAGAATAGTATCATTAAAGTTCAGGCTGGCGGAGTAATTGTCAGCCTGAACTTATTTTTATGGACCAACAGAAACAACTAAACAAATTTACCATGAAAACAATTCTGATTTTCTCTCTGTTATTCTTCCCTCCCTCATTCTTGCTATTCGGCCAATCAGAATCAGGAATGGCACACTTGAAATTGTGCAAAGAAAATACTAGCAAAATAATTGAGGTAATTGAATCCAATATTGATTCAAATTCAATTGTGAATATCTGGATTATTCCTCCTATGGGATGCCCCAGATGTGAAGGTGTTGCCTCTGTGGCGATGACTATGTTTAGAAAAATTCGACCCGACGAAAAACATGTTGTTTGGATAGATCGGTATTCACAAAAAAATCCAACTCAGTATCTAAAAGACCGAAATTTTCCGGCCGATAAAGTTTTAGATTCTGATAATGGTATTTTATCCAATTTATTAGCTCTTAATTTAGGGAATTTCCAAACGCCCCATTATTTAAGATATAATGGTACAAAAAAGGAATTTACAATAGAACGCCCTCTATTGGGAGCCTCTGTTTCTGATCAATGGATTCAGGAAGTTATTCAAGAATCCGATGCGCCAATTGAAATTATTTCTTGTTCCGCCAAATCTGTTTTTACTAAAGATATTAAAGTAGAATCTGAAAGTATTTTTACCGAAACAAGGAAATATACTATTCCGGGAGATGTTCCAGAGTTTACTCAGAAGGATATTGCCCCCGATAGAAGTGAGATTATTTTGGTCGATAAATTCACTTGGGATGTAATTCAATTGCAACGAGAAAATTCCCAATGCAATCGGGTGAATGTCTTGAACCAACTACCATTGGACACATTTATATCGCCTGATGCACCCGCTAGTATCGTCAATATGATGAAAAAAAGTGGGATGATTAATTATATGCTGTTTACCCCAAAATATGGAGGTAAAAATAAGGATATTTATTTTGGAGTGTCCTTACCCAAAATTGTTTTTAAAGACGACGAATTGGGATATTATAATGAGGGTGTTTTTGTCCGCACAAATTTAGTTCATTCAACTGTTCTGGGTAGTTTGAATAAGGAGAAGGTATTCGGTTTTCATCCCTCTCATACCCAATTTTATCCAGATTGGAAGGGTGAGAATATATATATGAAATGCTCTAAAGGTTGGCCAGTTTCAGGAACAGATCAGTCCGTATCTAATGATAGCCCGGATAGTCCTTTTCGTTTGGATTTTTACACGGATGCTCCTATGGTTGCGATTTCTGATTTTACTGGTCGAGTTCACAGTAAATTAGGACGATTGGATGAAATCCATGCCAAAACTCGAACAGGATATTATTACGCCGATTTTCTAGGGGCCTTTAATCAGGATACCTTTTTTTATACTTCCGGATATTCCGGGAAAATCTATTCACAATATAGTGACTCAAAACCTGCTTTTATTTGCCCAGACATTCAGTATCTATTCAATACCGGAATTCAGGGAATGATGCAAATGGCCGATGGGAAACAAATCCCTATTCTACCCTCCACAGATGCTCCAGTCCTTCTACTGGAACCCGATTCTCAACTGAATTACATCCTAAAATTGGAAGATAAATTCAAAAAAGGAATCAAAGAGTTTGAACTGAATAATCAGTTTATTTCCTTAATAATTCAGGATTTTGATAAAACTAAATATTGGGTAGTATATGAACGATATTCAGGAAGATTGATTCAGCGGATTCCCATTCCAGCCTATTATTCTGGTGGACATTTATGTGCTGCTATGATTGGAAAGGATGCTCAAAATCGAATGTATCTGGATGCCCTATATTTGAATGGAAACACCCTTCATTGGTGCAGTCTTCGTGGGACAGAGTAAAATATTGATTTTGAGTGGAGCCACTTCGTTTGTTGAATAAAGTAAAGAAGCCTTCATCCCCTTTGCCCAAATTTTTTCTTTGTGTTAGAGTATTTTTTAACGCAAAAGATAAAAGTTAGGGCAAAGGGGTCAAAGGTTTAATGCTTTTAAAAGAGAAGTCTATCAATTCATCAATTATTCCCTAGAAAAAAAGGAATGAATGAATTAACTTACATTTTGGAATAATTGGCATTTTTCTCCACTTTTTTCAATGCTTTTGCTGCTTTCTTTTCTTTTGGCGTTTTAGCAGCTGCGGTTTTATCCGAGTTTTTCTTGATATCTTTTCCTTTTGACATATGAGGGTGGGTAAGAGAGTGACAATTTGATTGAACCTGTGATTAATGTATCTAGTAGCATTGAAATTCTTTCTTTTCTGATTCCAATACAAACGAGCCTATTCTTCCATCGTATCATAAGTTGGAATCTTCAATATTACTTAGTCAAAGTTAGTAAAAAATGTAGAAACAAAAAAGTGTGACCCCATTTATTCGTTTTTTGCAATTGATTGAGTTTACCCTAAGCCCTAGTTTAGGGTAAACCTACAATTTCAGGATTCTCCGGTAGGCTATCTTACCATTTTCAAGAATCTCAATTGTATAACTTCCTTTTTGAAGGGAAGTAAGAATAATCTCCTGATTGAATCTGGAAGTGCCTGTTAAGACAACTCTGCCAGCAATGTCCAATATATTATATTCGAAGGGTTCAAAGGAATCATCCGCATTTTCAATTATAATCCATTCATTTGCAGGATTTGGATACAATTGAAAATAGTTGTCTTCTACAAGATTGCTATTTGAGGAAATGACATTTGCATTAAATACACAACTTTGTAAGGCTAGATATTTCGGGTTCAGTGTGTCTTGGAAATCCTCTCTCACCCCCCAACTGCCATACTTGGAATAGGTCCCATGAGAAGAAAAATGACAAAACAAGGCACCGACTGTATCATACCAATAATCTAAATAGGTGCAGTATAAAGCTTGTAAAGCCGCATCATGATTGGTAGCAATCAACTTAGCGGTTAAGGTGTCATTGTTCATATTGTTTCCAGTCCCCACTAAATGCTGCCCACCTTCATATGCTAAGAGTTTTAAATTGTAATTATCTGCCACAACTTTATTACTTGAAATGTGTTGAAAGGCATCCGTAAAGGAATTTTGTAATTCCTGGATAATCTGAGGAATGGTAATCGTATTGACCAATCCATTGGTTACAATATCATTGGCTACAGAGTGCCCAAAGTAGGGTCCTATAGCTAGAGCGTCTGCTGTAACTTGGTTCGGATTATAAATTGGGTCATTAAAGAATGTAATCAATTGATCGCTAAGCCAGCTGTTGGCACCCTGAGAAGGAATTATCTTAATGAGCCGTTGATCATTGTTGAATTCATCCAGAAAAATTTTAAATACATCTGCTGATCTTTTGGCGGTATATTTCCAAGCCCTCTCCCAACTTTGGCCAGTATAGCCTAAATTTTGTGCTAAATTCGCACAATCCGTGTGTTGAGAGAAAGCGGAATTCCATACCTCATTACTATATTCCAAGTAAACCTTACTCGTTGGATTTAAGGTACTGTCAAGTAGATTTGCTAGTTGCTGGATATAGGTATCATTTGCCAAATGGGGAATGTTTATCTAAATGTCTTTTTGAGTTCGGTTCGCTAAAGCAATCGCATATTCCCAGGCTACCCCTCTTTCATTTGATTGAGAATAAAAAGATTGAGTGGTTCTATCTGACCAGTTTACATTGGGAGATCCGTTTGTTTGGGTGAAATCCATAAATCGAATTACCTGAAAATCCTGAAGAAAATCGATTAATTCATCTGTAAATACCTGAGTTTGGTAGGAATTTACATAATTAGGGAGAATAAAATGAATATCACTTATTGGATTTGCAACATCCGATAGCAGTATTTCCAACATAACTTGCCCGCTTACATTGACTAAAGTATCAATTGGACAAGTATATACTCCAGTTGCACCAAAGCTTAATCTTATTTGCCCTGTTCCACTTGCCTTTAATCGGTACATACCCAGTGGTACAGCAGATCCAATATCCCAGAGCATAAGTGATTTAAGCAATTGCGGGGCATTAATCCCATCATTATAGGGTATTTCTAAGGGATAGCCATTGGAATTGAGGGGTACACTAATTTGCGTGTCCCATGGTCCTCCACCTGCAGCATTACTGCTAATCCATTTCCGGCATTGCTTAAAGGCATCCGTAAATGTCAGTTCAGTTGAATAATCCTTTACACCCGAAATATTTATACCAATTGGTTTGTTTATTTGAGCAACTCCTAGTGTTGCTAGGAATGTAAGTATAAGGAGGATGTTTAGTTTTAGTTTCATAACGAGATGGTTATTTTTGTAGGTGTTTTAATTCATTAAAAGAAATAGCATCAGCATGTGAGAATATCCTCAAAGTCCCCCCATTTTTTATCCCTTCTTTCTGTTTTGAGGTGTTGGCCCTGTATTACTACAGAAATTCTTTATTAAGTTCTGAAATTTGAATCAGATTTCCAAAAAGGATATATCTTTTTTGCCTGAAGTTTTCAAAGTGTTCATAATCAATATTATATATATAAATTTATATTGATTTCTTATATCTCCAATTTTTGGCTCTACGCCATTAATTGTGGGTAATCCTAAAATGGCCTAATCAAAATTCACTTTTGCTTTCAGCACTCAAGCCTGCTCTACTCCCTCTTTAGACCTTCCCAGAGGAGAAACGACGCCATCCAAAAGCCAAAGTTCCTGCGCTTTTGTCTTGTGTTAAATAGGTAGCTCATCCAATCGTTATTTAATGTAATGTAATGTAATTTAATCTTATTTAATTTAATCTATATTCCTTACCTAAAAAAACGGACAAAATCCAAAATAACCATCCTTCATAACTCATAACTCATAACTCATAACTCATAACTCCCCCTCATACACCCCCTCAAAATACTCTACGATATGAGCCCTTAAAAAGGTGGTTTGCTCAAATACATTGATAAAGGGTAAAGGCTTAATTTCTTTCCAATGGGGCCATCCTTCTGCATCGGCATGTTCTAGTTCATAAGATCCGGATGGGGCCAGTACCGCACAGAGCGCAATATGCATTAATTCTTGTTTTTCCTCCTTGGTAAATTCTCTGGGAGTACTCCCT
>JBEIHC010000150.1:0-5813 GCA_040381555.1 Bacteroidia bacterium
CAAGGATTATTTTACCCTGCAAATCCCGAAGTGTCAAAATACCCGTTACTTTCTCTTTAGTATCTAACAAGATATTTACAATTCCTTTTGTTGGATTAGGATATACTTTTAATTGGTTTGTAAATGACTTATCATCCTGAAAGGGTACTAATCCTCTTCGTTCTGCTGGAGGATCATCCTCATTAATTATAAGGGCAAAAGCTTCAGGACAAGGTGGATTACCAGAAATGATGTTGTTCAATGCAATGAGTTTCCCTTTTCCATAGACATCATTGGCTATATCAGTTTCTAGACTCTCTAATAAATCAGCATCCCCTGTTTTGGTTTTCAGACTTCCAGCACGGGTGTAGGCACTGAGGATAGATTCCTGAATTCTTACATAAGGCAACCAAGCATAATCTTCCACTATTTCTATAGAGTCTAACAAACTTTCTGCCTCCTCCCACATTCCCAGCTTAATATACCAGTCTGTTAAATGCAGCCTGGATTCAAGAGTAGGGCAGAGTTGTAAAAATGTCATAATGTTTTCAACCCGGCTGGAATCTTCTTCATCTTCCAGCCACCATCGGATTTCATCGTTTCGAAATAAATCCCTTGCCATAACCCAATCAGAAGCCCTGAAATAGGCTGAATCTCTGGCTGACCAACTTGCCTCCTGAGCAGCCATAAGTTCGGCAGCCTGAGCGGAATCGAAGGAAATACTTGCCATGTTTTCCCAAACATATTCTGATAAAGGTGAATGTTGAATAAGAATATCAAAATATTCAGGTGCCAGGGTATCCATTGCTTTATAAGCTACTTCATTCAGTATCTTATCAGATAGCAGTGGCATAAAAGGGTCTAAAAGTAACCAGGCATCGGCAGGTGCCTCATTCTGTATAATGTCCTTTAAGCTATCCTGTCCGCCAGCTTCAATGGAATCTAATACGGCCTTGGCTGATTCAATTAAGGCAATATATTCACTAACAGGATTGGCAGAACGGGCTGAGCCTCCACCCCCTGTGATTATCGGAATTAAATTGGAAGGACAAGATAGAGAATCCTTATTGGACAAAGAGGGGCTCAAAATAACGGACCCCATTTGCACATTCCTCGGGATACAAAATGAATCTAAATGATGCGTATAAATAATATGATCTGGCTCATTATACCAGATGTCCAGCATGGTGTCCAATGGGGATCTAGAGGTGATTTGATGAAACTCGTTTCCAGCCGGATTTTTAGTATTGTACAAATCCAACGGATCTAAACTCCCTTGCCTATACGCAATTCTCCCCTTTGGTGTAACTCCTATGGCTGCTTTAAATATTTCCCCACTAAAGTTATTACACTTATACTCCAGACCTACGCCTACTTGAGATAACGGCAATCCATTTACGCCCTGGGCTTTATTTCCTACAATTAAATCGTGATATGTGTTCCGGTAAATCTGATTGCCTCCAGTGCCGGAGTGTGAGACAATGATGCCTGTCTGGTTGTCGAAGGCATCCGGGTAACCGGAAATATTCAGGCTATCATAAGTGGTGAAATCGTTGGCCTCTACCTTATATCTATCCGAATAAACCAGATGAATGCCATAGGTATTACGATAGCCATCAGGTGTACCGCAAGGGGCTGTCATGGTACTGTCATAACCCATAATGGCAAAGCTATCTTCGGTTACAACTGCATAAGCAGTATTCATTAAATGAATTCCGCCATAGTTATTTATGAATTTGGCATTTTTAATAACGGTCTGATGGGCGGAGTTAAATTCATTAACCCGAATCCCACATTCGAGATTTTTAAAGATATTCGGTCCGTTTATTCCGGGCGCGTCCACTCTTAGGGTTGTGTATTCTGTGTAAATCCCCATGCCAGCCTGGGGTTGAGGATAATGCGTATTAATGAAATGATTGCTACGAAGTTTAACATTCTTCACATCAAACATGGTAATAAAAGCATAAGGCACCCGACCATTTTTGAGTGCTTGATTGGTTTCAAAACGGCAGGAGGTAATGGAACTTGCATTGTTTAGTTCGAGATTGCCTACCTTGTTCTGGTAAGACATAAAGGCAATAGCCCTAACATTGTTAAGGAAATAACTGCTATCCGCCTGGATAATTCCTCCGGTGGTCGTCCATATCGGTCCATTAGAATCCCAATCCACCAGGGTTACGGCATTGTGAGCTTGTTCAATGACCGAGCCATTCTTCAGTATAATACGCCCTTGAGCAAAGGTATCGGATTGAGGTTTGGTATGATCCCCCAATACATAGACCCCTTTCCATAAGTCATTGCACACATTGGTCAGCGTTCCTCCATCTAGGGTGAGCTTTCCTCCCCCTTCAACCGTTACGCGGGCATCTTTGGGTAAAGACACTTTGCATTGTATGGTCAGGCTCCCGCCTTTCCGAATGACCAAATCGCCTTTAAGCCATTTTTCGCCTTTCCAGGTATAGATTTCTCCTGAATCTATGGTGATTTTTTCAGCAGGCTGATATGTGCAGTGGTGAGGGTCGAGGGCTCTCCAGATATTGCCTCCTTCTTTATTCATTAGAAAGGCATGAATGCGTCCTATTTGCCAGGCGGTAAGAGCTGAGGTACCTGCATTATAGTCCATTATGTTATTTGAACAAGTAGGTGCATTCCAACAACTAGGATTCAGAGGATATAAGCCATAAGGTGGAGTATCATCCAAATTATCGCCTGTAGCGTTCAAAACAACTGAATGATTTAACCCGAGAGTGTGGCCCAATTCATGCTTTGCTAAACCATGGTTAGTCCAGCCAGAAATTAAACCAGATACAAAACATCTGTTATTATTATCTCCACCTATTGGAGACCATCCATTTCCATCTGGTCCTGTAAAGAAATACTGAACCGCATTTGTATTTAAACCAGGTGTATTAAGAATCATTGAATCTGCCCATCCTTGTATATAATTTCGGATAGCACCTGACTGTTTATTATAATCTAAGGTATCATTCAATGAATAAGGAACATCTTGAAACCAAAATGCAACGGTATCCACGATAAACCTTATTCTTGAATCCTGAATGTAACTGGTAAATGTTGGAATTTGAAATGTATCCAAATTGGCATATCTATCTCCAATCCCATAAATATCATTATCCAAATCATTTGGATTCTGTGTAATCCCTTCAAACATTCCTCTAACAAGATTAATGGTACTGGAATTGGGAGGTAAATTACCATAGCGCACTCTCATTGAGTCGTCCCAATTGGTCGCTTGAGTTGGCCAGTTGGTCGTATCTGACCTATAAAGCAAATGCACATTCACATGCACATATTTCAACGGTGTATGATGTGGGACATAAGGTGCATAAGAATCGTAATGATTGCAATCTCTCTGTGAAACGGTATCTCCAGTGAGTAACTGAATTGGTATCTGCCAGGTTGAGTCCAAGGCCATATTACATTGAGCCTGACTTTGTGCTAGTAAGGAAGAGAAGAGAAGAGAAGAGAAGAGAAGAGAAGAGAAGAGAATTTGTAGGGTATTTTTCATAATATGTCTAATTTACTCATTCGAAGGTATCAATTTATATTTTGAAAACCAAATAATGATAGATTAAAAAATTTCCTGTTTTAAATTAAAATGATTTTTTCTGTAATCTTTTTACCGGGAAATCTCGATTATTCCCTTGTAAATGGGTGATTTTTTTAAGAGTTAGGGATTAAGGCATGACTATTAAGTATTCCTAAACTTCCATGATTTAGCTTCTCCAACATGCTACAATACATTTAAGAATTACATTGAATACTAACACCCAGAAAAAAGTTAGATACTCTATCTTTTACGGAAATTCCAGTCGATCTTTAGTTAAATTGGGCCTTTTAAAATTTGATTCAAATTCAAAGAATTTATTACTCTGTATGGACAAAAAATCCGAACACTTACGATTGCAATTGAGTAAAGTTTTGTTCTGAAATTAGAAATTCGTTCACCTCAGGAAATAGAGTGAATTCTTCAATTAATACTCGTTTTTCCTGTTCTATCACGACTTCATATTCTCATACTGCAAGGGCACCTCAAATGGATTCTGACGGAAATACTGAATGACTGATTGCAAATCATCTATCTTTTTTCCGGTGACCCGAATCTTGTCATCCATAATGGCTGCCTGTACTTTTAATCCCTGGTCCTTGATGATTTTTACGAGTTTTTTGGCTGCCTCTTTTTCCAGTCCACTGCGAATTTTAATTTCTTTTCGAACCATTTTACCCGCAGCTTCATGACTGGTGCCGAGGTCCAAACTGCGTGCATCTATTCCCTGTTTAATCAATTTGCTGATGAGTACATCCTCTATCTGCTTCATCCGCATTTCGCTTTCGGTTAATACTTTCAGCAGCATTTCTTTTTTAACCAATTCCAATTCTGTCTGGCTACCCTGAAAATCAAATCTGTTGAGGATTTCTTTTTTCAAATTGTTGATGGCATTATCCAGAGATTGAAGATCTACTTCACTGACAATATCAAAAGAGGCCATATTCTAAAGTATTCTGTTGAGATTATAATGTTCACGCGATGAAACAGTGAGCGGTACTTTTTCTACCGTTACCGAACTCGTATCCAGCCCAAATCCTCGTTCTTCTGATAGACTTATTTTTTTCAGGAAGAAATAACTTTTCAGAATTAATCTTTCCCATAAGCCGAAAGAATATTCACTGGCGAAATATTTTTCCAGTACCACAAATCTGAAATCTCCGGTGATGGAGTTGGATTTAAGAGATTCGTAGCGACTGGTTATATCCACCTCTCCATTTTTAACCAAATCTTGAACAACCATTCTATACAAGACATTAATATGCTTAGGTACCAGGAAACCTAAATAAAAATCAATTCGAATGACATAGTTTTTATCTAAATGGGTAACCTTATAATTCATGGTGTAAGGATGTTCGGTAACTTCCACATGGATGAACCAATAAACATCGGCTCTTTTAGGTTGCTTTTGAATGATAGAATAAATAATTTTAGTATCAATGTCCTGAGTTTTCCGAGAACTCGTCAGGTACACTAAATGGGTTGCATATTTAGGGACTTGTTTGTCTTCACTCAACTGTTTGAGGGTATCTAGGTATTGTTGAATTGGCACATATTCAGCCAGTTTATTTTTCATAATCCGGGATTGATACCATACCAACATAACCATTCCAATCACGCCAGCAATAAATATTGAAACATATCCACCGTGATGAAATTTCAAGAGATTGGCAATCAGGAAGGAAGTTTCAAGGCTTAGATAAAACAGCAGCAAGGTCACCACAGCAATCATAGGCCATCGTTTAAATACCAGCCATTTTGCCAAAAGAATGGTTGTCATGAGCATGGTGAGGGTGATGGCTAACCCATAGGCAGCTTCCATTCGGGATGATTCTCTAAAATAGAGCACGATGAAAATACAGCCACCCAATAGCATCCAATTTAATGCCGGGATATACATTTGACCTCTCTGTTCAGTAGGGTAGTGAACCTGAGTCTTGGGCCATAAATCCATTTTCATGGCCTCATTAATTAAGGTATAGGATCCGGTTATTAAGGCTTGGCTGGCGATAATAGCAGCTGAAGTAGCCACGATGATGCCTATAATCAGGAACCATTCCGGCATCAAGGTAAAGAATGGATTTTGTCCATCGAGCACTTCTCCCCGGTGAGCTAATAGCCATGCTCCTTGTCCAAAGTAATTAAGCAGCAAACAGGTTTTCACAAAAACCCAAGATGCCCGAATGTTTTCACGACCACAATGCCCGAGGTCGGAGTACAAAGCCTCAGCTCCAGTAGTACATAAAAAGACTGCACCCAAAAGCCA